>CAZVCS010000191.1:0-2503 GCA_964625765.1 uncultured Dehalococcoidales bacterium | reverse complement strand
GTAGACTGAAATGAAGACGAAGCTGATAGCCGCAGCGCTGACGGCACTGGTACTTCCCGTGGTGGCGGGATGTTCGCCGGTGTCCGGAGATACGCCGGCCCGGGAGGCGAGCATCGAGGTAGCCATCGATGAGTTCGAGCAGGCGAAGAACGTCACCCGGGAGGTCGTCGTCGCCGAGGGTGGCACGCTCACGCTGACGCTCGGCTCGAACCCGACGACCGGGTTCAGCTGGGGCGAGGCCGCGCAGATAGCAGACCCCACGGTGCTGCAGCAGACGGACTCGCAGACGCAGCCGGCCCAGGCTCAGGGCATGGTCGGAGCTCCAGGCGCGCAAGTCTGGACGTTCGAGGCCCTCAAGAAGGGCGCCACGACAGTCTCGCTCGACTACAGCCGGCCCTGGGAGGGAGGCGAGAAGGGCGTCTGGTCGTTCGAGCTGACCGTGACGGTGAAGTAATGCCGGATGAGGGAGACGGACTCCGTCTCCCTCATCTTCGTCCGGCTGCCGGTAGTGTCGATTCACCTTCTCGCGTCCGGCAAGGCCACATCCCGCTCAGGACAACCTGCCGCTCCGCGACACCGCTCTTCATGTCCGCGCGCACTGGCCGGGCTGGAAGGACGGAGCAAACCCGCGAATTCGCTGAACAGACCGCACTTTCCGGTGGGCTCATTCGTTGGTCGGGTTTGATGGTCGCTGACGACCATGCTAGCCTTTGACAAGCAGGCACAGGAACCTGCTGTTTCGTCACGGTATTCATCCGCACAGGCACCTCGGCCACTAGCCACCACGCTCAACACCTCACTCAACATCACACTCAGCTACAACTACGCCTGCGCCCACGATGGCTGTCTCACCAGGATGCCGGATGACGGGGATGTACCGAGGAGGAGGAGAGATGCCACATAGAGTCATCAGTCGCCTGGGGTCAGCGATGCCTGAGCCGCCTTCGGGAGGCAGAGCCGTCCCGCCGCAGGAGGGAGTCATCAGCCGGCCGATACCGGAGCCGGAGGAAACGCCCTCGATCATGAGAAAGCCGCTGCCTCAGATCCTGGAGGAGATGGACGACAATATCAGAGCGGCCGCCGCGGCAGCCCGCAGGGCCGAAGAGGCCGCCGCGGCCGCCCGTGAGGCCGCCCGCCTGGCGACGTCGGCTTCCGACGAGGCCGCCGCAAGGAGCGAAGAGGCTCGAAGGGCCGGCGAGACCGCTGCTGAGAACGCCACCCGCGCCGCCGCTGAGGCGGCCGCCAGGGCTGAACAGACGGCCATGGGCGCAACCAAGGCCGCCGAGGCGGCAGCCAGAGAAGCCCAGGCGGCGGACAGGGCTGCCAGGGAGGCGGTGGAAGCTTTCAGAGTTGCCGCCGGAGAGGCTGCCGACAGGGCGGAGGGAGCAAGCGCCGCTGCCCGGGAGGGCGCTCAGAACGCTCTGAGAGAGCTGGAGAAGCTGGCAACTGAGGCGGCGCGAAGAGCCGAAGAAGCCAGTGTCGCCGCGAGAGAGGCGGCGGACGCGGCATCCCGCGCCGCTGAGGAGGCCGCCTCGCGTGCTGAGGCGGCGGCTTCGAAAGCCGAGGAGACCGCCAGAGGGGCGAAGTACGCCGCTGAAGAAGCTACCGCCAGAGCAGGCGAGGTTGAGGCCGCTGCACGAGAAGCAGCCGCAGCCGCCGTCAGGGCAGCCGAGGAGGCCGCAGCCAGGGCCGAGGAAGCCGCCAGACTGGCCCAGGGCGCCGTCGAGCAATCCGCCGAGGTGGCGAAGACCGCCGGCAAGCATGCGGAAGAGACCACGAAGCTGGCGAAGTCCGCTGTAGACAGGGCCACCGCGGCGCCAACCGCAGAGGCTGCCCGGCAGTCGGAGGACGCTGGAAGAAAGGCCAAGAGCGCCGCGGCAGCCGCCTATGAGGCGTCCGAAGACGTCAGACGGAAGGCCGAGCTGGCCGATATCGCCGGCGATGAAGCCATCGGGGCGGCCTCCACTGTCTCCGGTGTGGTTGCCGACAGGGCTGATGAGGCCGGCCGGGATGCCAAGGAGGCAGCCGCTGCCGGTCTGAAGATAGCCGACGTCACTCACAAGAAGGCCGAGGCAGCCGACGTCGCCGGCGACGCAGCCATGGAGGCTGCTGCCCGCATCCTGCATGAGCTCATCAGCAAGGCAGAGGCACTGGCGAGGCAGGCCGAGGAAGCAGCCAGGGCAGCCTCACGGGCTTCACAGTCAGCCCGGGAAGCAGCCGAGGCATCGATGAAGGCATTCGGTGAGGAGGCCGCAGCGAGGGTCGCCGAGGCCAGGAAGGCTGCTGACGAGGCTGGTCTACGCGCTGAGGAAGCAGCAAGAAGGGCGATGGAAGCCGCCGAGGCATCTATCAAGGCCGCCGGAGACGAGGCGCGAAAGGCCGCTGAGGAGGCGGGACTCAGGGCCGAAGAAGCGGCCAGGCGAGCCACGCAGGCAGCCGAAGCCTCCATGAAGGCGGCAGGCGAAGAAGCCTCCGCCCGGGCTGAAGAGACAAGGCGAGCCGC
>CAZVCS010000190.1:0-2523 GCA_964625765.1 uncultured Dehalococcoidales bacterium | reverse complement strand
TTCAACTCTACGCGAACCTGCGCCCGGTCAAGGCCTTCAAGGCTCTGCTCAACACCACGCCACTGAAGCCGGAGACCATCGAAGGGGTCGACCTCATCATCCTCCGCGAACTCATCGGCGGGCTCTACTTCGCTGAGCCGCGGAAGCAGTGGACCGAGCCGGAGGGACGGCGGGCCATCGACACGATGGCCTACACCGAGCAGGAGATAGCGCGCGTCGTTCGTGCCGGCTTCGAGTTGGCGAGAGCCCGCAAGAAGAAGCTGACATCGGTGGACAAGAGCAACGTCCTTCAGACGTCCAGCCTCTGGCGCAGGGTCGCCATCGAGGTCTCGGCGGACTACCCGGACGTCGAGCTCCAGCACCTCTTCGTCGACGCCTGCTCCATGGAGCTCATCCGAAACCCGCGAGGCTTCGATGTGCTCGTGATGGACAACACGTTCGGCGACATCCTCTCGGATGAGGCCTCGGTGCTGGGTGGCGGCCTCGGCATGATTCCCTCCGCAAGCATCTCCGGCGCGCCGAAGGGTCGCGTCTTCGGTCTGTACGAGCCCATCCACGGCACGGCGCCGACCATCGCCGGCATGGACATCGCCAACCCGCTGGCTACCATCCTGAGCGCCGCGCTGCTGCTGCGCTACTCGCTGGGGCTGGCAAAGGAGGCGCAGATCGTCGAAGACGCCGTCGAGACGGTGCTCGGCAGGGGCTATCGCACCGCGGACATCGCGGGCAAGGGTGTGGTTCCGGTTGGGACGAAGGAGATGGGTCAACTCGTCGCCGAGGTCGTCCTGAAGCCCCCGAAGCGCTAGAGGGTCGCAGGAACTCCCACGCAGGCGTATTTCAGAGCCGGCCGGAAGGACACCACGAACGGGTCCCCGGCCCGGTTCTTCCTCTTCCAGCCCCGAACGTCTTGCGCCCGCGCGCAATCAGTCACATAATGCTTGCTGCGACTGTGGCGCGCTCCCCCGCCGGCCCTTCCGGCCGGCGCGAGAAGGAGGTACTGCTCTCATGAGTGAATCGGCCGTTGTGCGGCTCCCGCAGCTTGCCTGGTACGGCGACTCCACGCTCGAGATAGACCTTCCGCCCACCTGGAACGTGACCGTGTGCCGGTCGCAGGGCGCCGATGCGCCCGGCCTCGAAGCTGAGGGCTTCCGCCAGGCCTTCGCGCAGCCCCTCGGCACCCGCACGATACGCGAGCTGGCCAGGGGCAGGAAGCGGGTGGCCATCCTGTTCGACGATGCATGCCGGCCGACGCCGGTGGCGACCATCCTGCCGTACGTGCTCGAGGAGCTGTCCCGCGCGGGCATCGCCGATAGCGACATCCGCTTCGTGGCGGCGCTCGGCGCCCACGGCGCCATGGACGGCGTCTCGCTGCGCAAGAAGCTCGGCGACGACGTGATGGGCCGTTTCCTGGTCTACAACCACAACCCGTACGAGCTGTGCACGCCGCTCGGTACGACCAGCCGCGGCACGCCCGTGGCCATCAACACCGAGGTGATGCGCTGCGACCTCAAGATAGGCATCGGCTCCATCATGCCGCACCTCATCACCGGATTCAGCGGCGGACCCAAGATAGTGCTGCCGGGCGTCGCCTCCATCGAGACCATCGGCGTCAACCATAACAAGTACGGCGGGCCGGGCAGGACGGACATCGGCAAGTACGAAGGGAATGTGGTGAAGGCGGACATGGACGAGGCGGCGCGCATGGCCGGGCTCGACGTGAAGATAGACGCGCTGCTGAATCTGAAGCGCGAGGTTACCTCGCTCTTCGTGGGCGACGTGGTCGAGGAGCACCTGCAGGGGGTCGCCGCGGCGAAGCAACACTACGCGACAGAGTATGTGGGCGATTGCGACATCGTCATCGCGAACTGCTACTTCAAGGCGAACGGCATCCCGCCGGCGCCGCGGGTCGCCGGGCCGCTGCTCAAGTCAGCCGGCGGCGACATGGTGCTCATCGTGGTGACGCCGGAGGGGCAGTGGCCGCACTACGTCAGCCGGAGCTGGGGAGAGAACCTCGGCGGAAGGACTTGGTCGCCGAAGACCGGGCTGCCGAGGCACACATCCCGGCTCACCATCCTGGCGCCATACCCCGACCGGACCGGGATGGACTACATCGCCCCGTACGACCGTGTGAACTGGGCCAGAGAGTGGGCCGAGGTGCGCGCCATGCTTGAGCGAACCTACGGCCGCTCGGCCAAGGTGGCGGTCATTCCGGACGCCACCTGCCAGTACTTCCCGGGTGAGCCGTCATAGGAGGAATCAGAGCACAGCGGCATGTGTCTGCAACGGTGGGAAAACGAAGGGCGAGGTGGGCGTCCGTCGCGGCGGTGGTGCGCCGCATCCCACAGACTGCCGCATCGTGCGGAACCACGCGGTGGCGTCCATCGCTTCGGCCCGGCTGAACTCGGCTTCACGCTCGTCGAGATCCTGGTGGTCGTAGGCGTTCTTGCCATCATCGTCGCCGTCGTCATTCTCAACATAACCGGATTCACCGGCACAGGCAAAGAGGACTCAGCGAACGCCGAG
>CAZVCS010000189.1:0-2529 GCA_964625765.1 uncultured Dehalococcoidales bacterium | reverse complement strand
GATGAAGAACACGAAGATGAAGCTCGCCCGAGTTGCCGCAGGTCTTTCGCAGGAGCAGTTGGCCTCGGCTGCGGGCGTCACGCGCCAGACCATCGGTCTCATAGAATCGGGCGACTACAACCCGACCCTCAGGCTGTGCGTCGCGATCTGCAAGACGCTGAACAAGACCCTCGATGAGCTGTTCTGGGAGGAATGAGGGCAATGGACAGGAGGAATGCGTGATGGACATGGAAGCTCTCTTGAAGAGAGAACGGATGTTCGCAGTAGTCAGTCTCGTACTTGGCATCGCCATCCTTGGCGTCGGGCTGCTGTTCAATCCGCATGGCTACCACAAGGCCATGGAGGCGATATCGATAGTCCTGTTTGCCATGGCCTTCGCCTCGCTGGTCAAGATACGCGCCCTGAAGAGGGGCGGCGCCGTTCCGGTGGCGGAGTACGATGAGAGAATCGTTGCCGCCAGGAATCAAGCCGATGCAGTGAGTCTTGAGGTCGTCAGACGGGTACTGTTCGTTGCCTACCTGTTCTACACGTTTGTGAGTCCACAGGACATCTTCCAGGCCCTTAGCTGGTGGATCCTGTTGTCAGTGTCAATGCTGTCGCTGCTGCTTCCCCCGCTCGTGCTCGGCAACATCAACAAACGTTTTCAGCCTGACGACGGAGAGTAGCCCGGTACCGCCGTCCAGGGCCGTGGCGGCCGGCATGGTGATGCGCGCGCGCCTCTTCGGGGGCCCGTGCCGGGCGCGGCGGGGTGTCAGCCGCGGCAGCACTGGAAGTCGGAGTCTCCGGTTTGCGCTTCCGCCCAGTGGCTCGTCGCCGTGCGCCGGGCGCTCTGAGCGCCCTCAGGTCTCACCGCGCTGATGAGCGCCGAGGCAACGAGGTCCTCGTAGCCGCTGCCGGGAAACCACGTGCGAATGTATTCCGCGGACTCCGGCTTCACGTCAACGCGCACATCGCTGAACCCGGCATCGCGCAGCATGCGCTCGACCTCGGCAACGAGAGCCGCGCCGCCAACGCAACTGCACCGCGCCTCCGTGTTGCCGCTCACGGCGGCAGGGAGAGGCTTGAGAGCCACGATGTCGGAAATGGCCAGGCGGCCGCCGGGCCGGAGCACACGGAACGCCTCGTGGAAGACCGACTCCTTGTCCGGCGAGAGGTTGATGACGCAGTTGGAGAGGATGACGTCCACGTCGCCGTCGGCCACCGGCAGGTGCTCGATCTCGCCGAGGCGGAAGTCGACATTGGTATAGCCGCCGTCCTTCGCGCCGCGCCTCGCCTTGCTCACCATGTCCGGCGTCATGTCCACGCCGATGACGCGGCCCTCCGGCCCCACTCGCTTCGAAGCGAGGAAGCAGTCGAGCCCTCCCCCACTGCCGAGGTCGAGCACCGTTTCGCCCGGCTTGAGGCCGGCGATGGCGTGCGGGTTGCCGCAGCCGAGGCCCATGTCAGCGCCTCCCGGTACACTCTTCATGTCATCTTTGTCGTACCCGAGGGCATCAGCGGTGTAGGACGGGTCGCACGAGTTGGCGGCATCGCCGCAACAACAGGAGCCTTTCTGCCGCGCGATGCCTCCGTAGCGGCTGCGGACCTCATCGCGAATGGTATCGGCATCCTTCGGCGTCATCTATCGTTCTCCTTCCTTCCATCGATTGAGCCGGATGGCCTGTCTGCCACCAGCCACCCCGTCCGTCCGTCGTCGCTGGGGCATCTGCACAGCGTACGAGGGTCGCACGCCACTATCCGCCGCACAGTCTCGCGGTCGAGCCTCGCGCCCTCCGAACCGGAGAGTGCCTGCTCGAGCCACTGCCTCAGAGAAGGGCTGATGGCGCCGGACAGCCGGTAGTAGACCCAGCGGCCGGCCTTCCGGCATGTGACCAGGCTGGCATCGTTCAAGATGGCCATGTGGCGCGAGACGGTGGCGGCGGCGAGGCCGAGCAGCGCGCAGACCTGGCAGGCGCACAGCTCGTCGTGCTCCATCAGGACGGCGACAACACGGAGCCGGTTCGAGTCGGCCAGTGCCCTGGCGGTAGAGAGCGCATCTTCCATGGCGAATGAATACTTCGCTGTTTGGCTAACTATCGAAACAAATGCTACGTCGGACAAAGCAGTCTGTCAACAGAGAGGGCGACAGCATCGTGAATCCCGCCGGGCGGGGATGTGCCGGGTAGTGCAAGGGTCGGTCCCCGCACCGACCCGGCGGGGCGGGGGGAATGCGCCAGAGCCCGGGGATCCGGCAATGACTGGACACCATTCCCCGGTTCGTGCGGATGGGTTGCGGTGCATGGTGTCCCCGGATTTGCGGTGGCGGGCGACGCATGCGTCGCCCCTGCAGACGGACCACGTCCCCTCCCACGGGCGGACGCAGAGGTCCGCCCCTACAAGACCGACCGTCCCTGCCCCTGCCCGGGGGTGGGGGTGTGCCGGGTAATGTAGGGGTCGGTCTCCGCACCGACCCGGCGGGGCGGGGTGGCATCGCCGTGCTTGAGCCCGGGGATCCGGCAATGACTGGACACCATTCCCCGGTTCGTGCGG
>CAZVCS010000188.1:0-2567 GCA_964625765.1 uncultured Dehalococcoidales bacterium | reverse complement strand
GCCTCGATGTCCTTCCGGCCCGGGTGCAGGATGCCCTTGCTGTCGACGACCACCGACGTCTTCGGGTTGATGCCCATGGCGAACATGAGCCGGGCGCAGGCGACGTTCGCCGCGCCGGCGCCGTTCAGGACCACCCGTGCTTGCGAGGGCTTCTTGCCGACTATCCTCAGCGCGTTGATGAGCCCGGAGAGAATGACCGTGGCTGTTCCCTGCTGGTCGTCGTGGAAGATGGGTATCTCTGCCTCGGCGCGGAGCTGGTCGAGGATGCGGAAGCACTTGGGGCTGGAGATGTCTTCGAGGTTGATGGCCGCGAAGGAGGGCTGGAGCCACTTCACCGCCTTGATAATCTCGTCCGGGTCCTTGGTGCCGAGGCAGATGGGCACCGCGTCGACGCCGCCGAGGTGCTTGAAGAGCATGCACTTGCCTTCCATCACCGGGTAGCCTGCCTTCGGGCCGATGTCGCCGAGGCCGAGCACGCGCGTGCCGTCGGTCACCACCGCGATGGTGTTCCACCTGCCAGTGAACTCGTTGACCCGCGACTCATCGGCCTGGATGGCCCGGCACGGCGCGGCCACGCCCGGGCTGTAGTAGCTGGCGAAGTCGGCGTAGCTGCGGATCTGGCATCGCGGAACCGTCTGCATCTTGCCGCGGTAGAACGCGTGCAGCTTCATGGCGTCTTCTGCGGGCTTGTTGGCCTTGGCGAGCAGTTCCTCTTTGGTGACTCTCTTCGACATGGAACCTTACCTCCTGAACCGGTCGTTCGGATTGGCAGGACGCAGCTCGCGCACACGTGGGCGCCTGGCTGCATCGGGCGGCCAAACGCGATTGTAACCTTGTCTGCGGCTCGCAATCAATTCCACGATGTGAAGCGCAAGGCCGCCTTGACGCGCTGCGCGGGCCTTGCGTAGACTTGCCCTTCGTATCGGCGCTGCATCCTCCCCTGCGGCACTCACGAAGGGGGTTGGCAACATGGCATTCAAGTCGCCCCGCGACACGGTCTGCGCCGTCGACGCCATCGGCTGCGCCAAGGCAACGCTCGACACTCCACGTCTGCTGCTGCTCGGCTTCCTTGCGGGCGCCTACATCGCCTTCGGCGGGCTGCTGGCCGTCATCGTGGGCGGAGGCGCCCCCGGGCTTGCCGCCGCCAACCCGGGCCTGCAGAAGTTCGTCTTCGGAGCGGTGTTTCCGGTCGGCCTCATGCTGGTCGTCATCGCCGGCGCCGAGCTGTTCACCGGCAACACGGCCACCTGCATCCCTGCCGTACTCGCGGGGCGCATCTCCTGGCGTTCCGTCGGGCGCAACTGGGTGCTCTCCTACCTGGGCAACCTCGCCGGCTCGCTCTTCGTGGCGTACTTCCTGACGTTTCTCACCGGGCTGCTGCTCAAGGACCCGTGGCTCTCGAGCATCGTCGGCATCGCCGAGGCCAAGACCTCTCAGGCTTTTCTGCCCCTGCTGCTGAAGGGAGTTGGCTGCAACTGGCTCGTCTGTCTTGCCGTCTGGCTTGCGGTATCGTCGGACGATGTGTCCGGCAAGATAGCGGGCGTCTGGTTCCCCATCATGGCCTTTGTGGCCATCGGCTTCGAGCACAGCGTCGCGAACATGTTCTTCATCCCGGCCGGCATCTTCTACGGCGCCGACGTGACGTGGGCCGGCTTCTTCATCGGGAATCTACTGCCTGTGACGCTGGGCAACATTGTGGGCGGGGCGGTTTTCGTCGGCGTCGTGTACTGGCTGCTCCACGGCACGCGAGCTGGCACCGGGGACGGGGCAGCGTAGCCGCGTCACTGCGACTGGGCGAGCTTCTGCCGTCGCCGAAAGTCCTGGATGAAGCGCCGCATGTACTGGTCCCGGCCGAGCAGCGCATCGGCCGCCAGCGCGTACTGCCGCACCTTGGCCGCATCGACGACCGGGCAGTTGACGCCGAGCTGGATGACGATGCTGAGGAACACGCCGTTGAGCAGCGGCCGCTCGGGCAGCCCGAAGGACACGTTGCTGGCCCCGAGCGTCATGTTGACGCCGAGCTCGCGCCGCACCGCGGCGATGGCCTCGACCAGGGTCGCTCCGGCGCCTGTATTGGCGGCGACCGGTATGTTGAGGCAGTCGATGACGATGTCCTCGCGCCTCAGGCCCATGGCTTCGGCGCGCTCGACGATGCGGTGTGCGAGCTGGATGCGCCTCGCGGCGTCGGCGGGGATGCCTTTCTCGTCCATGGTCAGGCCGATAACCGCGGCGTTGTGCTTCTTGACGAGCCCGAGGACATCCTGCAGGGAAGACTCCTCGGCCTTGACCGAGTTGACCAGCGCGCGGCCCTTGTAGACCTTGAGCGCCGCTTCGAGCGCCCGCGGATTGCCGCTGTCGATGCACAGCGGGACGTCCACAACCTCCATGACGGCGAGGACCGCCTGCGGGAGCAAGGTCGCCTCGTCGACGCCGGTGGCGCCCACGTTGACGTCGAGGATATCTGCTCCGGCCTCCACCTGCTGTGCCGCCTCCTGGCGCACGAGGTCCAGCCTTCCGGCGAGCAACTCTTCCTGCAGCTTCTGGGCGGCGGCGAAAAGCGGCAGCCC
>CAZVCS010000187.1:0-2578 GCA_964625765.1 uncultured Dehalococcoidales bacterium | reverse complement strand
CGGGACCGACCGCGCACGGTTAGAGTTGTGCCCGCCAACTGCCGCCCGACTGGACTGACTCACCGGCGCTTCCGTCGAACTACCGGCGCCGCAGCGGACCGTCGGGATGCGCAAACACAAAGGGGGACGTGAATGAGAAGGATGACCTGGCTCCTGCTCGTCGCCGTGCTGCTTATCGGCCTCATGCCTGCCGGATGCAGCAAGCAGAGCGGGAAACTGCAAGTCGCGACCGATGCCACCTGGCCTCCGTTCGAGTACGTCAACACCGACACCAAGGCAATCGAGGGCTTCGATATCGACGCCATGACGGCAATCGCTGAGAAGGCCGACCTCGATATCGAGTTCGTCAACGTTGCCTGGGACCCCCTGCTCGCCGGTATGGCCCAGGGGACCTACGACATGGCTATCTCGTCCATCACCATCACTGAGGACCGCAAGAAGGACATGCTCTTCTCGGATCCGTACTTCGCGGCCGGGCAGATCGTCACCGTCCGCATCGACGAGAAGACCATCACGGGCCCGGACAATCTCGCCGGAGTGGTAGGTGCGCAGATAGGCACGACGGGTGCGTTCGAGGTTGAGAAGCGGCCAGCGGCCACGCTCAAGACCTACGACGACATCGGTTTCGCTTTCCAGGACCTCATGAACGGCCAGATCGCTGCCGTCGTCTGCGACAACCCGGTAGCTCTCGGCTATGTCGGCGAGAACGCCGGCAAGATCAAGACGGTCGGCGGCGTGTTCACCGATGAGTTCTACGGAATCGCTGTTGCCAAGCGGAATGCCGACCTGCTGCCCAAGCTGAACGCTGCCATCGCTGCCCTCAAGGCTGAGAAGAAGTTCGACGAACTATCCAAGAAGTGGCTCGAGTAGGTAGACCTTGTCACCGTTAGGCCAGTCGAGGAAGCCGGGCGGGTCCTCCGCCCGGCCTCACACGCCGGACGAGCAGGCCGCCCGGGCCAGCGCACAGCTGAACCGGGTGGACGGGGCCGCCCTCGGGTACCGGCTGGACCCGTGGTGGTGGCTCGTCGCAGCCGTTGCCGGCATCATCATCCTGCTCATTGTGCTGCGCTCCGACCCGTACCTTGACATCCTCATATTCGTTCGCGACGGCCTCCTCGTCACCATCGTCCTCACACTCGTGTCGTTCGTCTTCATCATCATTCTCGGCCTGCTTGGCGGCCTGGGAAGAATCTCGAAGAACCGCATCGTCTACTTCATCAGCTCGCTCTACGTCGAGGTCATCCGCGGCATTCCGCTCCTCGTGCAACTCATGTGGTGGTACTTCGCTGCTCCCGTGGTCATCCAGGCCATCGGCGTCGCTCTTGATATCGAGTCCATGGCCCAGTATCGGGCAAATGCCATCGTTCTGGCTGTCATCGGCCTGGTCATCTGCTACGGCGCCTACATGACGGAGATCTTCCGCGCCGGCATCCAGAGCATCCACAAGGGCCAGATGGAGGCGGCGCGCAGCCTCGGCATGAACTACCTCCAGGCGATGCGCCATGTGGTGCTGCCGCAGGCGATGCGCGTCGTCCTGCCGCCGGTGGGCAACGAGTTCATCATGCTGTTGAAGGACACCTCGCTGGTCAGCGTGGTCGCGGTGGCGGACCTCACCCGGCGCGGCCGCGAGTTCATGGCGGTGCACTTCAACCCCATCGAGGTCTGGATGCTGATTGCCCTGCTGTATCTGGTCATGACCCTCTTCTCCGCGAGAGTCCTCACCCGGCTGGAGAAGCGCAGGTCGCCGGGGGGCGTCTGATGGCCAAACCCATCATCCGGATGAAGGACGTTCACAAGCACTTTGGGCGCGTGCATGCGCTACGGGGCATCAGTCTCGACGTTCAGCCCGGCGAGGTAGTCGTGATTCTCGGCCCTTCGGGCTCCGGCAAGTCCACGCTGCTGCGGTGCATCAACCACCTGGAGGAAAACGACTCCGGCACCGTCATCGTTGACGGCATCCGCCTCAAGGCCGCGAACGACATCAACGCCGTGCGCCGTGAGGTCGGCATGGTGTTCCAGTCGTTCAACCTCTTCGGGCACCTGACCGTCATGGAGAACCTGACTCTGGCGCAGCGAGTGGTCCGCAGGCGGCCCCTGGCTGAGGCGAGAACAACCGGCATGGCGTTGCTGGAGAAGGTGGGTATCTCCGACAAGGCGGACTGCTATCCGCATCAGCTATCAGGCGGACAACAGCAACGCGTCGCCATCGCCCGGGCGCTGGCTATGAACCCGAAGATAATGCTCTTCGACGAGCCCACGAGCGCGCTGGACCCGGAGATGATCAAAGAGGTGCTGGACGTGATGCTGGCGCTGGCCCGCGAAGGCATGACCATGGTGGTCGTCTCGCACGAGATGGGTTTCGCCCGCGCCGCGGCCAGCCGCTGCATCTTCATGGACGAAGGGCAGATAGTCGAAGAGGCTCCCCCGGACAAGCTCTTCTCGAATCCCGAGAAAGAGCGGACGAAGGCCTTCCTCTCCAAGGTGCTGTAGCTCCCCGCCCCGTGCAGTCCGGCGACGTCATCCGTTCTGGCCGACCTGTGACAGCCGCTCCTTAACGGTCCTCCGTACCTCGTCGAGC
>CAZVCS010000186.1:0-2601 GCA_964625765.1 uncultured Dehalococcoidales bacterium | reverse complement strand
AGGTGCAGCGGCTCATCATCGGCTCGAGCATCGCGCAGCAGTCGTGACGCAACGCCGCCACGTCGAGAGGACCAAGCGCGCCGCACGGCGCGTTTGGGTTATAATCGCCCGACGCTGCTCGCGGGAGCCTGCAGAGAGAACGACATGCCGCAGCTCAACGCACGTGAGGACGCCGGGACTGCCGGAGGGCATGTCCACGTCGAGTTCGAGCCCGTGGGGCGGCGAGGTCGTCTGCCGCCGGGCCTCACGCTGCTCGAGTGCGCCCACCGCCTCGGCGTGGGACTCTCGGCCATCTGCGGCGGCCACGGGACATGCGGCCGCTGCCGCGTCCGGCTGGCCGAGGGCACGCTGACCCCACCCACGTCGGTCGAACTCTCGCTCCTCTCTCAGGCTGAGCTGGCGGACGGACTGAGGCTTGCCTGCCAGGCCGTCCCCGCCACTGACTGCGTGCTCCACGTGCCGCCCGATTCGCTCACGGCCACACAGCGTACGCAGGTCGAAGGCTTGCAGGTGACGGCCGCAGCCGACCCACCCGTGACGGGTCGACGGGTCACAGTATCTCCACCATCGATGCACGATGTGGCCGGCGATGCCGACCGCGTGGCGGCCGCACTGAACGCGACTTCAGAGGGCGCGTGTCTCAGCGTCGACCTGTTTGCAGTCCGGTCGACATCTTCCCTCATCAGAGCAAGCGACTGGACCGTCGAGGCGTCGCTCCGGGACCGCGAACTCATCGCTGTCGGTCCATGGCCATCGCCCACGCTCGGCCTGGCCGTGGACGTGGGCACCACCAAGGTAGCGGCCTACCTGGTGGACCTGGCGACCGGCGCAACCCTGGCGGCGCGCGGCGCCATGAACCCACAGATACGCTTCGGCGAGGACGTCGTCACGCGTCTCTCATACGCGCTCACGCACGAGGGCGGGCTCGCGGAGCTCTCGCACGCGGTCATCGACGGGATCAACGGGCTCGTCTCGGAACTCACCGCAGAAGCGCACGTCGACCCCCAGCGGATTCTCGAGTGCGTCATCGCGGGCAACACCGCGATGCATCACCTGCTGCTTCAGCTTCCCGTCGAGTCCCTCTCCCGCGCCCCCTACGTTCCGGCGCTGAGCGACGCCATCGATATCAAGGCCCGCGAGCTGGGACTGCTGGTGGCAGCGGGCGCATACGTGCACTTCCCGCCGAACGTCGCCGGCTTCGTGGGAGGCGACCACGTCGCCATGCTCACCGCCACCGGCATCGAGCGGGACGGAAGCCCGGTGCTGGCCATCGATATCGGGACGAACACCGAGGTCTGCCTCGCCGCGAACGGCGCGCTCACGAGCGTGTCCTGTGCCTCAGGTCCCGCCTTCGAGGGCGGCCACATACGAGATGGGATGCGCGCAGCGCCGGGAGCCATCGAGCACGTGGCGCTGACCGACAGCGACGTCCAACTGCAGGTCATCGACGACGTCGCACCGGTGGGCATCTGTGGCTCGGGCATCCTCGATGCGCTGGCTGAGGTGGTCCGCACGGGGGTCGCGGATGCGACGGGCAGGCTCAGCAGCGCGAGTCACCGCGTCAGGGGCAGCGGGAACGGCAGGGAGTTCGTGCTCGTTCCGGAGGAGAAGCGGGATGGGGCCGCCGCCCTGGCCGTCACACAGGGCGACATCCGGCAACTTCAACTCGCCAAGGCGGCCATCGCAACCGGCATCGACACGCTGCTCCAGAACGCCAGGCTCGCCCCTGGGGACATCGAGTCGGTCATCATCGCGGGGGCATTCGGAACGTACATCGACGTCGACAGCGCGGTGAGCATCGGCATGCTCCCGCCTCTGCCCCTTTCCCGATTCCGGCAGGTAGGCAACGCGGCCGGGGCCGGAGCGAAGCTGGTGCTGGCGAGCACGTCCGCTCGCCGGGGCGCCCGGGCGCTCGCGCGCCGCATCGGCTACCTCGAGCTGGCGGCCACCGACGGATTCATGCAGCGATTCGTGCGACACACATATCTGGGTCAGTGGAAGTAACCGGAGGATAGCGTCATGCAGACGAGAGTTTCGAGCAGCACCCGCGAGGTCATCATCAGCGACACCGGCCCCACCATTCTCATCGGCGAGCGCATCAACCCGACGGGCAAGAAGAAGCTCCAGGAGGAGCTGCTCGCCGGCAAGCTGGACCTCGTGCGCCAGGAAGCGGCGCAGCAGGTCGAAGCCGGGGCCGACATCCTCGACGTCAACGTGGGCGCAACCGGCGTCGATGAAGTCACCCTGCTGCCGCAGGCGGTGCAGGCCGTCATGGAAGTCACCGATGCGCCGCTGTGCATCGACAGCGGCAACCCGCGGGCGCTTGAAGCCGCGCTGAAGGTCTACAAAGGCCGCGCGCTGGTCAACTCGGTCAAGGCCGAGGAAGCGTCTCTGCAGGACGTGCTGGCGGTCGTCAAGGAGCATCATGCCGCGGTCATCGGCCTTACCATGGACGAGAAGGGCATCCCCGCCGACGCCGCGAGACGCATTCAGCTCGCCCACCACATCGTCGAACGCGCCGAAGCGATGGGTCTCAAGCGCGAGGACGTCGTCATAGACTGTCTGAACATACCGGTTGCCGCCAACACGGGTGCGGGAGCG
>CAZVCS010000185.1:0-2753 GCA_964625765.1 uncultured Dehalococcoidales bacterium | reverse complement strand
CTCGTGACCGATGCCCGGGGGCACGGCATGAGCGGCGGCAGGGGCATGGAGTTCGGCTGGTACGGCGACCTCGACATCGCGGCGGCGGTGACGTTCCTGCTGGGGCAACCGGATGTAGATTCGGACCGCATCGCGGTGCTCGGACTTTCGATGGGTGGGGAGGAGGCCATCGGCGCTGCCGCGGCCGAGCCGCGCATCGCCGTCGTGGTGGCGGAAGGGGCGACCGCCCGGACCGCCGCCGACAAGGCGTGGTTCGCAGACGTCTACGGCTGGCGCGGCCGGGTGCAACTCGTGCTTGAGCGCATCCAGTACGGAATGGCCGACCTGCTGACGCCCGCCTCTCCTCCGGCGACGCTTGCGGCGAGCGCCCGCGACGCTTCACCGAAACCCGTGCTGCTCATCACCGCCGGCGATGTGGCCGACGAAGGCCACGCCGCGGAGTACATCAGGGAGTATTCGCCGGATAACGTGACCGTCTGGACTGTTCCCGGCGCCGGCCACACCGAGGGCCTGACCGTCGCCCCCATCCTCTGGGAAGAGAAGGTCGTCGACTTCCTGGACGCCGCGCTGGCGTGAGCGCAACAGACGGCACCGCCTGAACGTAGCTGCGCTTCTGCCTTCCGCTGTAGGCGCAGGCTCCCGCGCCCGCCCGCCGTCGGGTTCTCCTGCGCCTACATCTGCCACCTCCGGGCACCCGCGCCTTCTCCCGTAGGGGCGGACCTCTGCGTCCGCCCGCCGTCGGGTCGCCCGGCGCCCACCGTTGCGGGCACCGTCCGACGCGAAATCAGCGCGGTGTCCCCGCATTTGCATGCGAGAAACACCGGACTGCAAGCCTTCTGCCTCAGTTCTCTCAAGAATCTATTGAATCTCTGCCAAAGAAGTACGTATACTGGTGTCAAAGACATAAACAGAATCATGAGGAGGTAGGAGATGGACGACCTCCGGACGCGTCTGGGAAATCGCATCCGCACTTCCCGCGCCGCTCTTGGACTCACGCAGCAGCAACTCTCCGAACAGGCAGGACTGCCCGCGCCACAGGTTGTATCACAGATCGAGAAGGGGGAGCGCGAGGTCAAGGCCTGGGAGTTGGTCAACATCGCCAAGGTGCTTTGCGTGGACATAGGAGCACTGCTGCGTGTCGAGGACCCTGCCACACGTCAGAGGGTGGCGTGGCGCGAGGAACCTGGGGAGAAGCGCGCAGTCTTGGAAGCGGAGTTCCTCCAGGCATGCGAACGCTACGCCATGGTCGAGCGGCTCTGCGGCCGGTGCGGGGAGTCCGAGCTGCCCTCCTGGCCAGGCAACTCCGAACATGTGACCTTTGAGCAGGCGGGCCGCATGGCTGAGCGTGCGCGGAAGCTGCTTGAGCTAGGCAGTCGTCCTGCACTGGCACTCCTTGGCGTGCTGGAGAACCGCTACAGCGTCAAGGTCTGGCATCGCCGTCTGGGCGTGGACGGCTCGGCCGCATGCTCCCGAGGAGACCTTGGGGCAGCCGTGCTCCTCAACGCGGACGAGGTACCGTGGCGGCGCAATTTCAGCCTGGCGCACGAGCTGTTCCATCTCCTGATGTGGAAGTGCGCGGAGGAGGGTTCTCCAGCAGCCGATACCGCCAGCACACGAACGGAGCAGCGCGCCAATGCGTTTGCAGCTGCACTCCTGCTCCCTGCGGAGTCCCTCCGCCGGGCGTGGGGCCGCCGCATGGAAGGCGGCAGCATGCATGAAGCGGACATCGTGGAGATGGCCCGAGAGTACGACGTGTCAACGGATGCTCTACTGTGGCGACTCCAGAACCTCGGCCTCTTGTCACCGGACGTTGCCGAGAGACTGAGAAAGAACGAGGCGTTCCATCGCATCGACCGCTCCTCTCGCCCCACGGCGTGGCCTCGACCGGCCGAACCTCCCGAGCGGTATGTCCGCCTAGCCTACACTGCCTACCAGAAGGGGCAGCTTTCGCGCGCTCGTCTGGCCGAAATGCTGGGTGTGAGCATCGCGGACCTCAACGACAAGCTTCAGGAGTACGGGCTTGACGAGCGGCAGGACTTCGCGGCCGAGCTGCGTGCTGCTTGATGCGAACGTCGTCATCACCGCGCACGAGCTGGGTGTGTGGGACTGGCTCGTGCGTGTGTTTTGCGTCAGTGTGCCGTCCGTGGTCGTGCGCACCGAGGCGCTGCACTACCGCCCGCTGGGCCAGCGACGCAGGCCGGTGCCCATCGACCTTCCCGCGCTGGTCGCCGCAGGCACCATCCAGGAACTGACCGGGACCGCAGAGGACATCGCGCGTCTGCTCGCAGCTTTCGACCCATCGTTCGTGGACAGTGTTCATGCGGGCGAGACCGAAGGCTTGGCCCTCGTCGCGAACGGAAAGGCTGGTAGCGCGCAGTATTGCTCCGGCGACGCGCTGGCCATCCAGGCGCTGGCGATGCTGGGCTTCGCGGAGAAGGCCGTGTCGTTCGAGGCACTTCTGGGCGGCAAGAAGATCGTCGTTCCTCTCGAGCCCCAGTGCACCGAGGACTACCTGCATCGCAACCTCGCCATTGGCGCTCAGAGGCGCATCACGGGGACGGGCCTGCGCAATAGGCATCTGGGCTGAGGCTCGTTTGGCAAGAATGTGGTGACACCATACCTAATTCGGGAACCGTGTCCTCACACTACGTATGGACCATTCGTGAGGCGGGCAGAGGGATTCAATCAGGCTCAAAGCTGCGCGGGAAATAAGTATGGTGTCACTTTATTTCCTGAGCGCACGAGCAGCCTGA
>CAZVCS010000184.1:0-2778 GCA_964625765.1 uncultured Dehalococcoidales bacterium | reverse complement strand
TGATGGTCGGCGCCGGAGATGTCATGCTGGCCCGGTGGGGCATGCACGGCGGCATCCCTACCATCGCGCTGTCGCCGTGGTCGGTCCAGGAGCTGTTCGACGTAACCATTGAGGCCTTCAACCTGGCGGAGCGCTATCGAACGGCGGTCTTTGTCATGGCCGAGGCAGCCACCATGCACTTGCAGGAAGAGCTGGACGTCCCCGCCGAAGTCGCGCTCTACGAGCGTGACAAGGCTCCGGGTCAGCCGCCATTCGGCTGCGACAGCCCGGACGGGGTCCCTCCGATGCCGTCGTTCGGCGAGGGAGAGAAGCTGCTCGTCACAGCCTCGACGCACGACGCGCGCGGGTTCCGGCGGACGTCCGATCCCACGACGGAGCGGGTGTTGACGAACCGGCTCTACAACAAGATCATGATGCACGCGCGGGAGATGGTGCGCGTCGAGGAGCACTTCCTCGACGACGCGGAGTATGCCTTCGTAGCTTATGGGTTCACTGCCCGCAGCGCGCTCTCGGCGGTGAGAACCCTCCGGCGTGAGGGATGCAGGGTCGGCCTGCTTCGGCTTCGTACGCTCTGGCCGTTCCCGCAGGAGGCCGTCGCGGCGCTCGGACGGCGCGTGCGCGGCATCCTCGTGCCGGAGATGAACCTGGGGCAGATGGTCAACCCGGTGGCTGCTGCCGCGGCCTGCCCTGTTGCCCTGCATCCGCAGATGGACGGCACCGTCATCTATCCGGGGCCGCTGGTCGAATCGATGAGGAGGCTCCTGTCGTGACCGGCGACTGGAAGCGTTTGCTGCGTCCTGGTGTGACGCTGCCGTTCTGCCCGGGGTGCGGGCATCGCATCCTGCTGCGCCACCTTCTCACCGCTGTCGATGAGCTGGACCTCGACATCGACCAGATGTTGTTCGTGTCCGGCATCGGTTGCGGCGGGTGGATTCCGAGCCCGTGCATCAACTCGGATACGCTCCACTGTCTCCACGGCAGAGCCATCCCCTTTGCGGTGGGCGCGAAGATGGCGAATCCCGCTCTCACGACACTGGTCGTGAGTGGCGACGGCGACCTCGCCGACATCGGTGGGAATCACCTCATCCACGCAGCCCGGCGCAATATCGACATCACTGTGATCTGCGCGAACAACATGAACTACGGCATGACCGGCGGACAGGTCTGCGCCACAACGCCCGTGGGAGCCGTGACGCACACGACCCCCGCCGGGAACGCCTATCGTCCATTCGACCTGTGCTCTGTTGTGCGTGCCGCGGGTGCAAGCTATGCGGCCAGGTATTCCGTGACGCAGGGACCGGAGCTTGTCTCGGCAATCAAGAAGGCCATAGGCGTCAAGGGGTTCTCGTTCGTCGAAGCTATCTCTCCTTGTCCCACTCAGTTCGGCAGACAGAACCGGCTTGACAGTGTGAAGGACGTGTACGCGTACATCGAGTCACTCATCGTGCCGCGTGAGGCTGCTGCCGAGGCGCCGCCCGGTACGGTGCGGCTCGTCACGGGCGAGTTTCGCGATGAGTAAGGACCGTCAGATATTGCTGTGCGGCCTTGGCGGGCAGGGTGTCGTTCTGGCCGGCTCGCTCCTGGGCCAGGCATGTTTCGCCGATGGGCTCCACGTCAGCGGAACCAGCTCGTACGGTTCTGAGGCGCGCGGCGGTGAGTGCCGCGCCGAGGTGGTCCTCTCCGACGGGCCAGTCGCTTTCCCGTACGTCACCGCTGCGGACATACTGGTTGCACTCTCACAGACGGCGTATGTCCGCTACTTGCCATGGACGGTCAGCCCGCAGGGTCTGGTCTTCTACGATCCCGAATCGGTGACTCCCGCCGAGGGCGCGGCGCAACGCCATGTCGGGATCCCGGCTTCGGAGCGGGCCGAGGCGGTGCTCGGCTCCCGGCTGGGGGCGAACATCGTCATGCTGGGCGCAGTGGTGGCAGCCACCGGCGTAGCCGGATGCGATTCTCTGCGCTCCACGGTGGCCGAGAAGTCCCCGGCTCGCTTTCGCGAGCTGAACCTGCACGCACTCGACATCGGTTTCGAGCTCGGCCGATTGGTTTCTCTGTAGTTCGTTCTTCCTGTGGGATTCCTCCCGAGTTTGATACAATCTAGCTTGAGGTTCAAACATGTCAGGACACTCGCACTGGGCCACTATCAAGCGACAGAAGAGCGTCGGTGACGCTCGCCGGGGCCTCATCTTCACCAAGCTCGCGCGCGAAATCATGATTGCCGTTCGCGCCAGCGGACCAAGCGTTGAGAGCAACTATGCGCTTCGGCTGGTGCTTGAGAAGGCCCGCGATGCGAACATGCCATCGGAGAACATCGAAAGGGCAATCAAACGTGCGGCCGGGGGCGGCGAAGGCGCCAACCTCGTGGAGTTCACTCTTGAGGGCTATGGACCGGGCGGTGTGGCGGTGCTCATCACGACGCTGAGCGACAACCGCAACCGGACGGTGCAGGAGATCCGCAGCACGCTCACTCGATATGGCGGCAGCCTGGGAGAGACCGGATGCGTCTCGTGGCAGTTCGACAGTCGCGGCGTCATCGTTGTCGAGACCGAGGCCGAGAACGCGGACGAAGTCGCACTCATGGCTATCGACGCAGGGGCGGTCGACGTCAAGACTGATGGCGGCTACGTCGAGGTGTACACGGAGCCAAGCGGTATCGAAGCGGTGCGGAAGGCTCTCGAGGGCCGTTTCAAGGTGACGTCCGCCGACTTCGCTTTTGTGCCGAAGACCACGATCCTTGTGGACGACGCCAAAGCCGGGCAGATAGTGAACTTCATC
>CAZVCS010000183.1:0-2794 GCA_964625765.1 uncultured Dehalococcoidales bacterium | reverse complement strand
CGGAAATAAGTATGGTGTCACCGTATTTCTTCACGATTGAACCACCCGCCACACCGAGAGACTCCGTTCGTGGCTCCGTCGATCCACCGGAATGAGCATGTGGTCACCTCATGTCTCGTGGGCCGCTTGACCCGCTGGTCGCATAGGACTATGTTCAGTAGCACAGCCTTTGCCAGAGACTGTGCCCCTGCGAGGCGTCGACAACGCGCGCCTTATCGGGTGCTGTGCGGAGGATTCGGACGATGCGTGGTGACGAAGACAGCTATCGCGCGCTGGTGGACCACCTGCCGGATGGGTTCGCCCGCCTCGAGGTCGTTGTGGGCGGGGACGGCAGGCCGGTCGATGGCGTCTTCCTCGAGACCAACCCGGCATTCGAGACGTTGACCGGCCTTCGCAGGGAGCAGATCCTGGGGCGGCGCGTCACGGAGGCGATACCGGGCATCGAACGCTCCGCCTTCGACTGGATAGGCACCTGCGGACGGGTCGCGCTCGACGGGGGTGGCATTTGCTGTGAGCAGTACGCCGAACCTCTCGGCCGGTGGTATGAGGTCACCGCATTCAGCGACCGGCCCGGCCAGTTCGTCGTCGTGTTCCACGACATCACCGAAAGAAGGCGACAGAGGTTCGAACTCGACCGGGAACTCTCACGGCGCCGGCTGCTGCAGGACCAGTCGCGCGACGGCATCGTCGTTCTTGACGGCGACGGCAGAGCCGTGGAGACGAACCTCAAGTTCGCCCGGATGCTCGGCTACTCACCTGAGGAAGTGCTGCAGTTGCACGTGTGGGACTGGGACGTGCCAACGCCGCGCGAGAGACTCGTGGAGATGATACGCGACGTTGACGAGTCGGGCGATTTCTTCGTGACACAGCATCGGCGCAAGGACGGCTCCGTCTACGACGTCGAGGTCAGCACGAATGCGGCCGTGTTCGCGGGGCAGAAGCGTATCTTCTGTGTCTGTCGAGATATCACCGAGCGCAAGCGCGCGGAGTCGGCCTTACGGGAGAGCGAGGAGCGGCTGGCTCAGCTTGCCAGGCACAGCCGCGCCGTCGCCTGGGAAGTGGATCTCGACGGGCTCTTCACCTACGTCAGCCCCGTCGTGGAAGAGGTCCTCGGACTGCGACCCGATGACCTGGTGGGCAGGAAGTACTTCTACGAGATGCCGCCGCAAGAAGCACGAGAGGAGATCAAGGAGCGTGCGCTCCGGGCCATGCAAGCCGGGGCGGACATAACCGACTTCGAGACCCCGATGGTGAGTAGAGACGGTCGCGTCCTCTGGGTGGCCATCAGCGGGATACCGTTGAAGGATACCGATGGGAGACTTGTGGGCTACCGCGGCTGGGTCGTCGACATGACCGCCAGGAAGACGGCGGAACTCACGCTGCGCGCCAGCGAGGAACGCTTCCGCTCGCTCTTTGAGAACTCCATCGACGCCATATTCATCGGAAAGCCGGACGGCACCGTCATAGACGTGAACCAGGCGTGGCTTGACCTCTTCGGCTACGGGAGGGAGGACCTGACGAGCTTCAACGCCTCCGCGCTTTATGCCGACCCGGCGGAGCGCGCCGACTTCGTGCGACGCATGAACACGCTTGGATTCGTGCGGGACGAGGTGCGGTACAAGAGGAAAGACGGCAGCATCTTCGACTGCCAGCGCGTCCAGGTGGTTCGGCGGGACGACCGGGGCAACATCGTCGCCTACGAGGGCATCCTCCGGGACGTTTCGCAGCAGAGACGCGACCGTGCCGAGCTTGAACGCCTCGCCCGTTTCGACTCCCTCACCGGGCTGCTGAACCGCTACTCCATCCTCGAGAGGCTGGATGAGTGGCTCACGCACGAGAAGCGCTACAAGAGCGGCCTCAGCGTCATCATGGCCGATATCGACCGCTTCAAACGCGTCAACGACGTGCACGGTCATCGGACAGGCGACCGCGTCCTGACTGAGACGGCCGGACTGCTGCAGCGAAGCGCCCGCGAGACGGACTTCGTCGGCCGCTACGGCGGAGAGGAGTTCCTCACCATACTGCCCCGGACGGATGCCACGGGGGCGGCAATGGTGGCGGAGAGGGCCCGCCTCGCCGTGCAGCGGATGGCGATGCACGATGCCTCGGGCCGCGCGGTCCCGGTCACGGTGAGCTTCGGCGTGGCGGAGTGGCGCGAAGGGGACGATGAGGACTCGCTCGTCACCAGGGCCGATGCCGCACTGTACCGCGCCAAGGCCGCCGGCCGTAACCGCGTTGAAATCGCCCTGCCGGATGAACGTGCGGCGTAGAGAAGCGTCGTTGCCTTGATGCCGTCCGCCTCCCTCCGTGCGGAACGTCTGCACGGGCGGTTGCCGGCCGGGAGCCGGGACGCGCGCACTATTCAAGTTGCCAGACCGAGCCGCCTCATCGTCTTCGCTCTTGTCTTGACCATTGCGCGGTGGAGGGGTATGTTCAGAATGGTGGCTCGCCCCGGGGTCCGTTGGCTCCCGCGGATGTGCCGCCTGCGCGAGCTCAACCCGAGCGGCAGGGGATGCTTGCCGCAGTGAACGAGGAGGAACACGCTGCGCCGCGCTCAAGACGCGTACCGCAAGCTGGTTGACCACCTGCCGGATGGCTTTGCCCGCCACCAGGTAGTCCTCGACGGCGACGGGAAACCGGTCGACTACGTCTTTCTCGACGTGAATGCAGCCTTCGAAGAACTGACCGGTTTGCGGCGGAAAGCCACGCTGGGTCGACGGGCGACGGACGTGGTGCCGACTCTGCGGCAGGCCGAGTTCGACTGGATAGGCACGTACGGCCGAGTCGCGCTCGG
>CAZVCS010000182.1:0-2808 GCA_964625765.1 uncultured Dehalococcoidales bacterium | reverse complement strand
GGCCCTCGTTGGCCTGCGCCTGGTGATAGCTCCGTTCTAGCCGGTCTGAAGACTCGAGAGCTCCATCCTCAACCCCACCTGCAGGGCACCCCCACAGCCGACGGGCGGCCATGTGAGCCCGCCGCGGGAGAACACGGACAAGCACCGACTTACACAGACCAACACGGACGGCACGAACCACGCAAACGCCACGTCAACTCCCGGGGGGCCGGTCCTGGACCAGCCCCGACATCCGGGGTGACCGCTGCTACCACGCGGGCTATTGATAAAACCACCTGGTCGGTGCACCATCTCCCACTGGTCCCTCGCGACGCGGTCCCCACGCGGGCTCCTCAGGGGATGGCACCCATCGACCGGCGAGGGGCAGTCAGCATGCTCCCTGGAACAACGGCACGACCCGTTCTCGCAGTGCTCTGCTGCACGCTCCTGTTCGCGTCCGTGCCCGGCTGCAGCTCCGTTGACGAGTTCATCGAGCAGGCCGAGGACATCGCCCAGGACGTCGGTGACGTCGTGAGCGACGTCGTCGACGAGGCGAAGGACCTCATCCCTTCTGACACGCCCGGGGGCGCCCCCGCGGAGCGCCCTGTCACGCCGACCGGCGACATCTCGACAGGACCGACGGTTCAGCTCGCCTCGCAGGTCGTGGAACTGTCCGGCGGCACGATAGTCGTGAGCAAGCCCGGCGACCCGCTCGACGGGCTCACCATCGAGGTGCCGGCCGGCGCATACGACAGCGCCCGCCAGTTCAACATCTCATCCACCCCCATCACGGCCCACACCTTCGGAGAGTACTTCAACCCGCTCACACCGCTCATCCGGGTGGAGAACGGCGGCGGCTACTCAGCCCAAGTGATGAGCGTGAGTATCCCCTGCCAGGTGCCTCCGGACACCTTCGCTATGGCATTCTTCTACGACGACGCCGTGGGCACGCTCGAAGGCATGCCTCTGGGGGCAGTCGACGGCGACTCCATCACCGTCGCCACCCGCCACTTCTCCTGGTTCACCGTCAGCGGCATCTCGAACGAAGTGCTCGATGGCCTGCTCGAGAAGGGCATCGACTCGGGCTTCCGGCCCGGCGCTGACGACTGGCAGTTCACCAACTACGGCTCATACATCGCCGCGGATGGCCACTGCGCCGGTCAGTGCCTGACTGCGCTCTACTACTTCTGCGAACGCCCTGAAGGTTCAGATTCCTTCCTCTGGGGCCGGTACGACAACAATGGTAACGAGCCCGCCACGCCGGCGCTCGACGTAGACGATTCATACGGGTACCGCCTCGCCTCGACCGTGAACCAGGACATCGACTGGTCCAGCTTCCAGAACCAGTTCTTGTACCAGCTCAGGGGCGCCAGCGACGCACACACGTTCAAGGCGTTCGCGTACAGCATGAAGCTCACGGGAGAACCGCAGGAAGTCGGCATCTACTGCAGCGCCGACGGCAGCGGCCACGACATGATCGTGTATCGGGTCGACACGAAGGGCCTGTCGGTCGCCGACCCGAACTTCCCAGGCAACGCGGAACGGCGCATCGAGTACGCCAACGGCAAGTTCAGCCCCTACACCTCGGGCGCAAACGCCGCGGAGATTGCGGCCGGCAACGGAAGAGCCTTTGAGACCATCCAGTACTGCGCCAAGACTGCGACCGTCGACTGGAACAAGATCGCCCAGCGCTGGAACGAGTTCAAGGCAGGCACCATCGGGGACGACCGGTTCCCTGACTACAGCATCAAGACACGGCCTTCACCCGGACAGTATCAGGAACTCACGGATGGGTACGTGAGCCCCACGCGCGACCTGCCGCTCGTGCTCACCAGGGACTTCCCCGCCGGCTGGTACCTCTACCTCAACGGAGAGGAGACGCAGCTTGCCGCTGACGGGACGATTCGACTGGAAGACGGCAACAACCGGCTGGGAATCCTCGTAGTCGGGGACGTCAGCACCGACCCCCGGAATCCCCGATGGCGGTACGTCGATTTCAAGTACTTCAACGTGGTCTACGGCGAGGAGCAGCCCGCGCCGTCCGACATACCCTTCGTCACCCTGTTCCTCGAGGGCAAGATGGGGCACGCCTACGACGCCTTCCGCGATGCGAACAACTACAGCGGCCCGTCCTTCGGCGGCATGAAGTCCGACAACCACGTGCCCATCACCTGGAACGGCCTGAACTTCTCGGGCAGCCTCACGCTGCAACCGTACGAGGGCGCCACCGGCACGGGGAGCGTGGTCGTCAGCGGACACCTCTCACGGGCGCCGGACCCGGTTCACCCCGTGCTGCTGACAGTGAACTACACCCGGCAGTACGACACGACCTACTACGACTGGCACGAAGTCGGCTACGTCTCCTACGTGATAACCGACATCCCGCTCGACTGCAACGAGATCGCTCTGAACTCCGGTTCGGAGATACGATCCGTGTACCTGGAGAGCAGCGGCGCCGCCATGCAGAAGTACCTCACCGGCCTGGAGTACCGGCTGGACACGACCTGGCTCGGGCAGGGTCAGAACGTCATGCAGAACGAGCACTGGGTATACACAGACACCACCTGCTCCGACGCCCGAGCGGCAGGCGAGGGCCAGACCGAGTTCACTATCATCTTCTCGTCAACCCAGCCCTGGTAGACCCGGGCACGCCATCGCAATCTCGGGGGCATCACACGTAACTCGTTCGTGATGTCCGAACGCGTCACCGCCACCCTTCCGCGGGCAGGCGTGGGAGCCTGCCCCTACATTCGGACCGGGCGAAATGCGGTGACACGAAATGCGGTGACACCATACTTAATTCGTTGGTGGTTGCCGCGACTGCGGATG
>CAZVCS010000181.1:0-2812 GCA_964625765.1 uncultured Dehalococcoidales bacterium | reverse complement strand
GCTCATCCGGGGCGGCTGCCACATCGGCGCCGGCTCGGTGGTCGGGTTCTCTACCGAGGTGAAGCACTCGTACATCGGCAAGGGCTGCTGGTTCCACTCCAACTACGTGGGCGATTCGGTCATCGACGACGGCTGCTCCTTCGGCAGCGGCGCGGTGACGGCGAACCTGCGGTTCGACGAGGGCATCGTGAAGGTCCGCGTGAACGGGGAGCGCATCGACACGGGCATGAACAAGCTGGGCGTCATGATGGGGCGCCGCAGCCAGGTGGGCATCAACGCGAGCCTCATGCCTGGTGTGCTGGTGGGGCCCGGGGCGGTGGTCGGCCCGCACGTCTGCCTCACGGAGAACCTCGGCCCGGAGCGGCGGGCGCTGGCAGTGGCGGAGTACCGGGTCGAGAACATGGGAGAGATGGCCCCCGTGACGGAGCGGGAGGCGATGAGGCGCAAACTGGAGGGAATCTAGACCGGCAGGGGCCGGACCGGAACGTTGGACGTTAGAACGTCAGAACGTCATACGTTGGATATGCATCTGGTGGGCGGGTGAGGGGGTTCCCCACCTCACCCGTGGGAGGCAACCATGTGCGGAATCATCGGTTTCTGTGGGATGGAGGGTTCGTCGGAGAGTGCGGCCGCTCGCGTCCTCGAGGGCATCAAGCGACTGGAATACCGCGGCTACGACTCGGCCGGCCTGGTCGGGCAGTCCGGTTTCGAGCAGCCCTATGAGAAGGCGGACGCTGTCAGGCAGCTCATCGGAGGGCTCATGCGCTACCTGAGCACTCCGAACGCTGAACGCAGCGCTCAGAACGCAGAACGGGGTCACATGGTCCCGGTGGGAGGGGCTACATGTGCGGCATAATCGGGTTTTGTGCGCGTTTGGTTCAGGGCAGTGACGAGCTGCTGAAGCTGTCGCGTGGCGACGCATTCGGCTCCGCCGTCGGGGAGGGTGTGCGCGCGCCGGACGCTGGGCGCGTCCGGGGTCGCAGGCGCCGTCCGGATGCCGGTGGCGAGGGGGGTGGTCTGCATCCCCTGCGTGCGCCGCTGTCGGGCGGCGTCGTCGAATCGGTGGTGCGGGAGGGGGGTCGGGAACCGATAACGCGGAACTCAGGACCCCGGCCTCTGGCCGGCGAACTCATCACTCAGAACGCAGAACTCAGAACTCCGGCCTCCGGCCGGCGAACTCAGAACGCCGCTGCCCGCGTCCTCGAGGGCCTCAGGCGACTGGAGTACCGCGGCTATGACTCGGCTGGAGTCGCGACGCTGTGCGGCGACGAGCTTGTGGTCAGGAAGGATGTTGGCCGCATCGATGAGGTGGAGGCGCGTCAGCACCTCTCGTCGCTGGGCGGCGACATCGCCATCGGTCATACGCGCTGGGCGACGCATGGCGGGGTGACGCAGGCGAACGCGCACCCGCACACGGACGCGTCCGGCCGGGTGGCGGTGGTGCACAACGGCATCATCGAGAACTACCAGGAGCTGCGGACGGAGCTGGAGTCGCAGGGCGTGGTCTTCGCGTCGGAGACGGACACGGAAGTCATCCCGCACCTGCTGGCGGTCCAGTTGCAGAACGGCCACCCGATACTGGAGCAGGCGGTGCGCGCGGTCTGCTCGCGGCTGGAGGGCTGCTACGCCTTTGCGGCGGTGAACGCGGACGAGCCGGACCGGATAGTGGCGGTGCGGCAGGGGAACCCGCTGGTGGTCGGCTTCGGGGAGGACGGAGTCTACCTGGGGAGCGATGTGCTCGCGTTTGCCTCGAGGGCACAGACGGTGGCCGCGCCGGAGAACGGCGAGGTCGTGGTGCTCGCGAGGTCGGGCGTGCGCTTCCTGGACAGGGAGGGATGTGAGGTGAAGAAGCAACAGCGTCCGGTGGAAGCCGGCTGGGCGGAGGCGGACAGGAACGGCTGCCCGCACTACATGCTGAAGGAGATACTGGAGCAGCCGGAGGCGCTGCTGCACACGCTGGAGCAGGATGACGCGCTGCTGATGGACGTGGCCATGGAGGTGCTGCGGGCGCGGCAGGTGGTGTTCACGGCCTGCGGCACGTCGCGACACGCGGCGCTCATCGGCCGGTACGTCTTCTCCCACGTGGCGAAGAAGTTCTCGGATGTGGTCATGGCGTCCGAGTTCGGCTACTTCTCGGACTCCATCGACCGGCACACGCTGGTCATCGCGGTATCGCAGAGCGGAGAGACGGCGGACGTGCTGGACGGCGTGCGGCTGGCGAAGGATGCGGGGGCGCACATCGTCGGCATCGTGAACCGGCCGAACTGCCTGCTGGCGGAGGAGTCCGACCAGGTCATACAGTTGCACTGCGGGCCGGAGGTCGGAGTGGCGGCGACGAAGACGTTCGTGGCGCAGCTCTCCATCTTCTACCAGCTTGCCTTCGCGATGGTGAACCGGCTGGAGGAGGCGCGGAGCGACCTGCGCCGGGGGGCAAAGGAGCTGGAGTCTCTGCTGCGGGACATGAACACGAGCCTGCAGCGGCTGGCGTGGGAGCTGCATGAGAAGGACCACGCCTACTACATCGGCCGGGGCATCAACTTCGCCACGGCGATGGAAGGCGCGCTGAAGATGAAGGAGATATCGTACGTGCATGCGGAGGGCATGCCGGCGGGCGAGCTGAAGCACGGGACGCTTGCGCTCATCGAGCCGGGGATGCCGGTGCTGGCCATCTGCCCGGGGGATGAGACGCACGAGGCAACTCTGGGGAACGCCATCGAGGCGAAGGCGCGGGGCGGGCGCATCATCGGCGTGTCGGACGTAGCCAGCGAGGTGTATGATGACTGGCTGCGGATACCGCAGGTGCCGCCGCTGC
>CAZVCS010000180.1:0-2817 GCA_964625765.1 uncultured Dehalococcoidales bacterium | reverse complement strand
GGTCGAGCATCTCGAGGGAGATGGAGGTGTTCTCGACCCAGAAGAGGAAGCCGCCGTCGTCGACCAGCGACATGCTGGCAACGTTGACTTCGAGGCCGTTGACCGCCACCATGAACTTGCGGTCGGAGCTGTCATCGGCCATGTAGTCATACGGCAGGTCGAGGTCGCCGGCGTGGCGCACCAGCGTGCCCACCTCATCCCAACCATCTATCTGGATGAAGCTCGCTATCTCGTTGTCGTCGTTGTTGATGACGACGGGATAGCTGTCGAACTCGGCATCGGCGTTCCAGGCGTCGATGCTGTTCCATACGCCGGTTTGAACGATGTAACCAGGCATGGTGCCGGGGGCAAATGCGATGTCGGCGGCGCAGAGGACAACGACGGCATCGTCGACGTCGAAGTTCGGCGAGAACTCGATGTCGATGACCGCATCGGAGGGCGTCCAGCCATCGTACAAGCTGGCATTCGCCCAGTAGGCCGACCAGTAGCCGCCTGCGTCGTAGCGCCAGACCATGCCCCGGTCGAGCAGGTAGTTGCCGGGGCCGGCGGTGTCGAACTCCCAGTCCCACGTGCCGAGGGCGATGGAATGCTGGTCGTCGACCTCCATCGACACGTCGATGCAGGTAATCATGCCCTCGACGGTCGAGCAGCCCATGTAGTTGAACTTGCTTGCGCCGTCGTTCGAACCAACGACCACAGGTACGTAGTAGTAGGTGAACGGTGTGGGGGCGATATAGTCCCACACGTCGACGTCGGCAACGGTCACCCCGTCGTAGTTGAAGCCCCAGCCGGCCACTACCACGAAGTCGGGGTCGTCAGGGGCGACGGACACAGCGGTGAAGAAGGCGAAGTCCTCCCACTCGGTGTCATACGGCGGAGCGTCGTCCGGAAGGTCCGGCAGGTTCTTGGCATCGAGCGCCTTGCTCGTCTGGTCCTTCCAGGTGATACCGCCATCGACGGATTTCCAGAGCTTCGGGTGGTGGACCTCGGTGAAGAGGTCCATGGGCCCGAATCGCGCGGCCCATGGCTCGCTGCCACATTCGTCGTACCACGTGCCGATGGCGTAGACGGTCTTCCCGTCGCCGGCGACATCGAAGTCGATGATGTCGGAGCCCGGGAGCAGGACCTTGTCGTCGTCCGTCGGCGTCGTCTGCTTCTCCCATTGAGATGTGCCGGGGTCAGCAGAGACGGCAGGAGCGGCGACAAAGGCGCCCAGTACAAACGACAGGGCGATGGTCACGTGCAAAACACGAGTGCCCCACGTTCCTTTGGTCATGCACTAACTCCTCTGTCAGTCTTTCGAATCTACTCTCCTGACGGGGCCTCGACCGGCCATCACGTCAGGGTGTTTGCATACGTGAGCGAAGACACCACGATGAGACCCGCTTCGCCGTCGAGCCTGCCCTTGAGTGCGCACCCTTAGCCGGGCAGGAACGCTCCTGACCGGACCTGTTGCGTGTCGGTGCAGCACGCGCCCGGGCCGGGCTTCTCGTCATTCCCCTCTGCGCGAGCCGGTCGATTGCCGTCCTGCCTCCGGTTATCCCGGGCCCGATTGAATCGAGCGGCGCCGGGGATGGGGAGAGTGACGGGCGAGAGGCCCTCACGTCGGGATTCTGCCGGTTGTCGCTCCTCCTTCCATCTGAATTCCGGCCCGCCGGGATGGCAACAGGAAGCAACCCGGAAAGGGCCGATAGAGTCTATCTAGGCACAGGCCGACGGCGAAATCAATGGGTTACGCGGAGGAAAAGGTCGTATGCGACGATATTCTCGGTCTGTCGGTGATCCCTGGAGAGTGCCGGGCTTGGGAAGACCTGCTGCGGTTGAGGCGGGGCGCAGAGTTCGTGGCCCGGCGGGAGGCTGCGCTCGCAGTAGACTCCTTCTCCCGTGGCGGGTGGCCGTGCCCGCCTGTGTGCCGACCGCCTGACGCGCGTGTCCCAGGCATCCGAATGCCGGTATGTGACATCGCCCGAGTACGGCAGTGGTGTGCGTGGCGCCGAAACAGGGCGAGGCGGGGCAGGGGCGGGACATGTCCCGCCCCTGGCCGAGGAAGCGTATGCGGTTGGGGGTGACACCGACGGGCACGCGGTGTTGTCCACGCGGGCATGCCGACGCGTGACCGGGCTGTGACTCGCAACGCTTTCCCCCATAGCTGACCGCCAAGCGGTAGGACGGAAGCATCACAGCCCGCGTGCGGGCATCGGACGCGGTCGAAAGAAGAGGCTCCGTGCCCGGGGTGCGGAGCCTCTTCTGATGGAAACGTGCAGGCCGTGCCGGTGGTCAGAACCCGCTGCCGTCGGGGATGCCGTCACCGGAGTTGGGCGCAGCTCCCACAGGTCCGGAGCCAAGTGTGTCCCCGTTCGGCCCGTTCGGGCTGTCCAGCGGACTGCCATCGGGAATGCCGTCCCCGGCATCCGGATTCGGTCCGAGCGGTCCGGAGCCGGCGGCCAGCGCGGTGCCGGCGGTAGCCAGAACGAGCGTCAACACCAGGATGGGTACGAGCAGCTTCTTCATGCGGTTCTCCTTCCTCTTCTCTGCCGGGGCAGATATGCACGCAACAACGCACCGCCGCAAGAAGTGTCAGGTGGGTCTGCAGCCTTGCTCCGCGCCCGGTTCACCCCCACATACGTGGGGAACCCGCTTTCCGGGTACGTATTGTCTCTCGTTCAACCGGTTCACCCCCACATACGTGGGGAACCCTCCAGGATCTGGTCGAGGTTCGGCAGCGCGTCCGGTTCACCCCCACATACGTGGGGAACCCCGATGTCGCTGGATGTGGGGTGCGAAAGAGGGTAGGTTCACCCCAAAAAGATCGGAAGA
>CAZVCS010000179.1:0-2919 GCA_964625765.1 uncultured Dehalococcoidales bacterium | reverse complement strand
AACGCTTCATTTTCGTGGCCGTATGAATCACCATCCGCCCCGCCCTGAGCGTGCTGCACACCCTGTGGACCGCAATCTTCTACCCCGGCGGCAAGATCTACGAGGACAGGACGTACGACGTGGAGATAATCGACCGGGTGGGGGCGGGTGACTCGTTCTCGTCCGGGTTCCTCTACGGGTACATCACCGGCGATGTCGAGAAGGGCCTGCGCTACGGCAACGCGTACGCGGCGCTGGAGCACTCCATCCCCGGCGACATCAACTGGTGCACGCTGCAGGAGCTCGAGACCCTCATCAAGGGCGGCGGCAGCCGCATCAGCCGCTAGACCGTCAAGCAGTCAGGCGCCGTGGTCGACCAGCTCTACGAGCTGGTCGACCCGGATGACCTGCGTTCCCTCCGGCGGTCTGCTCTCCTCATGGAGGGGGGAGGACACCACGAGGACGTCGGCTCGGCCAAGTTCGGCGCACCAGAGCAGCTCGTCTTCCGGACTCCGTGCCATGGCGGGTGTGTCCATTTCGGGGACGAGGCAGAACAGCACGACCATGTCGGCCAGAAAGTCATCGAGCTCCGCCGCAGTCATGTCCAGCCGGTTCGAAAGCAAAGGGCGGCGCAGCAGGCGGGCCTCAGTATCGAGCATGCCCTTTGTCGCAAGAAGTCGCACCAGCCCCTGACGAGCGCAGTCGAGCACGCGCGCGGCGTGGCCGTGCGGGTTGAGCAGCGCACTCGTCAGTGCGACGTGGTCGAGCACCACTCTCAACATGGTTGGAGAAGTGGAGAGGGCGAGCTACCGGACGGCCTCGAGGGCCTGACGGAACTCGAACTCGAGTTGCTCCGATTGCTCCCGGCGATGCTTCTCGCGCATGAGGACGATGCGACTGTAGAGTCGCTCGCGGGCCTGTTCCCAGGCGAGGTACTCCTCAACCGGGATGACCGCCACGACGGGCTTGTCCCCGCGGCTGACGATGTACCTGTCGCCCCTCAGACGCACCTCGTCCATCAGCTCGCCGAAGTTCTGCCGTGCCTTCTGTGCCGTGATCTTTTTCAGCATGGCTTACCTCCGTCGCTCCATGGGCATCATGGCCGTCAAGGGCGAAACGAACGGCATGGTCTCATGGACCATAATGACCATAATGGTCATGCTAGTCATTGAGTCCTTTATTGTCAAGAGGGTTATGGCGGAAGTGGTCGTTGCCGTCAGGAGAACGGAACCTCACCGACTGACGCGGACCTGTACTGACTGACACGGACGTGGCCGCCAGAAGGCCTTGCGTGGCCACGGCAGGGCATGGGAGCCCGCCCCTGCAACCCGATGAGCGTGCGTCACCACACTCCGCGGTCACGGGAGGGTGTGGGAGCCCGTCCCTGCAACCGGATGAGCGTGCATCACCACGCGCCGCGGCCTACTGGAGAGGGCACGTTTGGGAGCAGGAGGCAGACGTGGGGAATCCGAGGGCGGCCAGAACCCGGGCATCCCAGGCGGCGGCTGCCGGAGGGGCTGTGCCGTGCGCAGCTACAGCAGCGCCTTGATGCGGCCGAGGTAGTCGTCCAGGGTCTTCTGACCGGCGGCGTCGTGCCGTGTCATGAAGTCGCGCCACTCGGGGCTGCCCTTGATGGCGGCGTCGAGGGCGCTCGCCGTGTCGACGAACATCCCCTGTCGGCGGGCCTGGTCGCCCGCGGCGTGGACCTGCGCCTCGACTTGCTGGCGAAGCTGCTCATACGCCTGCTGCTTGACCTCGTTGTACCGACGCCGGAGAGAGACGATTGAGCCGAGCAGCAACTCGATGGCCGAGTGCTTGCCACCCTTCTTGAGCGATTCGAGGGCAAGCAGGCCGGCCTTGCGCTTCTCGAAGTCATCATCGGCCATCTGGAGGCGCAGCGTCTGCAGGATGCGAAGCTGCGCCTGGCGGACCGCCTCGGCGCCGTGCGCGTCGGCGAGCGCCTTGACCCGCTGCCACAATCCCTCGGCGTCGAGGGCGCCCGTAAAGTAGCCGGAGAGCGCTGTCTCGACCTCCTGCTCGCGCTGCATCTGCTGCTGCTCCGCTGAGGTCAGCGAGCCGATGCGTTCAAGGCGTTCCCGTGCCCTGGGTGACAGCTCCATCGTGTGCTCCTTCTGTGCAGGTCAACCGAGCTTGCGGAACGGCTCCTTGCCGGGCACCTGCAGGTTGTAGCCGATTTTGGAGGCGAATCCCGACACGAGCCGCTCGGACTCGGCGCCGCACCCCGGGCAGTGGGCTGGCTTGTCGTGCTCCGACATGGGGCGCTGCAACTGGAAGACGCGCTTGCAGGCGTCGCAATAGTACTCGTAGATTGCCAACTCACTTCCTCCTTCCGCCGGCGCGGCCGGCGCATTCCTTGAGTCTCCGTGTGTAGGGCGCAGATATTATACCGCGCTCGGTGATGATAGCTGATACGAAGCGGTGCGGAGTGACGTCGAATGCCGGATTGAGGACGTCCGAGCCGTGGGCCGCCACCCTGCGTCCGGCGAAGTATGTGACCTCGTCCGGATTGCGCTGCTCGATGGGTATGCTGTCGCCATTGCGGACCGAGAGGTCGACGGTGCTGGTGGGCGCCGCGACGTAGAAGGGGATGCGGTGCGCCCGGGCGAGCAGCGCGATACCGGAGGTGCCTATCTTGTTGGCGACGTCGCCGTTGGCGGCTATGCGGTCGGCTCCGACCATGACGCAGTCGACGCGTGCCGTCCGCATCACGTGGCAGACCATGGAGTCGGTGATGAGCGTTGACGGCACGCCCTCCTTCGCCAGCTCCCAGATGGTGAGCCGGGCGCCCTGCAGCAGAGGCCGCGTCTCGGTGGCGATGACGCGGGCCACTCGGCCCCGGCGGTGCGCCTCGACGATGGCGCCGAGCGCGGTGCCGTGGGACGCGGTGGCAATCATGCCGGCGTTGCAGTGGGTGAGCAC
>CAZVCS010000178.1:0-2938 GCA_964625765.1 uncultured Dehalococcoidales bacterium | reverse complement strand
GGGATAGCCTCGAGCTCGAGCTGCGGACGCCCATGGTGCAGGAACGCCATCGACATGTCGGCAACCACATGCCCCTCGTATCGGAGCTCCAGGCGCCCGGTGTCGGTGAACTCACCTAACACCGTGAACTCGACACCTTCGTGACGGCACACATCGAGCAACTCGGCCGCCGACTCCGGCGGAACCGCAAGGATCATCCGCTCCTGCGATTCGGATATCCATATCTCGTCGTAGGAAAGCCCCGCGTACTTGAGTGGAACCTTCTCAAGGTCTACCACGACCCCCGTGTCGGCCCCCATCTCACCGACCGCCGACGAGAGTCCGCCCCCACCCACGTCGGTGATGCGACGGTAGAGACGGCGCTCACGCGCCTGCATCAGGGCATCGATGGTGCGCTTCTCAACGATGGCATTGCCGATCTGAACCGCGCTCCGGGAGCGATTCACCGACGTGTCGTCCAGCTTCTCGGACGCGAAAGTCACGCCGTGAATCCCATCCCGTCCGGTCCGCCCGCCCAGAAGCACGACGAGGTCGCCCGGGCGATGCACGCCTCGCTGCGCCGCCCAGGCGGGCATGACGCCGACCGTGCCGCAGAAGACCAGCGGGTTGCCCATGTACCGTTCGTCGAACCTGATGGCGCCGTTCGCAGTGGGAATGCCCAGCCGGTTGCCGTAGTCCGCCACACCAGCGCGCACGCCTTTGAAGACGCGCCGGGGATGCAGCACGCCTGCCGGCACACGGTCGTGGGGCGTCTCAGGAGAGGCGAAGCAGAACACATCGGTGTTCATGACGGGGCGTGCGCCGAGGCCGGTGCCGAGGATGTCCCGCACCACGCCACCCAGACCGGTCGCCGCGCCGCCGTATGGCTCGACGGCCGACGGGTGGTTGTGCGTCTCCACCTTGAAGCAAACGGCGTTCTCACCGTCGAAGTCGATGACGCCAGCGTTGTCCTCGAAGACCGAGAGGCACCACGGCTTGTTCAGCTCCCTGGTGGCGCGCATGACCGTGCTGCGCAGCAGGTTGTCGATGGTGCGGCCCTCAACGCGGATGCGCGCCTTGAAGGTCTTGTGCACGCAGTGCTCGGACCACGTCTGCGCCAGCGTCTCCAACTCGACGTCCGTGGGCTCTCTCCCCAGCTCTCCGTAGTGCGCCCGGATGGCCTGCATCTCGCCCCCGGAGAGGCCGAAACCGGCGCCCAGAGTTGCGAGCTCATCTTCGTTCAGCCCGGAGAGCTTCACGTGGCGGAGACGGAACTCGTACCTTGGTTCATTCGGGAACGGGTCTTCACCGCTCTGAACTACGTGCTGAACAATCGGGTTCAGCAACAACTGCGTGGTGATGAGGTCGATCTCCGCGCCGGTGGCCGAGCCGTACAGGACATAGCGCACTCCGCTCCGGGCCCTGGCGGCCTTGCGGACGCCGACGTCCTCCATGCCCTTGAGGATGGTCGACTCAAGCGGGTCGCTCACTCCGCGATTGAACGTGACCACAAGCGCGCAGAGGCATGGCTCGCCGCCACGCACGTGCACGCCGTCGCAGGCGAACACCTGCGCCACAGGGTCGGACAGAAGGCGCGACCCGACTGCGTTCAACTCGACGGTCGACAGGTCAGCATCCAGCCAGTACACGTCGGACACGCGGACAGCCTCGACCGACCGTACGCCCAGGTCGATGATGCCCGCAAGCGTGCCCGGCTCGCGGGGATCAACAAGGTCGCTGCGGAACCCAACCTCTATGATATGCGTTGCACACCTCCGGGAAAGCCGCGCCGGATGCGCCGACAGGGTGCAGACATGCACGCTGCCAGGTCGGGCAGCACTGGAAACACGGGCGGCGTCATGGTACCACAGAGCCGGTCAGCAGCACAGCGCACCCGTTGGCGCCCGGCTGGTCATGGCCGTGATGGGAGCAGGTACCGCGGGAACTCCGCTCCCACGGTTGTCATCAACCGGCCGAGCCCGCCGCACATCTGATAGGCCCTGAGCCGGAAGTCCGGGCAGGCGCTCGCAAGCAGATACGCCTCACGCTTGCTCAGCCCGTAGTCCTGTTCAAGCCACCGAATCAAGTCACTCACCGCCTGCCTGAATCCCTCCTCCATCGGACGGTAGCAGTAGAGCGAGATGAGCGAAACGGGCGTCTCGATGCGGACGGTGCGGAGCCACCTGCGCTTGATGACGCGACACGTGAGCGTCAGAATTCCCGACACCTCGTCCGCCACGCCGCACAGCTCGCCGTCCCCCTGCGAGGCATGCAGGTCACCGAAGTACAAAAGACCGCCATCGTTCATCGACTGGAGATACACGGTCGCCCCCGGCCGGATGTCGCAGCAGTCCAGGTTGCCGCCGGACGCCATGATGCTGCCGAAGTTCGTGGCAAGGGAGGACAATACCTCGTGCTCCGGTGCGGTGGCAATCGTCCCGACGAATGGCTGCAAGTGCCAGTGATGGGTGTGTTCGCCGTATGCAAACTGGGCAACGCCGTCGCGGTGGCGGACGATTCCCGTGAATGACTCGTCCGTCTCCTCCCATCCTCGCATGCCGGCGAAGTGATGCGCCCTCGGCACCGTAGACAACGAACCATCGCTCAGTCCGTCGATGGCATCTATCCTGACCGCCAGCACATCGCCCCTCTCGGCGCCTTCAACATACACGGGGCCGCACACCGGGTTGTACCAGAACGGAACGTGGCCGGTGTACGCCCCCAGGTCCTGAGGTTGAAGCCGGGAGGGGTCTTCACGTAGCTGGCCATTGAACGCATCCTGCAACTCGGCGCGGAACTGCTCGCCGGAAGCAACGTGAAGCACGGGAGGCGTTCGAGCATCGAAGACGTAGTTCTCAGGATAGCCGAAGTTGCGCGAAAGCGGAATCGTCTTCATACGGGTCTCCTTTCAGCGACACGGTGGCGTGACGGCCTCCGTCGAACCGTGCATGGAAGCTCC
>CAZVCS010000177.1:0-2954 GCA_964625765.1 uncultured Dehalococcoidales bacterium | reverse complement strand
TGCGCCTGCGGCGGCACAAGGCGGGGCCGGTAGCGCTTGCTGATGTAGACGAGACAGGCGGCCGTCAGAGCCATGATGCCGAACACGAGCCACGCAGGGCGGTAGTCGCCGATGGTGTCGAACAACCGCCCGGTCAGCGGCGGGCCGACGATGCCGCCGATGGCGGTGATGCCCATCACCAGGCCGAAGATGCTGCCGAAGCGCCCCCTGCCGAAGTACTCCCTCGTCATTGCCGGGCGCAGCGCCACGATGCCGCCGTAGCCGACGCCGAAGAAGAGCAGAAAGGCATACAGCGCTGGCTGGCCGAGCGCCGGCATGGCGGCGAAGCAGAGCAGGCCGAGGCCCATCATCCAGAAGGCCGCTATCGTCACCCACGTCCGGCTCATGCGGTCGCCCAGCGCTCCGAGCCCCAGTCGTCCGCCGATGCTCAATAGCGGCACAGCCGTGGCGATGATGCCGGCGTTCACCCGGCTGATGCCGATGCTGTCGAGGTAGGGCATGATGTGCGTCACCACGGTGATATTGGCTGCGAGAAGAACGGTGAAGGCGAGCGTCAGCAGCCAGAAGGCGCGCGTCTTCAGCGCCTCGCGGGCGGTCAAGAAGGGCTCCGTGGTGGTCGACGGCGCCACGGTTGCCCGGGTCCGTCCGGAGGGCATCACGTCAGGCTGCCGGCCGTCGGGAAGGTAACCGTAGTCCTCGGGCCGATGCCGGAAGACGAACGAGATGGGCAGCAGCAGGATGAGTGCGCCAACGGCCAGCATGTCGTAGGTGGTGCGCCAGCCGTAGTGCGCGATGAGGGCGACCACGGCCGGCAGCACAAGGCCGCCGAGGCCGAAGCCGCAGAGGGCCATGCCGGTGGCGAGGCCCAGGCGCCGGCGGAACCAGTTGGCCACACCGGTGACGAGGGAGGTCGTGCCGCAGGCGCTCATGCCCACGGCGAGCAGGATGAAGGAGCCGTAGAACATGGCGAGCGACGTCGTGTGCGAGAGCATGAAGAGCCCTCCCGCGGTGAAGAGGCCTCCGACGAAGATGATGGGTTTGGAGCCCCAGCGGTCGACGAACCGGCCGACGATGGGCTCGAGCAGTCCGGTCTCGGCTCCCCGCAGGGACGCGGCGAAGGAGACGGTGGCGTAGCTCCAGCCGAACTCGTCGATGATTGGCTCGAAGATGGCGGTGAAGCCGTAGACGATGATGCCGCCGACGTAGAGCCCGACGAGCATCGTCGCGCCGACTATCCACCACCCGTAGAAGACCCGGGGTCGTTTCATTCTCATGGACAACGCAAACGACACACGATACACCTTCGGGCGGTGCGGTTCCAGTTGAAGGCGCGGCATGCCGGCTACGCCGGGTGGCGGGACGGGGGGAGGCACGAACTGCGCTATGCGCTCGCGCGTGGTTTCCACCGTCTGGCCGAGAGGACCAGACAGACGGCGGCAGCGCACAGAATGGCGAACGCGACCCAGACGGGGCGGTAGTCACCCGTCGTATCGAAGATGCGCCCCGCGACCGGTGGACCGACGATGCCACCGATGGCGTTCACACCCATCACCAGGCCGAAGATGCTCCCGAAGTGACGCCTGCCGAAGTACTCCCGCATCAGTGCGGGGCGAAGCGCGATGCCGCCTCCGAGGCCAACGCCGAAAAGCGGGAGGAAGAGATACAGAGGCCATTTGCCCAGGGTGGGCGCAGCGGCGAAAAACAGCATCCCCAGCCCCATTGCGCCGAAGGCGAAGGCTGCAACGCGGATATGGCTTGCCCTGTCGCCCAGTGCGCCGAGCCCAAGGCGGCCGACGACGCTGAGTACCGGTATGGCTGTGGCTATCGCCCCGGCGCTCATCCGTTCGAAGCCGATGCTGTCGAGGTACGGCATCACGTGGGTGACCGCGGTCATGTTGGCTGCCGTGAGGACCGTAAGAGCGAGTGTCAGCAGCCAGAAGGCGGGCGTTCGAATCGCGTTGTGGAAGTCTATCTGAGGCTCGTCGACGCCGGGCTGATGGGTGGGGGAGTCGGCCTGGGCCGGTAGCCGGGGCTCAGGTCGCCGGCCGTCGGGCAGGCAGCCGTAGTCCTCGGGTCTGTGCCGGAACACCAGCGCCATGGGGAGGATGAGCGCGAGGGCGCCGGCTCCGAGCATGGCATAGGCATCGCGCCAGCCATGCTGCGCGATGAGAAGCACCATGACAGGCAGCATGAAGCCGCCAAGGCCGAAGCCGGACAGCGCGAGGCCTGTCGCAAGGCCCAGGCGTGCTCGGAACCAGCTCGCGACCCCGGTGACGAGAGAGGTGGGACCGCAGGCGCTCATGCCTACGGCGAGCAGGACGAACGCGCCGTAGAACATGGTGAGCGACCGGGTGGCGGAGAGCAGGAAGAGGCCCGCGGCGGTGAACAGGCCGCCGATGAAGATGAGCCGCCTGGGCCCCCAGCGGTCCACAAACCGGCCGACCACGGGCTCGAGCAGGCCGGACTCGGCTCCGCGGAGCGAGGCTGCAAAGGAAACGGCGGCGTAGCTCCAGCCGAATTCGTCGATGATGGGCTCGAAGATGGCGGTAAAGCCGTAGACGATGACGCCGCCGGTGTAGAGGCCGACGAGCACGGTGGCGCCGACCATCCACCAGCCGTAGAAAACGCGAGGCTGTTTCGCTTCCATCGAACGGTGCGAACGACACACGATACACCTTCGAGTCGTGTGGTTCCAGCCGGCGCCGTGAGTGAGAGACCTGCCTGGAAGCCGAGGCGGGATGGCGCTGCGGCTACGGCTACGCCAACCTGGTCATGAACCAGAACATGACGAGGCCGCCGCCGAGGATAGGGAGCAGGAGCAGGATGGCGTTCTCCCTGTTGCGGAGGAGTGCCACGAAGGCGAGCGCGAAGCCGGCCAGCCCGAGGGCGAAGACGACGAAGGCCGGTGGAAACGAGTAGCCCTCCGCCTTGAGCCATGTGACGACGGCGAAGAC
>CAZVCS010000176.1:0-2958 GCA_964625765.1 uncultured Dehalococcoidales bacterium | reverse complement strand
CTCGGATGAAGGCAAGGTCGTCGCCTATGGGCTGGAGAACACCCAGGAGCGCGGTCAGACATTCGTCGAGCCAGGGACGGCCGTCTACGAGGGCATGATTGTCGGCATGACGCAGCGGTCGCAGGACATCGCCGTGAACGTGTGCAAGGAGAAGAAGAAGACGAACATGCGTTCGTCCACTTCGGACATCGCCGTCAAGCTCGAGCCTCCCGTCATCATGAGCCTGGAGCGCTCTCTCGACTTCATCGCCCGGGACGAGCTGGTCGAGGTCACCCCGCAGAACATCCGGATGAGGAAGAAGCTGCTGACCCAGACGCAGCGACTGAGAGCCACCGCCGCTTCGCGGCGCGCCGCCGACGAGTGACAGCCGGGAAGGCGCGGAGCCGGCCCGGCGGCGCAGGGCTCACCAGGCCGGTCTCTTGCATACACGTGTTCCGGCATTCATAATGCCACGGAACGTGACTGCTTACAGGACGCTGACACGGCGGGTGCTGGCTCCCGCATTCGACCGTCTCAGGGGAACGCATACGATGCGCTCCCTGAGCGAACTCGAGGCGTCACAGTGGTGGCCGCTCGAACGCATCGAGGCACTCCAGTCGGAACGTCTGCAACGCCTCATCCACTATGCCTATGAACGCGTCCCCTACTACCGGCGGCTGATGGACGGTCGCGGCATCTCCCCGGACCGCATCAGAACTGCGGCCGACCTGCCCCTGCTGCCGGTTCTCTTCAAGTCAGACGTGCGGGAGCACGCTGCTGACCTGCTGGCCGAGGGCTTCCCCCGTCGGGAACTCGTGCGCGGACGCACCGGCGGCTCCACCGGCACGCCGCTCATGTTCTACTCATCGCGAGAGAACCGGTACTCGCACGGCGTAGCACGGGCCCTGCGCGCGCTGCAGTGGGCCGGGGTGCACCCGGGAGACGCAACCGTCCGCATCGCCACCCAGGGAAGCCGGGGCTACGCCTCACGATTTGGCGCCCTGGCCCGCTTCCTCTCTCGCGAGACCTTCGAGGACTCCGCCGCCTTCTCCGACGCATCGCTGCCACTCATCGTGCAACGTATCGCGAAGGTGCGCCCGCGCGCCCTGCGGGGCTTCCCGAGTGCGCTCTGCATCATCGCCGAGTTCATCCGCGAATCGGGGGCGGCCGCTCCTCGAGTGGGAGCTGTCGTGACGGGGGCCGAGCAGCTCTTCGAGGCACAGAGGGCTCTGCTGAGGAACGTGTTCGGCTGCGAGCCGTTCGATAAGTACAGCTCCTACGAGAACTTCGACATCGCGATGGAGTGCGAAGCACACGCCGGGCTGCACGTCGCGGCGGAAGACCTCATCGTGGAAATCGTCGACGACGACGGCCGCCCGGTCGGACCCGGCCGGCAGGGGTACGTGGTCATCACCAGCCTGCACGAGTTCGGCATGCCCTTCATCCGCTACTGCACGGACGACGAGAGCTCGTTCCTCGACGGCGTGTGCGCCTGCGGGCGGTCGTTGCCAAGACTGTCGCACGTCGTCGGCAAGACCGGCGATGCCATCTACACACCGTCAGGTAAGCGACTCTCCCCGTTTGCGCTCCACCCCTCCGGCGTCGCACCCTTCGGGGTGCGTCAGTTCCAGCTCATCCAGGAGCAACTCGACCACGTGACAGTGAGAGTAGTCCCGAACACCGGGCTTTCTGAGAGCGACGCACAGGCGATGGCTGCCGCGGTCACGGCCCACTTCAGCAACGCCCTCGGAGGCGATGTCCACGTAGACGTGCTGGTCGTCGACCGCATCGAGCCGACGCCGGCAGGCAAGCACCTCTTCCTCATCTCGAAGGTCAGGCGCCCTGCCGCAGGGCGACCGGTGTCGACGGAGGCCCCGTGATGGACAGCTACCGGTGGATCGTCCGGCACGTACTGGCGCCCGGCATGGACCTGCTTCGCGGCACAGACACGATGCGCTGCCTCGGAGAGTTGGAGCAATCGCAGTGGTGGACACTCGAACGCATCGAGCAACTCCAGTCCCAGCGGCTGAAGCGCCTCATTCACTACGCGTATGAACAGGTGCCCTACTACCGCCGACTGATGGACACTCGTGGCATCCATCCGGGTGACATCGGAACCGCTGCGGACCTGCCGAGGCTTCCGGCCCTCACCAAGACTATCGTCCGCGAACAGGGCGAATCGCTTCTCGCCAGAGGATTTCCACGCCGGCGGCTGCGTGAAGGGCACACCGGAGGCTCCACCGGGACGCCGCTCTTGTTCTTCTCGTCGGTTGACGGGAGGCTGTCGCACGGCATGGCGCGTTCGCTGCGCGCGCATGAGTGGGCCGGCCTGCATCTCGGGGATCCGTTCGTTCGCGTCGTCAAGCGGCGCCTCCCGGGACCGGCTGAAGGAGCCCCACTTGAGAGCTTGTCCCGCCGGGTCGCGCGCGAGAGCTTCGTCGATTGCGGCAGCTTCTCGGATTCGACGCTCCCCGGAGTGGTGGAGCGTATTGCCAGGGAGCGCCCCCGCGTGCTGCGGGGGTACGCAAGCGCCATCTGCATCATCGCCGAGTACATCAGGGACGCCGGCCTCCGGGCGCCGCAGATCGGGGCCATCGTGACCGGCGGCGAGCAGCTCTTCGACGAGCAGCGAGCCCTTCTCAAGCAGGTGTTCGGCGTTGAGCCCTTCTCCAAGTACAGCTCCTTCGAGAACTTCGACATCGCGATGGAGTGCGACGCTCACCAGGGATTGCACGTTGCAGCCGAAGACCTCGTGGTGGAGATCGCCGGCGACGACGGACTTCCCGTGCCGCCCGGCCGGAATGGCCGCATACTCGTGACAAACCTGCACGAGTACGGCATGCCGCTCATCCGCTACGACACGGACGACTCAGGTTCTCTGCTGGAAGGGAACTGCCCGTGCGGACGCTCGCTGCCCCGCCTCTCGGCTGTGACCGGCAAGACCGGCAACACCATCTATACGCCATCAGGCAAACGCCT
>CAZVCS010000175.1:1786-3071 GCA_964625765.1 uncultured Dehalococcoidales bacterium | reverse complement strand
CCACTCCTCTTACCAACGCGTCACACCTGTCGTCGCGGCTTGAAGGACCGGCCCTCTACATCAAGCGTGAGGACCTGAGCGGCCTCGCGCTTGGCGGCAACAAGTGCCGCAAGCTGGAGTTCATCCTGGCCGAGGCGCAGCGACAGGGCGCCACGGCGGTCATCAGTACCGCCAGCTCACAGTCCAACTTCTGCCTGCAACTCGCCGCCGCGGGCCGCAAGCTCGGCATGAAGCCGGCTTTCGCCCTCATCAAGGGCGTCCACGTCGAGACCCAGGGCAACCTGCTGCTGCAGAACATCCTCGGCTCCGACATCGAGATTCTCGAGGTCGCCGACATGAACCTGCTCAAGGGCAACTTCATCAACGACAAGTGGGACCAGATGTCGGCTCATCTGCGGGCAACCGGGCACCGGCCGTTCGTCATGCGCCACAACATCCCGGACATCTCCGCGTTGCTCGGCGTCACCGGCTGGGTCAATGCGGCCGATGAGCTCGACAAGCAGTGTAAAGCCCTCGGCATCGAGCCGACGTACGTGCTGCTGGCCAACGGCGGTGGCGGCACGCAGGCCGGACTCGAGCTTGGCTCGCGTTACCTCAAGACGAAGTGGAAGGTCGTCGGCGTCTGTGTACTTAACAGCAAGGCCGTGGCACAACAGACCGTCGCCGAGCACGTTAATGCCACGTCGGACTTCCTCGGTCTCGGCGTCAAGGTGAGCCCGGATGAGATCGAGGTGTACGACGACTACATCGGCGACGGCTACGGCATCCCCACCGAGGAGGGCATCGAGGCGATACGGACGGTGGCCCGGGCTGAGGCCATATTCCTCGACCCCGTGTACACCTCGAAGGCGATGTCGGGCCTGATGGACCTGGTGCAGCGGGGCCGGTTCAAGCCGGATGACACCGTCGTCTTCGTTCACACCGGCGGCGTGGCTGCGACCTTCGCCTATCACCAGGAGGTCGCCACGAAGTAGTACCGGACCAGGTGATGCGTCCCGGGCTTTCCCGGTTCGCCGGACTCCGCGTCGCTCCGCCTGTCTACCGGCGGGCGGGGGCCGCTGGCGTGCGAGCGATGTGCCGTACGTTGCGCAGAATGGAGGGCAGTGACCGATGCAGTCTGAGCTGAGCTACCTGGATACCCCTTCGCTGCTGGTCGATGCCGACAAGCTCGAGCGCAACCTCAAGGAGATGGCGGACGTTGCCGCCCGAGCGGGCATAGCTCTGCGGCCGCACATCAAGACGCACAAATCGCCCGCCATCGCCCTTCGCCAGCTTGAGTTGGGTG
>CAZVCS010000175.1:0-1776 GCA_964625765.1 uncultured Dehalococcoidales bacterium | reverse complement strand
TATCCGCGACATACGCATCGCCTACCCAATAGTGGGCGAGCACAAGCTCAAGCGCCTCGCGAAGCTCATGGAGAGGGCCGACGTCTCCGTGTCCCTCGATGGCGTCGAAGCGGCGCAGGGACTGTCCGACCTTGGCGTCCGCCTCGGCCGGCGCATCCCCATTCTGCTGAAGATAAACTCCGGCCTCAACCGGGTCGGTGTCCTCCCCGAGGAGGCCCTGGCCGTCGCCACCGCCATCGACCCGCTCCCGGGCACCCGGCTGGTCGGCATCCTCACGCACGAGGGGCAATCGCTCAAGGAGGCCTCCCGCGAAGGCGTGCGAGAGTGTGCCCTGCGCGTCGGCCGGCTCATGGTGGAGACGGCGGAGCGCCTGCGGCAGGCCGGGTTCGGAATCGAGGAGGTCAGCGTCGGCGCGACGCCCACCGCGCGGGACATCGCGTTCGTGCCGGGAGTGACTGAGTTACGCTGCGGGACGTATGTGTTCAACGACCTCAACGAGATGCTCGTCGGCGTCGCCACGGAGGATACCTGCGCGCTGACGGTGCTCGCGACCGTGGTCAGCATACCCGCGGACGACCGCGCTATCCTCGACTCCGGGTCGAAGACGCTCTCCTCCGACCTGCTCAGCCCGCCGTCGTCCCGGAAGGGCCACGGCTACATCAAGGGCTACCCGGACATCACCATCGCGCGGCTGACCGAGGAGCACGGCATCCTCTCTCTGCAGGACGCGAAGCGGAGACTGCGCATCGGGCAGCAGGTGGAGATAATCCCCAACCACATCTGCCCCGTGGTGAACCTGGCGCGCGTCATGTATCTCATGCGGAACGGGGCGTGCGTGGGACAGATGGAGGTTGCGGCGGCGTCGAAGAACAGGTAGGGTGTGACCCGTGGTCAAGGAGGGCACAGCTATGGCTGCCAGGAGCGTCGTCGCCATCGTCAAGGGTTCGGACAGGCCGGACGAGCGGGAAGTCGACCGCATGGTGCGCGAGGTCGTCGCGCTGGCCGGGGGACTGGAGAGGCTCGTGCCACCCGGCGCCACCGTCATCATCAAGCCGAACCTCGTCGCGCCTGTCGCGCCCGAGCGCGGAGCCACCACCGACCCCAGGGTGTGCAAATCACTGGCCGACCAGGTCCGCGAGCTGGGAGGAAGGCCCATCATCGCCGAAAGCTGCGCCATCGGCGGCGACACCGAAGAGGCCATCAGGGTCTGCGGCTACGAGCCACTTCGCGCCCAGGGATACGAGGTGCTCGACCTCAAGAAGGCGGCACTGGTGACTGTCCCCGTCCCCAGGGGCACGGTCGTGAAGGAGCTGAGGCTGCCGGAGGTCGTCGTCAAGGCCGACGCCATCATCAGCGTCCCCAAGATGAAGACGCACGACCAGGCGGCGGCCACCCTCGCCATCAAGAACATGAAGGGGCTGCTGCCGGACACGCTCAAGAAACAGTTCCACACCACCTTCGGCGTCTTCCGCGCCATGGCCGACCTGAACAGCGTCGTGAAGCCGGCGTTCTCCGTGGTGGATGGCATCATCGCCCAGGAAGGGCTCGGCCCCGTGTTCGGCTCACCTCTCGAGATGGACCTGCTGGTGGCCGGTAGGGACCCGGTCGCCGTCGACACGGTGGCCGGCCTCATCATGGGCATCGAGCCGGCCGCCATGGAGACCACCCGCTATTCTGCGGAGATTGGTCTCGGCGTCATGGACATGAGCGCCATCGAGGTAGTCGGCACGCCCATCGACGCAGTGAAGCGGCGCTTCAAGCTGGCGAGCGAGGCGC
>CAZVCS010000174.1:0-3116 GCA_964625765.1 uncultured Dehalococcoidales bacterium | reverse complement strand
CGCGCATAGTACCGCTGCATCTCTCATGTGTCACCCATCTATCTGAACGAGATCATAGGTATGCGCCTCTTGCATGACTAACTGGGGATACAGGGCGGTGACCCCTGAGATGGCGAAGAGACACGCTACGAGACTTCGAGCAGACACTCAGTCGACGCCGCGACCCAGTAGCCCTCGCCGGTACTCATCTCAGTGCGCAGGTCGTATGCCTTCGAAGAGGCGTTCCAGTGATACGCGAGACCCTCGACGCTGCCAGCCGGAGCGTCCTGTGGGTCCTCAAACATCGCGGATGTTCCGTACACCGACCCGAGCATGTGCCAGCCCGGGTCAAGGTTGGCAACGTACTCCGCCACTGCGAGCCCTTCGAGCGTCACGGGAGTCTCCTGCAGCACTGCCACCCAGTAGGCCCTGTCCGGCTGGATGACCGAGGGCACCGCATACGACTTCGAGACCGCATTCCATGCATAGACCGCTTCCGCGCCCGGAAACGCGGCTGCAGTGGTTGGGTCGGTCAGTCTCAGCGGCACGGAGACCATGTTCCAGCCAGGCGCCAGCACCAGTTCGATGTGACCTGTTTCGGGTGCGCCGACGGATTGGAGGAGCGCATTGTTGCCTTCATCGCCCTCAGGGGAGACCTCATCCTCAGTGTCGACCAGCAGGGACAGTTCGTCCTCTCCGTCGCTGAGGAGCATCGGACCGTACGTCCCGGCGAACATTCCGCTCGGCTCGAGAGGCGGCACATTGTACGAAGCCACCTCGGCGCCGTCGATGAACAGCCGTGCCGTGCTTGCCGCGGCCGTCCCTTCACCTTCGTTCGTCACTGCCAGAGTCACGAGGTACGTGTCCGTTCCGCCGGCTTCCCACTCGGCGCAGAGCACCGCCGGTGCCAGGTCGGGGGCCGGCAACACGGTGACCGTCAACGGCAGTGTGACGGCGCTTGAAGCGGGATCGTTGCTGCAGATGAGGATGGCCGCCTCACGGTCCCCGGCGGCGAGTCCGCTCGCATCCACGGTGACGATGATGTCCCTCTGCTCGGCGGGCACGACAATGCCGTCTCCGGGTACCTCGGTGAGCCATGGGGTGTCGCCGTCCGTCACGGAAAACTCGAGGTCCGCTTCCCCGAAGTTCTCAATCGTGAAGGACAACTCCTCGGTCTGGTGCTGCAGCACACTGCACGACAGAGAGGTTGGTGACACGCCAATCAGCGGGCTGATGCCGAAGGAGACGTCGAGCGTCTGCCAGAAGAAAGCGTAGCCGAGGCAGGTCGTGTCGTAATCCATGTCCATGTCGACGCGGAACAGACCGTTGGGGCGCATTCCATTCGCTGTGCCCCAGCTGTTCAGCATCACCCAGTACCGGTTGTCCGGGTCGCTGTCGTCGTAGCCGACGCACAGCACTGCATGGCCTCCCCAGCGCCCTGTGCCGCTGCAGATGGCATCGAGATCGCAGACGACCTCTTCTCCGTTGTTGAGCCAGAAGCTCGTGAACCGGGACCATGCGGTCGTCGAAGGGACGAAGAATGCGAACCACACGGCCTTGCCGGAGTCGAGCACGGACTTGATGCTGGCTATCGCGGCCTCGTCGGTCGGGACACCCTCGCCCGCATGCGTCGGCACGGTCACGGCGGCGATGTCTGCTATCGGATAGTACGGCTCGGTGGCGATGGTGCCGCAGGGCACATCGCAGCCCGCATCACGGTCCTGCCACGAGGCGTTCGTGTTCGACCACGGGATGCACCTGTGGGTGGCGCCGTAGAACGTCACGAACTCGGCGCTCAGCCAGCCGCCGGTGCAGCAGGGGTTGAACGTGATGGGATACTCGCACGAGTTCAGGTACTGCACCGAGAGGCGGTCGTAGATGCCGGTCTGCATGTCCAGCGCGATCTCCATGCAACCCGTGCCTGCCCAGGCCCAGCAATTGCCGCAGCTTCCCTGACTGCGCTCGGATGGAACGTAGCTCAGGTGGGGCAGCAGGTCGACGGAGCCACCCGCCCCGGCTATCGCCGGTGCTGTGGATACTGCCGTTGCCATGGGCGCGCGTTCATACGAGCGCATCCATTTCGCGAATGTCTCGTCGTCCGGATGCATGGCCGGGAAGGATTCCTGCCCGGCGCCGGCTTGCATCACCTGCGGCGTCGTGGAGAGCGCCGTTGCCCCGGTCAGGACCAGGGCAAGCAGCGTGGCAGCGAGAAGGGTGTAGATGTGAGGCCTGGCGTAGCGCCTCGTGACTGTCATCTTTGCCGCAACTACCTTCCAGTGAGTCCGGGCTCACGTTAGCAGCAGCGGAGACTGCTGTCAATTCGAGCCGGTGTGGGAGGACGCGCACGCCCGCGCGCCCTCCCGGCGATTCACGAGATGGAAAGCGTACAGTCCTGGATGGTGCCGAGCCAGTAGCCTTTGCCCGGCTCCACGTTTGAGGCCGTCGCGTAGGACTTGCCAGTTGGATTCCAGATGTAGACTGCTGCCCTCTGGATAGACGCCGGCGGGTCGTCGACAAGGTCGGCCACCGCTACTGTCTTGCCATGAATCGAGCCTGCCATGTTCCAGCCCATGCGAAGCTGGGAACTCCATGACGTTACCGGTGTCCCCGTGACGGACATCGTACGGTCGCTGATGACACCTACCCAGTACCCTCTCTCAGGTTCGACCTGCGTAGGCATGACGTACGACTTGGTGAGAGGATTCCAAGTATACACGGCTTCCGAGCCCGCGAATACGACCGACACGGCCGGGTCGTCCGGTACCACCGGCACCGACACCATGTTCCAGCCGGTCTTCAGCGCCAGCTCTACCGTGACCTCGCCCGCGCTGTGAAGTACGACCAACTCGCCTTCGACGGTGATGGACTCGGGGCAGAAGGGGAACTCGAGCAGCGTGTCCGAGACGACGGCGTCGACGGCCTGCTCGATGGCGCTCAGCAGAGCAGCCTCGATGTCGACGATGAAGTCACGGAAGCCAGGGTATTCATCCCCGACGCTGAGGCTCGACATCGTAATTGTCGGCGCCAGGGCATCGCAGCCGACGACGCCCTGGAGGGAGAAGGTGAACGTCTTTGTCGACGTGCCGATTGACAGCGATGCATCGTTGACGGTGGCGGTGAGAGTATCGAAGAGTATG
>CAZVCS010000173.1:2921-3117 GCA_964625765.1 uncultured Dehalococcoidales bacterium | reverse complement strand
CGCGTTTCCGTGTCGCAACGGCGGTTCCCTCGCTGACCAACGGGCGGGGCATGTCCCGCCCCTGCGAATATCACCCGTGTTCCTTCGGGGGATGGAGCGAGGTCCGCTGCAGAGGCGGGCATTCCTGCCCGCCTCTGCACGCAAAACACCGGGTATACGCCGCCGGCGACTACATGCCGTACAGTTCAGGGTGCTT
>CAZVCS010000173.1:0-2911 GCA_964625765.1 uncultured Dehalococcoidales bacterium | reverse complement strand
CGCTGCAAATGCCACCGGTCTCCGCCCGTGATGTGGCGGATGGTTCGCCGCAGGGGCGAACCTCACTATCTACCCCTGCGGTGAGTCGGTAGTATCAGCCGCCGGCGACTACATGCCGTACAGTTCAGGGTTCTTCCGCACCAGTTCGACGAAGTCCTTTACGATGGCGTCGACGGTGTTGTACTTCGGCTGCCAGCCCCACTCCTCCCGCGCCCTGGAGTCGTCGAGCGCGTCGAAGCGCATGGTCGCGAAGTACTGCACCACGACAGGGTCGGGGTTGTACGTGACGACCGCATTGGGAATCTGCTTCTTGATGGCCGCCTCGATCTCCTTGGGCGGCACGGACTTGTTGACGCCGGCGATGTTGTAGTTCAGCATCTTGATGCGCTCCATCGGCGCATCCGAAATGGCGCAGAACGCCGCCGCCGTGTCCTTGAAGTAGATGAGCGGCAGGCCTCGGTCGGCCGGGCCATAGCACTCGTACGGCTTGCCCATGGCCGTCGCCTGAATCATCCACGAGTTGTACTGGCCGATGGCACGCGTCTTGATGCCCGGGCCGACCAGTGACGGGATGCGGACCGAGCGGAAGTCCGTGCCGAACTTCTTGCGGTAGAACCTGCCCAGCAACTCGTTGTACACCTTGCAGCTCCCGTACATCGTCGTCGGCCGCTGCAGCGTCGTGTCCGTGATGGCGGGCTGGTCGTTGATGTCCAGCCCGAAGGTGCCGGTGGTGCTGGCCAGGATGAGCTTGTTCGGTCCGAACAGACGCACCGCCTCGAGCATGTTCATCGTGCCGACGACGTTCACCTGGAACGCCGCCCAGGGGTTTGCCTCCGAGGGCAGGCTCAGCATCGCCGCCAGGTGGTAGACGCAGTCGAAGCTGTTCCCCTTGAATACGTTCATCACCTCGGGCCAGTTGGTGATATCGCCGAGCACTATCTTCGGCTTCTTTGCTGCCTTGTCCCACCGGCTGGTCGGCGCTCTGTCAAAGACGACTACCTCCTCACCACGCTCGAGAAGCTGGTCGACGAGACACCCTCCGATGAACCCGGTGCCTCCAGTGACGAGTTTGGCCATAGTGGACACCTCCTTTGCTGGTTCTCCGGCATTGTGTCGGTCTCCCTTGCCCTCGCGAGAACGAGGCTTGAGAGAACACCCCGCGCGTGCCGGAAGCGTGTGCCGTGACTCCCGCCATTATCGCACGTCCGGATGGCGGAGAACACCGCCGCCTGACCGGTGGTACGACGATGCGATGACGTGCGGCGCGTGACTGTTGCGGGCCCTGGAGAAACCGGCTGTCATACGCGGCGGATGCAGGGCCTCACGTCAACGCCGTCCGGTAGACCCGTCGTTGTGCCGCCAGCACGATGATGGCCACACTGATCAGCACGATGCCGGTGATGCAGGCGAGCTCGACAGCCCGGTCGGGCGTTGCAGCGTCGGCCGTCCGCTTCAGCAGGATGCCGGCGAGTGCCCAGTCGGCCACCAGACAGAAGTAGATGTCTCCGCGCCTGAACGCCATGGCCAGGGCGATGATGATTGCCACCGCAATCACCGCGACCGCCCAGAACTGCTCGCTGAGGCCGAATGCGGCCCAGTTGATGGATACGAGAAGCGCCGATACGTTTGCGATGGTCGCTACCGTTATCCAGCCGAGGTAGACGCTGAACGGCAGGTGAACGAGGTACCGCTCGCTGCGCGGTACGGCAGTAGTACCGATGCCGAGCCTCAGGTAGATGAAGAGCAGGGACGCGAGCAGCACCAGCATCAGCGCAAGCGACAGTTCAAGTTGCTCGTAATGCCACGCGAGTATCCAGCCGGCGTTCGCGAGGCATGAGACGAAGAACCAGATGCCGACTCTCTCGGCGGTCGCCGCAGGGCCGCTCACCCGCCGCGCCTCGAGCCACTGCTGCACGACGAACACGGTCAGCAACAGGTAGATGAGCCCCCAGATGGAGAAGGTCAGCCCGGCGGGCACGAACAGGTTGTCGTATTTGTCGGACACGGCCCCGGTGGTCATCCCGTTGATTGGCAGGGCGTTTGCCAGGCCGTTCAGCGCCAGCATTACCGCCAACCCGCCCGTGTTCAGCAGCGCGAACCCGTATCTGCTGCCCGTCATCGTTGTCCCTCCTGCCGCTCTGTACGGCAATAGCGTAGGCCGACGTGGTTGGCGACGCAAGCCGCGCTTGTTCGCCCCGCCGGCGCGGTGCACGTCTGGCGCCGGGTGGCTGCGTGCGGATACAATCCTTCGCAAGGAAGCCGTGTGCACGGCTACTGACTGTGCGCAGTCTGGATGGAGCGTGATGAAACAGGCATCCTCTGAATTGGCCGGCCTCCTCCGGCTGGACAAGACCCACGTTCGGTCGGCCTCGGCCATGCTGGCGCGCGCCTTCCGGGACTACCCCTTGCTGACGTACGCTGTTTCCGACCCAGTCCGGCGGGAGCGGGAGGCAGGCTACTTCTGCCAGTACGACCTGTACTACGGCTTCCGCTACGGAGAGGCCTACGCGACCTCTCCTCGGATGGAAGGCGTAGCCGTGTGGGTGCCCTCGGAGCACCTGCCGATGACGACTGCCCGCATCCTGGGAGTGGTGCCATGGTCCGTTACGTTCGGCTTCGGCAGAAGGCTCGGCCGCAAGCTGCTGGGTCCCAGCCGGCATATCGATGCACGACATGCGGCGCTGGCGCCGTTCCCGCACCTGTTTCTCTCCCTGCTTGGTGTGGCGCCGGAGGCGCGCCAGCGGGGCCACGCGGGCGCCCTGCTGCGTCCGATGCTGGCCCGTCTGGATACCCAGGGATTGCCCTGCTACCTCGAGACCATGGACGAACGCAACGTCGCACGCTACGAGCACTTCGGCTTCAGGGTGCTGGAGCGGTCGGCCGTCCCCGGCACATCGCTCACCTCCTGGGC
>CAZVCS010000172.1:0-3119 GCA_964625765.1 uncultured Dehalococcoidales bacterium | reverse complement strand
TCAGCGCAGACCCGTCGGGAGAGGATACGCCGTACTCCCGCTCAGGGCAATGCCGCTCTCCCGGCGCGCTATCATACGGCTGCAGCCGGCGGAATCCACCGTGGCATGGTGAGCCGCACGTATCCCTGGTGGCAGGCCAGGCAACTGAGTGACATTGGACAGAGAGCTTCCTTCGTACCTCGCGCTCCACGAGAGCGGGGAACTGCAGCGGCGCACAGAGGCCCTGCTTCGCCGTCTCTCGTCATGCGACCTCTGCCCGCGTGCCTGTCGAGTGGACCGCGCGGCCGGGCGGCGCGGCTTCTGCCGTTCGCCCCGCCAGCCGGTTGTCGCTTCCGTCTGCGACCATCACGGAGAGGAACCGGTCATCTCGGGAAGCCGAGGGAGCGGCACCATATTCCTCGCGAACTGTAACCTGCGCTGCGTCTACTGCCAGAACCACCAGATAAGCCAGTCGCCGGACGCGTTTGCCGGCCGGGAGGGGACAGCCGGGTTGCTGGCCGAGGCGATGCTCCGTCTGCAGGATGGACTCCGGTGCCACAACGTGAATCTCGTCTCGCCGAGCCACTGCGTGCCTCAGATTCTCGAAGCGCTCTGCCTCGCCATCGATCGGGGTTTTCGCCTGCCCCTTGTATACAACACGAGTGCATATGATTCGGTCGAGGTGCTGAGGCTCCTGGACGGAGTCGTCGACATCTACCTTCCGGACATCAAGTACTCCTCCGATGCCGTCGCTGAGCGCCTCTCCGCCGCAGCCGACTACGTCGTCGTCGCTCGCGCCGCTATCGCAGAGATGCACCGCCAGGTGGGCTCCGACCTGCTCCTCGATAGCGAAGGAGCTATCCGGAGGGGTCTCATCGTGCGTCATCTGGTCATGCCGGGCGGACTTGCCGGCAGCGGAGAATCCCTCTCCTGGCTGGCGCGCGAGGTGTCCCCCCACGTCACGCTGAGTCTCATGGCGCAGTACTACCCGAGTCACAGAGCTCTGCGCATGCCCCTGCTGTCACGCCCCATCACCGCACAGGAGTACATTGACGTGATAGGCGTCGTGCACGAACTGGGGTTCGACCACGTGCTCGCGCAGCAGCCGGGGGCGGCGGCATTCTACCGGCCGGACTTCGCGCGGGAGAGGCATCCCTTCCAGCCGGACGACCGGTGACGCATCGGAGCTGCACGGCTTTTGACAATCTGGAACCGTGTGGCATACTTCCAGCAGGACCACTTCAGGATGAGGAGGTGTTCTGATGGCACGATGGCTGGTGCACGGTCTCATCCCCTCCGGGAGTTCCGTCGTGCTCATGGGCGAGTTGCACTCGGGCAAGGCGTGGCTCGCTGAGCAACTCGCCATCTGCGCCGGCAGCGGGCACGACTTCCTGGACGCATTCAGGGTAGACCAGCAGCACGTCATCCTCATCGACGAGGATTCCGGCACTGCCAGCTTCACACGACGCTTCGAGCGTTTGGCCCGTGGCCTCAACGTCGACCTGCGCCAGGCTCCGATTGAGTGCTACTCGCGCTGCGGCTTCCTGCTCTACGACAAGGAGCGGCGTGAGTGGTTGCGCGATCTCATCAGGAAGCAGCGCGGCACGCCGCTCGTCATCATCGACAACCTCGAGCGCATCATGGGCGGTGAACTGATGGGGGATGGCGAGAGGTCGCCTCTCGCCGACTTCTGCCACGAGTTGCGGGATGCGGGCGGCACCATGCTGATCGTCCATCAGACCGGTGCGCGAAGGCAGACGCGGGTCGAGGACTGGGACGTGCGCAAGGAGGCACGCGGCTTCACCGTGCTCATCGAGTGCTTTGACCTCGCCCTGGCCACTTTCCGGGCGCCAACTGCTCAGACCGAGTTCGTTGTCAAGCCCATCGTTCGTGAGTCTCAAGTGAAGCTCACCCGACCATTCACCGTTGACCTTCGGGAGGACCCGGAGCTGACCTGGGCCCGGCTCGTGCTGGTCGACGACCTGCCGGAGCTGCGCGGCATGCGCCGTCGCGAGATGCTGCCACAGGTAGTCGAGAAGCGGGACTGAGTCCCCAACGCCCGCTCATCGTGCCCGCGTAGGAAGCCGGAGAGGCCGACCGGACCCGGCCTCACTGGTGAGCCTGAACGCAGAGACAGGTTGCCGGTTCCGGCCGGCAGCGTCCACACCAGCCGACCGGCGGACATCGACGCCGGTGGAGCTGTTTGTTCGTGAATGCTGCGCACTGTTACAATAGGCTCCGGCAGCATATCGTGTGACTTCCATCGTGTCCTACCGGGCGCGGCAGGTTGCAGACATCGAATCCGGAAAGACGCTCTGCTGTCCCGTCCACACAGTATGCCAGTACGAATCAAGGGAGGAGCATCATGACCGACTGGGCCGAAACAGCCCGAGAACTTGAGTCCCTGCTGAAGCTGAGGACCTTCCCGGTGGCGCTGAAGACCGTCAAGACTGCAGAGGACCTGAAGGGCATCAAATGCCGGCGCCCGAACGGCATCTACAGCCTGTGCCAGCTCATCACTCAGTCCCGCACGGCCGGAACCACCATCGGTTGCACCGTGACGGACCTGACTCCGTTCTGCGGCACAATCGCAGGGCTGCGAAGCGGCGTCCCGGAATCATATGCACTCACCATCGGTGAGGTTTGGTTCAAGAATAAGGAGGAGGCGCTCGACAAGTACACGGTCGAGAACTGGCCCCGCCTGCCGCACGATCATGAGGCGATTGTCATCTCTCCTCTGGCAGCCGGACGCATCGAGCCGGACATGATCATCATCTACGGCAACCCCGCGCAGGTGACGCGGCTCATCAATGGTCTCCAGTGGGAGCACTACGAGAAGATGGAGTTCACCTGCTGCGGCGAGTCCGCCTGTTCGGATTCAATCGGTCGCTGCTACGTGACCGGCAAACCGGCCGTCAGCATCCCCTGTTTCGGCGAACGGCGCTTCGGCCACGCGCAGGACGATGAGCTCATGGTGGCTTTGCCTCCGTCATGCATAGAGACACTCATCACTGGCCTCAAGGCGCTGGACAAGATGGGCATCCGCTACCCGATTGCGTACGCCGGTACGCAGGTCGACCTCATGCCCGGCTTCCCTCCGTCCTACCAGGACGGCATCAGGAAGGACCACGAGAGACTGC
>CAZVCS010000171.1:0-3123 GCA_964625765.1 uncultured Dehalococcoidales bacterium | reverse complement strand
GGAGTGTCCCAGGAAACCCCGCAGCACGTTCGGAGTCGGGAGGTCCCGCTTGCCTGCGCCGTAGCCGACCCGCTCGACGGTCATGCTGATGGGTGCAAACTCGTCCACGAGGTGCTTCAGGATGAGCGCGCCGGTCGGTGTCACCAGCTCTTTGCGGGTCTCGCTGAAGGAGTCCATCCGCACCGGGATGTCTTTCAGCAGCTCTGCGGTGGCCGGGGCGGGCACGGGGTACAGGCCGTGCGCCATCTTCGCGAAGCCCGTGCCGGTGTTGACGAGGCCGCAGACGACCCGGTCGACGCCGAGGGCTTGCAGCCCCACGACCGCGCCCACTATCTCCACGATGGCGTCGATCGCCCCGGCCTCGTGCAGGTGGACGGAGTCGACGGTCGTGCCGTGTACCGTCGCCTCGGCCTCGAGCAGCGAATCGAACATCTCTTTCGCTTTCGTGCGCGCCGGTTCGTTCAGGCGGTTGAGAATCGACTGTATCTCCGCCACCTCCATGCCGTGGCCGTGAGGCGCGGCTTCATGGTCGACGCCGGCATCGTGGTCGTGCTCGTGCGGATGTTCGTGGTCATGCTCGTGCAGAAGCTCGTGGTCGTGCATCTGCTCATGCACATGCTCGTGCTCGTGCGCATCCGCGTCACCGTGCTCATGCTCGTGGTCGTCGTCCTCTTCGTCGCCTGGCAGCGTCACGCTTGTGCTGATGGCGGCGATGCCCGCTTTGTTGACGTGACTGACGGCGAAATCGAAGCGGACGCCGAGTTGCTCGAACGCCGCCACGAGCTTCTGCTCGTCAACGCCTAGGTCGAGCAGGAGGCCGAGAAACATGTCGCCGGCTATGCCCGAGAACGGATCGAGGTACAGTACCCTGCCGCCCGTGCCTTCCACCTGTGCTGTCTCCTTCTCCATGTGCGCGCCATGCCGTGCAAATGGCGGTTCATTGTAGTGGAGGGGACGAAGGTTCGTCCACAAACGAGGCGTCGGGTACAATGGTGCGGTCCTGGAGCAACCTCATGGACATCGAGAGTGAACTGGTCAGGGCCGTCATGGCCGACCTCTACGGCGTGTTGCCGCGGCAGGGTCCGGGCAGCCCGGCGTGCACCCGGCGCGCCTTCTCGATGCTTGGCCCGCTGCCGGAGCGCCCGCTCGTGCTCGATGTCGGCTGCGGCACCGGGGCGCAGACGCTGGAGCTGGCGAGGCTGATGCCGGGGCACATCGTGGCGCTCGATGTCTTCGACTGGGCGCTCGACCGGCTTTCGGAGAAGGTCGTGGCGCAGGGACTCGCCGGACGTGTGCATACGACGAAGCAGTCCATGGCGTCGATGGACTTCCGGGAGGAGACGTTCGACCTCATCTGGTCCGAAGGAGCGCTCTACATCATGGGCTTCGAGAACGCGCTCCGGGCCTGCTGGAAGCTGCTCAAGCCCGGCGGCTTCCTGGCGGCCAGCGAGCTGTCCTGGCTGACGGACGACCCGCCCGCGGAGGCGCGGGAGTTCTTCGCCGCCGAGTACCCCGAGATGAGGACCGCCGAGGACAATGTGGAGCTGTTCTCTGACTGCGGCTACGAGCTGCTCGGTCATTTCACTGAGCCCGCCCGCGCCTGGTGGGATGACTACTACACGCCGATGAAGAGGCTGCTCCCTGGCCTGCGTAAGAAGTACGCCGGAGTTCCCGATGCCCTCGCCCTCTTCGACGAATGCGACGCCGAGATGGCCGTCCACGAGAAGCACTCGGCGTCCTACAGCTACGAGTTCTTCGTGGCGCGGAAGAAGTACTGATTCTGCCGGCTCGGCTATGCGCGGATTGACGCAGCGCACGGGGTACCGTTGTGCCCCGCGCCGTGTCATACTTTGGCTGTGTACGAGCGTCAGAAGGTGCTCCTGGGCCTCGTCGAGGCGTTCGGTGGCGAACTCGCTCGTACCGATTGTCTGAAGCTCCTGTTCCTCCTGGAACAGCAATCGGGCGCGCGCAGACACTACGATTTCTTCCCGTACCTGTACGGGCCGTTCAGTCACGTTGCCATGCGGGACAAGTCCCGGTTGGAGGCCCTGGGCTATCTTCGGAGTAGCCGGAGCTTCGTCCTGTCGGAACCGAAAGGACACCTGTCCGCGCTTGGCACAAGCGACCGCTGTGCCGTCTTGAACCTGTGCTCGGCCGTTGGGAGGACGAGGGGGCGTGACCTCATGCGGCGCGTGTATCTTGGCTTCCCGACATACTGCCGCAGGAGTCGCGTGTTGGACCGGGTGCTCGATACCGAAGAGGCGGCTGCGGTCCGCAGAACTTGGCTGGAAGACAGGGCCCCTTCTCTGTTCACGATAGGCTACCAGGGACACAGCATCGATTCCTTCCTGCGGTGCCTCATCGAACACGACGTGAACACGGTCGTGGACGTACGCAGGAACGCCTTCTCCATGAAGCGCGACTTCTCCAGAGGGGCGCTTCAGCGGTACCTGGAGAAGTCCGGGATTGACTACATCAGGGTGCCGGAACTTGGAATCGACAGTGCCCAACGGAGGAACCTGACCGACCGAGACTCGTATCGCTCACTGCTCGGCACGTACGAGCGAGAAGTGCTGCCGGCCCTTCACACGCAGGTTTCCCGGGTTGCTGCGATTGCACTTGCACGTCGGCGCGTCGCCCTGATGTGCTTCGAAGCCGACCACGAGTGTTGCCATCGTCATGCTGTGGCCCGCGCCGTTGCTGCTCTCAATGGAGTGCTCCCCATTGTCCATCTGAGAGGCGGAGAGAGTGTATCTGCCTGACGAGATACCGGACGCACGAGTCCTGGTGACGGTCAAGACCTATCCGCTTCCCTCGAGCAAGTATGCCGAGCTGGTCTGCACGGCGGGGCTGCTGGAGGGTGAGAAGTGGATTCGCATCTACCCTGTATCCGCCAACCTGCTGCAAAGCGACAGGCGCCTGCCGAAGTACGCGTGGGTGCACGTGAATCTGCGCAGGAAGACAAGAGACTTCCGCCCGGAGAGCTACTCTCCCGTGCAGGGTATCGACGAGCCGATGATCGTCGAGAGCGTGGTTGGTACGGCGCATGGTTGGGCGGCTCGACGCCGGTATGTCCAGCACAACGTCTTCGAGTCGATGAACGAGCTTATCAGCCTGTCGCAG
>CAZVCS010000170.1:0-3144 GCA_964625765.1 uncultured Dehalococcoidales bacterium | reverse complement strand
ACCGGGGCGCACAGTCGGTGCTGCTCGTGCCGTCGCTGGCGACCGAATAGGGGCTCCTGCCGCCGCGACGACGCGGCAGTCCTTGAATGCGCGAGAAGCTCTTCCGCTTTCGTCCAGCTACTTCGTTGGAGCTTCGACCCCGTGCTTCCAGACTATGGCTGCGATGAGGCCTCCCAGGATAGGTGCGACGATGAAGACCCAGAGCTGGGAGAGGGCGTCGCCGCCCACCAGGACCGCGGGGCCAAGGCTCCGCGCCGGATTGACCGATGTCCCCGTGATCGGTATGCCCACGAGGTGGATCAGCGCGAGGGTCAGTCCTATGGACAGACCCGCAAAACCCTTCGGGGCTTTCTCATGGGTCGAACCGAAGACGACGAAGAGGAACACCGCCGTGAGCACGACCTCGGCGAGGAAGCACGCCGCAAGCGAGTAGCCCGCGGGAGAGTGAGCACCGAACCCGTTCTGGCCAAGGCCGTCCTTCGCGAGGGAGAAGTCGGCGTTGCCAGTGGCGATGGCGAGGAGCATGCCGGCTCCGATGATGGCCCCGATGCACTGCGCCACGACGTACCATGCCGCGTCCTTTCCGCTGATTTTGCCTGCAGCGAGCATGGCGACGGTTATCGCAGGGTTGATGTGGCAACCGGAGACGCTTCCGATGGCGTACACCATCGCCAGCACGGATAGACCGAAGGCAAACGAGATGCCCATGAACCCGATGTAGTCACCCGCTATCACCGCGCTGCCACAACCCATCAGCACGAGAACCCCAGTTCCGATAAGCTCCGCCAGGTACCGCTTCATGCAATGCACCTCCCACACGTTGCCGTGTTCTTGACCCCGGTGTCTGCCCCGGCACGGTTGCGATTGGAACCAGTGTACAGAGACGCATACAGAGATGCCACAGGAGAGCGACCGCACGCGGGTGGCGGGTCTTGACCGGGTCAAGGCTCTGACCAGCAACCAGCCGAGGACGACGCGGGGGTGGACCGATGCGAGAGCCAGCGGAGGGGAGCACGGCGGGACGTGCTTTTCCGCGTGCAGAGGTCCTGCTCAGATGCTCGCGACGTTCTCGGGTCGGGGCTCTATCTCGCCCAGTTCGACGCGCTTGACGAGCGCTGTGAGTGCGGCGTTGGCCGGTGCGGGGATGCCGACCTCGGCGCCCCTGGCGGCGACCAGCCCGTTGATGAAGTCTATCTCCGTCCGGCGTCCCTTGATGATGTCCTGACCTGTGGAAGGTCTGCCGGTCTCCGTCATCCTGCTCATGCCGGCGACTATGGCGGCCTCGATGTCCGCGAGCGCCGCGGCGTCACCTGCGGCGGCGGCCGCCCACGTCTCCGCCGATCGACCGCGGATGGCCTCCAGCTCGTAGCCGAGGGCCTGTCCGACGCGGACGGCCTCGCCGGCGAGCCGGATGGTGAGACGCCGGGTCAGCTCCAGCTCGTACATGGCCTTGCTGCCGAGTCCGGTCGCGGCTGAGACGCCGTTGCCCATGCAGTTGATGGCCAGCTTGGACCAGCGCTCGCCCCAGAGGTTCGTGGTGGCCTTGGCGCTGTCGATGGGCTGCAGCATGTCGACCAGCTCCTGCACGCGAGGAGTGATGCGGCCGTGCGCCTCGCCGACGCGGAAGACGGTGTAGGAGGGGCCGCCCGGCTGGACCGTACGCACAACGTGACCCGCCTTGAAGGCGTCCACGCCGATGCTGCTGGCGATGCAACCGACGACCTTGCCCCAGCCGACGATGCCGGCGATGCGGTCCTCGTTGATGCTGTTCTGCAGTGAGACCACGTAGCCATCCGGCGCCAGGTACTGCCGTATCATCATGGTGGCCCACTCGGTGTCGTACGACTTGGTGCAGACGAAGGCGATGTCCACCGGCGTCTTGAAGAGGCTCTGGACCTCGTGCAGGTGCAGCGCCCTGACCGGCACGGAGTAGTCTCCCTGGGTGCCGCTCAACTGGATGCCGTGGTGCTTGATGAAGTCGATGTGCTCCGGCCACGGGTCGACGAGGGTGACGTCCTGGCCGGTTCGGGCGAGGTGGCCGCCGACGTAGCCGCCGACAGCGCCGGCTCCCATGAACACGATCCGTTTGCCCATGACCGTCTCCTTTCGCAGCGCGGTCGCGGAGAGCCCGCGGCCGCGCAAGTGTACCACAGGGTCGGTGGTTCTTCCTCCGACCGGCTGGTTTGTGGTCAGGGCGCGTCGCGGTCTGCGGAGCTTCGCGACGTGTTGTATCATGAGGCCGACGCCGTCGAAGACAGCGAGAGTCGTGTGCCACTCCGAGCGAGTGGCGGCGGTCCGACTGCGAGACAACGGAGGAAGAACGAGTGAAGGTCTACACCTGGAGTGAGTTGCCGGTGACCGAGACACGGCCCGGGGCGAAGGGCAGGAACATCGACGGCGAGAAGGCCAGTATCAGCCTCTTCGAGATGGCCCCGGGGACGGAGGGCAATCCCCACAGCCACGAGAACGAGCAGCTCAACTACGTGCTCGAGGGCGAGCTGCAGTTCACCTCAGGCGACGAAGTGCGGGTGCTCAAGGCGGGCCAGGTGGTCGTCTTTCCGCCGAACGTGCCTCACGAGGTCCGCAATGTGAGCAGTCTGCCCGCGAAGCACATCGGCATCCTCGTTCCGGCGCGGCAGGGCGGTCTGAAGAAGTCGAAGTAGAGGCGTGGCCGCCATCCAGCGCGTCGACCGAGCGCGCAGTCCGTCCTCTGCACCGGGGACGTCGCACCTGTGCCGCTACGGTGCCTTCCGGGTGCGCAGAGCCACACGTTATCGTCCGCCTGTGCCTTTGGCCCGGCGTTGACAAAGGCGCGGAACGGCCTATCATGGAATCAGGCATGGATGAGGGAGACCGGTGGTCTCCCGATGGTGGGCGTGCCGTCTGTGGAGGCGGAGGTGTGGTCATGTCGACGTCGTTGAAGTCAATCGTCACCATCGCTGTCTGGCTGCTGTTCATCAAGGGTGTCGTGGCCGCGGTTGGCGGCTGCCTCGCGATCCTGCTGAACATGTATGAGCCGCTGGAGTGCGTGGGCATATCCATGGTGGGAGTGTCCGCGCTGCTCGCGTGTGCCGTTGCCGCCTGGTTGAGGAAGAAGCTCGACTAGCGTCAGAGCACCGGCCCGGCCCAAGGTCGAACGGTGTC
>CAZVCS010000169.1:0-3183 GCA_964625765.1 uncultured Dehalococcoidales bacterium | reverse complement strand
TCCGGCTCCTTCGGCGCCACTGCCTGCTACAGCTTCTATCCCGCCAAGATACTCGGCACGCCGGGCGATGGTGGCATGGTGGTCACCAGTGACGACGCGCTCGCGCGACAGCTCCGCGGCCTGCGCGACAACGGCCGTGTCAACTGGCAGGACCAGGTCATCGGCTTCGGCTTCAACAGCCGGCTGGACAACCTGCACGCCGCCATCCTGAACGTGAAGCTCTCCCACCTGGACGAGTACATCGCCAGGAGACGCGAGATTGCCCGCACGTATCACGACGCGCTGAAGGACGTCCCCGGGCTCCGGCTGCCGCCTCCACCCGCGGACACCGGCCCGTACTCGCACGTCTACCAGAACTACGTCGTCCGCTCGCCGCGGCGCGACGAGCTGGCGGCGAGCCTGAAGGAGCAGGGCATCGAGACGCTCATCTCCTGGCCACTGCCCATGCATCACCAGAAGGCGCTCAACCTCGCTCACTTCCATCTGCCGGAGACGGAGGCGCTCTCACGAGAGGTCCTCTCCCTGCCGATGTACCCGGAGATGTCCGACTCCGACGTCCAGACCGTTGTGGCAGCCGTGCGGCAGGCTCTGACGCAGACGCCGGCAGACCGGTAGACGTCAGCCCCGCGCTCTTGACGGTTCGCAGCACCGAAGGCTAGACTGCCGGAAGGCAAGGCTCCTCCACCCCGCCAGAGGCCTGCCCCGACACCGTCCGGATCTGGCTCCTCCCGGTCCTCCGGGACGGGGCAGCCGGGAAAGGGGGGCGCGTGTGAACGGCACTCTCGACCTGCAACGCGACCCGGCGGCCCTCCGGTCGCACCCCCGTCGCTCGTCCGGGAGCCCTTCAGCACACGCCCGGCGTCGCGGAGGCTCCCGGTGGCGCTGATGATTCCCGCCACCGTGCCGGAAAGCGCCGTGAGCGGCGCCGAGCGAAGCCTCTATCCGCTGCTGCGGGACGGGCTGGACCAGACGCACACCGTCTTTCACTCCTTCAAGGCTGTCACGCCCAATCTCGAGGGCAAGCTCATCGACACGGAGATAGACTTCCTCGTCTTCTCCGCCGCGGACGGGTTCCTCGTCATCGAGGTCAAGGGCGGCGCAATCGTGTTCGATGGCGCCCGAGGACGGTGGTACCAGGGCCAGAAACCGATTCACGACCCCTTCGCACAGGCGTCCGCGAGCAGGCACAAGCTCGGCGACTTCCTGCAGCAGAAGCTGGGCAAGGCGACGCCCCTGGCGCTGAGCCACGCCGTGTGCTTCCCCGATACCTTCTCCGAGCCGGCCAACCTCCCGGCCAACGCCGCACGATGCATCCTCATCACCGGAAACGACCTCGACGACGTCTCAAAGGCGGTACACCGGGCCTATTCGTCCTTCAATCCGCCGCCGCGCGCCCTCACGGAGAAGGAGGTGGAGCGCCTGCGCTGGGCGCTCATGCCCCTCTGTGAGTACGGCATGTCGCTCTGCGACCGGCTGGCGCAGGCTGAACGGCAGATCTTCACGCTGACGGAGGAGCAGTGCCGGATGCTCGACTTCATCCGCAACCGGCGCACGGCGCTCATCCAGGGCTGCGCCGGCTCCGGCAAGACCGTCATGGCGGTGAAGAAGGCGCGCGAGCTGGCAGCAGAGGGGCATCGCGTCCTGCTGCTCGCCTTCAACCAGATGATCGGCGAACGACTGAAGGACGCCGTGGCCGACGTTCCGAACGTCACCGCGGGCACCTACCACGACTACTGCAAGGACCGCCTCACCCGCGCCGGCCGGCTGCCGCCGGGCGAACAGGACAACGACTTCTACACCAGCCTCGTGCCGCAGGCGTTTCTCGATCTCGTCAGCAGCGAGGCGGACAGGTTCGACGCGCTCATCGTGGACGAGGGACAGGACTTCCGCACGGACTTCTGGATATCGCTCACGTACCTGGTGCGCGAGGACGGGTACTTCTACATCTTCTACGACCCGGACCAGAACGTGTTCGGAAGCGAGATGGAGTTCCCGCTGGACGGCCCCCCGTTCGTGCTGTCCGACAACTGCCGGAACTCCCAGCGTATCTGTGAGTACGTGGCGCAGCATACGACCCGTGACATGCGTCCCATGGAGAGGATGCCCGCCGGCGACCCGGTCGAAGTGTCCGTCTATCCCTCACCGGTCGGGCGCCGCCGCAGGCTGGGCGCAATCCTGAACCACCTTGTGAACGAGCAGGCGCTGGCGACCGAGCGCGTCGTGATTCTCGGCGGCCACAACATCGACAAGACCTGCATCCCACGGGACGGCATGCTTGGCGACTTCACCATCGTCGAAGGCGGGCCTCCCGGGCGCAACACCGTTCCCTATTACACCTACATGAAGTTCAAGGGCTGCGAGGCCGACGCGGTCATACTGCTCGATGTCGACCCCGCCGACCTGCGCTGGCCGGACCGCGGCATCTACACGACGGCCAGCAGGGCGAAGCACCTGCTGTACGTCATCAGGAGCGGATGACGGCGACATGACCGCACGTGGGACGGGCCTGCTCTCGAAGAGCCGCTACCTCGCCGGGCTTCAATGCCCCCGGTACCTCTGGGTCACGGCCAACGAGCCTGAGCGCATACCACAGCCCGATGCGGCGACGCAGTTCACCTTCGACCAGGGCCACGAGGTGGGCAACCTGGCGAAACGGCTCTTTCCTGACGGCATCGATATCCCTTCCGACGACTTCGCCGCGAATCTGCAGCAGTCGCACGACCTCCTCTCCGCCCGCAGGCCCCTCTTCGAGGCGGCGTTCACGAGCGGCGGCACGTACGCGCGTCTCGATATCCTCCAGCCGGCAGGGGAGGACGCCTGGAACATCATCGAGGTGAAGTCCTCCGCGAGCGTCAAGGACGTTCACTACCCGGACGTGGCGTTCCAGAGACATTGCTGCGAGCAGGCCGGCCTCACCATCGACCGGTGCTACCTCGCCCATGTCAACGGCCAGTTCGTCCGGCACGGCGACATCGCGCCCGGGGAGTTCTTCGCACTTGCGGACATCACCGCCGAGGTGCGTGACCTCGGCTCCTCTGTCGCCTCCCGGGCTGAGGAGCTGCTCTCGGTGATGGGCGGCCCCGACTGTCCGGAGGTCGCCATCGGCCCGCAGTGCTCTGAGCCGTACGACTGCCCGCTGAGGGGGGAGTGCTGGGCCTTCCTGCCCAACGACAGCGTCTTCAC
>CAZVCS010000168.1:0-3251 GCA_964625765.1 uncultured Dehalococcoidales bacterium | reverse complement strand
ACTCCGACATGTGGCCATTCTGGTCGAACCAGATGCCGAAGTCCGCGTTGGCCCGATGGGCCTCCAGGTCGACCATCGCGTTGAGCACGTAGTTGGTCGACTTCACCTGAGAGAAGAACCCCATCTTCCGCGGCACATGGGTCGTTATCGCGGAAGCTCCTTCCTTGAGGAAGCGGTCGGGGAAGTTCTCCCAGACCGTCTTTCGCAGCACGACGACGTACAGCTCGCTCTTCTTCGGCGTCGTGGGGTCGCAGGCGAAGTCCCCCATGCCCCGGCTGACGAACATGCGGATGCCGCAGTCTTTGGCGCCGGATATGCCGACCGTCTCGAGGACTACCTTCTTCAGGGTGTCCATGTCGAACGGGAACTGGAGAGAGATTATCTCCGCCGACCTCTTCAGTCGCGCCATGTGCGATTCGAAGCAGTAGGCGCAGCCCTTCACAACCGGGAAGTACTCGAAGATTGCATCACCGCGGTTGATAATGTGGTCGTCGACGGGCACTACCATCAGGGCCGGGTCGGTCACTACGCCGCCGAAGACGCTGGAGTACATCGCAAGGTAGTTGGACGCGCCTGGCTCCCGCCATTTCGGAGTACCGGCAAAGATGTCGTCGCGTGATAGCACTTTCAGATTCATAGCTCTCCTCCTCCGGCGGGCTGGCGCGCCATGTGCGCAGCCGGACTCGATTCGCTCCGCCAGGACATCACTAGTCTGGAGAAACGCGCTGGTTGCTGCAAGTCCCTTCGCCTCGGATTCCTGCGGGCAAGCTGTAGCGCGCAATCGCCTTGCTGGTGGCCCGCTGCTGTCGCCTGAGTGCACAACCGCGTCATCTCCTGGAGGGGCGATGCATGCGTCGCCCGCCATCGCCCTGACGGACGCCCACCGCCGAAATACGGGGACACCATAGGCCGGGAGGGGCGGGACGCAGGGCTTTGGTGTCACCGCATTTCGGGCCGGTTCTCCAGTAGGAGCAGGCTCCCAGGCCCGCCCGCCAAGCTGGCTTGTCGTCTTCGGCAGTGGGATGCATGCGTCGCCCGCCCAGGGTTGCTGCCTGTGGACCACGGGACCGTCTCCGGTAGCAGGCAGCCTCAGACCGGCCCACCGTCACCCACGGTTGACCTGTTCTGCGGACGCGGCGATTCTGATAAGCTGACTCCGCCGTGAGGGACAAGAGGCTCCCTGGCGGAAACGGGGATGTATGGGAGATCGGAGGCGCAACCTGGGGCTGTTGTCCGAAACCTTCGCAATATGCCGTCTGGATGGGCACGGACCGGTACCCGGGTGGGCGACCGGGGGGTCCTTCTCCTCCATCACTCGAACGGCAACAGAGCTCTCGGTAGTCTGTCCGGACTCCAGCGTTCCCGGCGACGTGAAGAACGACAGCGGCTGGAGGGCCCTGATGGTCGAGGGACCGCTGGACTTCTCTCTGACCGGCATCCTGGCGTCTCTGACCGGTCCGCTGGCACGGGAGGGCATCAGCGTCTTCGCCCTATCCACGTATGACACGGACTACCTTCTGGTGAAGCAGGAGCAGTTGGAGCAGGCGATTCGGCTTCTGGCGACGGAGGGGTGGGATGTGCAACCCGGTGCGCAGGGGGAATCGTAGAGTGCGCTGAAGGCGCAGAGATGATGGCGGGGCGCCGCTGACCAGGATGTCTCGCGTCGTAGCCTTGATTCATGAGCGTGTATGGAGTGCAGCATGAACGCAGCCGATAGAACCGCGTCCTTTCAGGAGTCCGTCATCCGCAAGATGACCCGGGTCGCCCAGAAGTACCAGGGTATCAATCTCGCCCAGGGCTTCCCTGAAAAGGATCCGCCCGAAGAAGTGGTCGCGGAGGTACTGCGGGCCATCCAGAGTGGGCATAACCAGTACTCCATCACCTGGGGGCTGCCGGCGCTGCGCGAGGCGGTTGCCGGGAAGTTCGCCCGCTTCGCCGGGCTGAAGGCCGATCCTGAGACGGAGGTCACCATCACCTGCGGCAGCAGTGAAGCCATCGTAGCCAGCCTGATGGCTCTCGTGAATCCCGGCGAACGCGTCGTCGTCTTCGAGCCCTTCTACGAGAACTACCTGCCCGGCCTCATCCTCTGCGGCGGCGTTCCGGAGTTCGTCCGCTTGCGCGACCCGAACTGGTCGCTGGATACGGACGAGCTGAAACGGGCCTTCTCGAAGAGGCCCAAGGCGATGATTCTGAATACTCCGTGCAACCCCTCGGGGAAGGTCTTCTCCCGCGAGGAGATGGAGCTCATCGCCGGATTCTGCCGTAAGCACGGCACTATCGTGATCACGGACGAGATCTACGAGCACATCCTCTACGACGGGCTCGAGCACGTCCGCATGGCTACGCTGCCGGGCATGTGGGAGCAGACCGTCACCATCAGCGGCATCTCGAAGTCGTACAGCGCTACCGGCTGGCGGGTGGGCTATGTCGTCGCTCACCGCGACCTCATGTCGGCCGTCCGCAAGTGCCATGACTACATGGTCGTCTGCGCTCCAACCCCCTTCCAGATGGGCGCGGTGGTCGCCATGGGCCTCCCCGATTCCTACTACGCGGGGCTGCACGAGTTCTACCGGGAGCGCCGCGACTTCCTGCTCAAGGTCTTCGAGAACCTGTCCATCCCGGTCTTCCGGCCTGCGGGCGCCTACTACATGATGATCCGCATCGACGGCCTGGGGCGCGGGGACGATGAGACGTTCGCCATGGCCCTGGCGGAGAAGGCCGGGCTGGCCGTCGTGCCGGGTTCGAGCTTCTACCATCGCCCCGAGGACGGCCGGGACAAGGTCCGCTTCTGCTTCGCCAAGAAGTGGGAGACCCTCAACCAGGTACAGGAGAGGATGGAGAGGTTTCTGAGGAGCTAGCCCTCTCGGTTCGGGACTCCTCGCTCGTCGCTGTGTTTGTCCTGCAGGGGCGGGCTTCCACGCCCACCCGCCATCCCGCCGCCGGTCGCCCACCGCTGCCGCTCTTCCGTGCGACGGCGCTATCTCCCGTAGGGGTCGGTCCCTGCACCGACCCGGTGGGGCACGGTGGTCTCCCGTAGGGCGCGGGCTCCCATGCCCGCCCGCCATCGCCCTGTCGGCGACCCACCCTTGCCATCACGCGCCGTTTCGCCACGTCCCGTAGGGGCGACGCATGCGTCGCCCGCCATCCCCTTGTCGGCCGCCCACCGTTGCCGCCTGCGCACAACCGCGCTATCTCCCGCAGGGACCGGTCTCAGACCGGCCCGCTGTCGCCCAGCCGGCCGCCTTCCGTCG
>CAZVCS010000167.1:0-3271 GCA_964625765.1 uncultured Dehalococcoidales bacterium | reverse complement strand
AACCTGCCACGCCTGGAGAAGGCGTTCCTTCCCGAGTCCGCGCTGCGCGCCCTGTGGTACACTCTCGCGGAGTCTTCCATGCTCAGCGCCACCGCCATCTCCAAGTCGTTCGGCGACCAGGTCCTCTTCGAGAAAGCCACCTTCACGATAGGGCCACGAGACCGCATCGCCCTCATCGGGGCAAACGGCTCCGGCAAAACGACGCTGTTCAACATCCTGGCCGACCGCGCGGAACCCGATGCCGGCAGCCTCAGCATCCGGCGGAACTCGACTGTCGGCTTCCTCGAGCAGGAGATAATGCCGACGTCGCACACCGAACTTCTGACGCACGTGCTGGCCGGAGCAACCAGAGTCTCGGGACTGACGCACCGGCTGCAGCTCGTGCAGGACGAACTGGCCGAGGCCGAACCCGGCGAGGTCGGGCGCCTGCTGACGGAACTCGGCGAGCTGCAGCATCGATTCGAGGCTGCCAGAGGCTACGACCTCGAGCACGAGGCCAAGATAGTCCTCGGCGGCCTCGGCTTCGCCGACACGGACTTCTCGCGCCCTGTCTCCGAGTTCAGCGGAGGCTGGCTGATGCGCGCCGAGCTGGCCAAGCTGCTGTTGCTGAACCCGGATATGCTGCTGCTCGACGAGCCGACCAACCACCTGGACCTGGAGTCGTGCATCTGGTTCGAGGACTACCTGAAGGGTTACCAGGGAGCAGTGCTCGTCACCTCGCACGACCGCGCCTTCCTCAACCGGGTGGTCCGCACCGTGTTCGCGCTGGAGCAAGGCAAGCTCATCGTGCACCACGGCAACTACGACTCGTACGTGGAGGCACGGCAGCGCAGCATCGAGATACTCGAGGCGACGGCAGAGCGGCAAGAGCGGAAGATAGCCCAGGAGATGCGCTTCATCGAGCGCTTCCGCGCCAAGAACACCAAGGCTGTGCAGGTGCAGAGCCGCATCAAGAAGCTCGAGAAGATAGAGCGCATCGAGGTTCCGCGCACCATCAAGCGCATCCACTTCTCCTTCCCGCCCCCGCCCCGGTCGGGAGAGGAGGTCATCAAGCTGGTGCACGTCCGGAAGTCATACGGGTCGCACACCGTCTACCGCGACTTGAGCATCACGCTGCACCGGGGCGACCGGCTGGCGCTGGTCGGACACAACGGCGCGGGAAAGACGACCCTGCTGCGCATGCTTGCCGGCGTGCTGCCGTTCGAGCAGGGGGAACGCACACTCGGTGCGAATGTTCGACTCGCGTACTACGCGCAGTACCAGCTTGAGTTGCTGCAGCCGAACAACTCCGCCCTCGACGAGCTCCGGAGCGTGGCCGCCGACCAGAGCGACATGGAGCTGCGGACCATTCTCGGCGGATTCCTTTTCAGTGGAGACGATGCATACAAGCAGGTGGCGGTCCTTTCCGGCGGTGAGAAGAGCCGGCTGGCCCTCTCCAAGATGCTCACGCAGCGCTCGAACCTGCTGCTCATGGACGAGCCGACCAACCACCTGGACATCCCCTCACGCGAGATACTGACTGACGCCCTGGACGCCTACTCCGGCACGCTCTGCTTCATAACACACGACCGCACGCTCATCCGCGAGATTGCCAACAAGATAGTTGACGTCCGGAACGGCAGGGTGACCGTGTACGAGGGCGACTACGACAGCTACCTGCGCTGGCGGGAAGGCATGGGGCACGAGGCTCCCGAGCCATCACCGGCCGCAGGCCGAAATGGGCAGTCCGCCGCAAGGTCGGCTCGCGACTCTGACAAGGAGCGCAAGCGCCGCGACGGCGAACTGCGCAACCGCTTCTACCGTCGGCGGGCGCCGCTCGAAAAGCGTATCGCGGAGATAGAGGCCGAGCTGCCGCGCTGCGAGAACGAGGTGCAGGAGGCGAACCTGCTGCTGGCCGACCCGGACCATTACAGCGACGCTGCCCTCGTCCTCGAGACGGTGGAGCGCAAGAAAGCTCTCGAGGTGCGCATCGCCGCACTCAACCGCGAGTGGGAGTGCGTCTTTGCCGACCTGGAGCACATCAGGGCGGAGTACGAGCAGGAGCGGGACGGCGCCGGCGTGGCGGAGTGAGATGGCGCAGCGGGTGAAGGACGCCGGCAAGGGGCGAGGCCGATGACGCGGGCGGAGCCGTCTCGTGCTGCCGGCTGGACGGCGGACGCCAACGCGCCCATGGTTGGACGGCGCGCGTCGAGCGGAGGGCGCTCAGTCACGACCCTGCTGCGCCTCATCCGGGTCGACTACTGCCTCCTCGGCGCCGCCGGTGCTGTGGCTGGCGCCGTCGTGAACGGCATGCGGGCGCCCACTGCGCAGCTTGCCGCGACGGCGACGGCCGTCTTCCTTGTGGCCGCAAGCTGCTATGCCTTCGACGACTACTTCGACCTGTACGCTGACCTGGCGAACGGCCGGAGAGACCGGCCTCTCGTCACCGGCTCCGGCAATCGCCGCTCGGCGGCCATCGTGGGCGCCGTGTGCTTCTTTCTGGCGCTGGTCGCTGCGACCTCATCCGGACCGGTCGTCCTCACTATCGTCGCAGCCGGAGGGGCGGCTGCGCTGGCCTACAACCGCTGGCTGCAGCGCTCCTTTCATGTTAAGAACCTGCTTCTCGCCGGCGCTTTCCCGGCGCCGCTCATCCTGGGGGGCCTGGCACCGGGCTCACCCGTCTCACCGGCCCTTGGCTGGTGCGCGGGCCTGGCATACGTCGCGGGGCTCGGCTTCGAGGTGATGATAGATATCGCGGACCTCGAGGGAGACCGGGCAAACGGCGCTGACACACTGTCGACCCGGTTCGGGACGGGGCTGGCGGGCCGCGTCGCCGCGGCGACGTTCATCGCCTCGTCGCTCCTGCTCCTGCTGCCGTTCGCACTACCCGTCGACCCGCGCCTCCGGGGCGACCTGGCGTACCTGCTGCTCGCGGCAATCGCCGCGGCAGGAGCGGTACACATCGCACGAAGCCTCCTGGCGGACCAGACGCCGGCACACGTCTTCGTACTGAAGCGGAGGGCCTTCGCTGCTCTGCTGGTCGGCCTGAGCGCCTTCGCCGTGGGCGTGCTGGTCTGAACGCGGGCGGGCATGGGAGCCCGCCACCACGACGAGACCGCACACCGCGCCATGGGCGGGGACCGGTGGTACTGGCAGGGGTGGGACATGTCCCGCCCGTTGGTCGGCGAGCGAACCGCCGGTGCGGCACGAAAGCACGAGCGGTGGGCAACACGCCAGTGTGCCTACTACCCTGCGGGAGAGGCATGCCTCTCCCCTGCCACTTCACAGCCAC
>CAZVCS010000166.1:0-3289 GCA_964625765.1 uncultured Dehalococcoidales bacterium | reverse complement strand
GACTCTCGGTGCTCATGACTGCTGTTCGTGCTGCTGTCCTGCTATACTGCGCGGCAGCGCCGGCGCCACGGTGCGCGCAAAGCGGGGATAGCTGCCCCGCAGGAGAGGAGAGGCAGGTATGAAGATAACGGGCTTCGAGACGACAGCTCTGCGTGTCCCGGTCAAGGAGTCATTTGTCGGCTCGGTCAAGTTCGAGTGCTTCAACCCGGTCGTTGTCGAGCTGCTGACCGACGAGGGTCTGCGCGCTCACGGCGTCTCAATGGTTTTCAACAACTTCCACGTGGGCATCCTTAAGTCATGCGTTGACGCGCTGGCCGAGGTGGTTGTCGGCGCCGACCTCGCCCGTTGGGCCGAGTGCTGGGAGCGCCTGCGGAAGTCCGCGATTCGCATCGGCAACGATGGGCTCGGGGTCTCCGCCATGGCTGCGGTCGACATGGCCCTCTGGAACCTGCGCGCGAAGGCGCTGGGTCTCCCGCTTGCGAAACTGCTCGGCGGTTGCCGTGACGAGGTGCCGGTCTACGCGAGCAACTTCCTCTGGCGCGACCGCTCCATCGACGAGCTTCAGCAAGAGGCGGCGGGCCTCGTCTCGCAGGGATTCAAGGCCATGAAGATGCGCATGGGCTGGAAATCGCACAACGAGGACCTGAAACGCCTTGCCGCTATCCGCGAGGCGGTCGGCCCTGATATTGACATAATCGTTGACGTCCTCTGGGTCTGGACGGTCTACGAGTCCATCGTGATGGGGCGGGAGATGGAGAAACTCGGCGTGCTCTGGCTGGAGGACCCCATTCCGACGCACGACGTTGCCGGACTTGCCGAGATCGCACACGCCCTCGACATGCCGGTGGTGGCCGGCGAGAACGTCGCCTGGAAGCGGGGACACCGAGAGCTGTTCGAGCGGCGCGCCACCGACATCGCCATGATAGACGTGCAGGCGGTGGGAGGTGTGACCGAGTGGATGAAGACCGCCGCTATGGCGGAGGCGTTCAACCTGCCCGTGGTCAGCCACCTGTTCGACGAATTCTCGCTCCACCTCGTGGCCGCTGTCCCGAATGGCACATGGACCGAGCACATGCCCTGGTGGGAGGTCATCTACCAGGAACCGCCGCAGCCTGCGAACGGCTGGATCAAGGTGCCGCAGACGCCAGGCATCGGTTTCGAGCTTGATCGCGGCGCCATGGCGAGGTTCCGGCTGTAGCCAGCCAGCGCAGGCGGGGCGGGCGCGCCGGCCGGACGCCGCTTCAGACTGAGGAAGCGCCCTCCGGCTATTTGCCGGCGACCTTCTGTACCGTCCAGTTCTCGTCGACCCAGAGGCCGATGACCGGGATGCCGAAGCCCCAGGACTCGACAGCCCTGATGGCGGCGGCCAGTTGCAGCATCTGCCGGCTCTTGTCGACCGGATTGCCGGCGCAATCGTGGTGCGCCACGACAGCCACCGCCCTTGAACCATGCTTCGTCACGGAGATGTCCAGCCGCCGGCGAATCGATGCGAGCGTGTCCGCCTCCCTCTTCTCGTCGAGGATCTTGACTGGCCCTGGTTCGGTGATGCAGTCGACGTAGTCGACGCCGTACTCTTGCCTCATCCACTGGATGACCGGCAGTTGCACCCTGCCGTCCATGCAGTTGATGGCTGTCACGAACGTACCATGCGCCACGGCTCTACCTCCTGCTGAGGAACCGCCACGATTCAAGTGCAGAGACCGGCGGCCCGTTCCCGGGCCGCCGGAGTGAAGACGGGGCTACGACTGCTTCGGCGGCTTCATCAGCGTGATTGCGATGACCGCGCCGATGGCTGCCAGCACCGCCACGATGACGAACGCGGTGTTGTAGCTTCCGAACAGGTCTTTCGACTGTCCGGAGATGATGTTCGACAGGATAGCGGCAAGGCCGTAGCCGAAGAAGACGATGCTGTAGTTCCTCGCTGAGTTCTTCGGGCCGAAGTACGTGGTCGTGGCGGTTGGCCCGATTGCCAGCCAGCCTCCGAAGCACAGCCACAGAGCGGCGAAGCACACGCTGTAGAGTGCCGTTGTGCCTTCGGACGCCCGCACCATGAGGCCGGAGGCGGCCATGATGGCAAGCATGGAGATGAGGGCAGTCCATCTCGGCGTGATTCGGTCGGTCAGCCAGCCGAAGAGCGGGCGACCGGCGCCGTTGAACAGGGCGAAGACGCCGACGAGCGCCGCCGCAGCGGCCGTATCTATCTTGATGACCTCCGTGCCCACCGGGCTGGAGATGCCGATGGCCATGAGACCGGCCAGACAACCGATGGTGTAGACGAGAAAGAGGCCCCAGAACGATGAAGTCCTGACCATCTGTCCCTGGTTGAGGTCGATCCTCTTGGCGGCGGTGGTGGCTTTCGCCTGCAGCCCTGCCGGCTTCCAGTCGGCGCCGGGGAACCGCAGCACGAACGACAGCGCGACAACGATGACCAGGAATGCGATGCCCATCACCCCGAAGGTGTAGAGGGGACCATGGCTCTCTATCAGCGGTCGCGCCAGGTTCGCTGTCACGAATGGAGAGGCGCCGAATCCGGCCACGGTCAGGCCGACGGCAAGACCCTTGCGGTCGGGGAACCACCGGGTAGATACGGCGATGGGGCCGCCGTAGGCAAGGCCCACGCCCGAACCGCCGATGACGCCGTAGGTGAGCACCAGGCTCCAGATGCTGGGAAGGGCCTTGGGCAGTATGCCCGAGAGTATCCAGCCCGCGCCAACGAGGATGCCGCCGATGATGCCCACCTTCTTCGGACCAAGTGTGCCCAGAAGACGTCCGCCGAAGAACATCAGTATGGCGAAGAACGCCAGGAAGACCATGAACGGCGCCCCGCTGTCGAAGGCGCTGGTCTGAAACAGCTTCTGCACTGGATTGCGGAACACGCTGTACGCGTAGACGCTGCCGAGGCAGATATTGGTGAGAAAGCCTGCCACGACGAACAGCCAGCGGCCCTTCTCGGGAACCATCCCGAAGACTCGCTCTGTGCCAGGGTGGGTCATCCGTGAGTCCTCCTTGCCGGTCACTTAAGGACCGTTAGTGGCGGGCTATAGTACCGCACTCAAGTCGCGTTGTCGCCCCCACGGCGAAGCTGCAGCGATACTTCAGAGCGACGCAATGCCGATTCGCGCGTACTCGGCATCCACAGCCGGGTCCGGCCAGCCGCTCACGGCTACCGCGCCGATGACGGTCCTTGGCTGCGCCTGCTCGTCCCAGATGCAGACGCCGCCGCCCAGCGCCGTCACGTTCGGGTCGGCCCAGTCGGCCAGTTGAATCTTCATCTGTGTCATCCACTCGG
>CAZVCS010000165.1:0-3289 GCA_964625765.1 uncultured Dehalococcoidales bacterium | reverse complement strand
GTACCGCTGCATCTCTCATGTGTCACCCATCTATCTGAACGAGATCAGAGGGCGGCTCGTTCCGGGAGGGGACATGCAGAAGCTGGCATACGCACTGATGGGCATCGGCGCCCTGGCGCTGGTCGTCTGGGGCATCAAGGAGTTCATGACGGATGCGACGGTAGACCCGCTGATACGCATCGCCGTCGCGGCGGTCGGGCTGGGAGTGCTGCTCCTCATAGCCGTCGTCATCCGTGACCGGGTCAAGGCATCCAGAAACGACAAGTTCAAGGGGGTGCAGCAATGATGATCACGACGACCGAGACAATCACGGGCAAGAAGACTGTCCGCACCATCGGCTGGGCCAAGGGCAGCACGATACGGGCGCGGCACATCGGCAAGGACATCGTGGCGAGCCTCCGCGGCATCGTTGGCGGCGAGATCATCGAGTACACGAAGATGATGGCGGAGGCGCGGGAGGAGGCGATGGCGCGGCTCGTCGAGGATGCGACGGCCCAGGGAGCCAATGCCATCGTTGGACTGCGCTTCAGCACGTCCATGGTGATGCAGAACGCCGCGGAGATACTCGCCTACGGCACGGCCGTGGTTGTCGAGTAGGCCTGCCCCCGTTCAGATCCCGACGCGCCACGGACCTCATGCCGGATACGGGACGGGGCGCGTTCGCGTTCCACTTGCATCCCTCAATCCCACCGAGTACGATTGCCTCTCGTCAACGTCACGAGAGAGATATGAATAGTCAATTGTCAAGACCGGCGCGAGTCGCGGTGGATGTCGCCGGCGGCGACCACGCGCCGGCCGATTCCGTCAAGGGAGCGCTGAAAGCCGCCCGCAAGGGCGGCGCCGAGATACTGCTGGTCGGCCCGCCGGAGCAGATAGAGCCGGAGATACAGCGCAACGGCGGCCTGCCGCCCAACGCGCGGCTCGTGCCGTCCGCCGAGGCAATCATCGAGGGTGAGCCTGCCACCCATGCGCTGCGGCGCAAGTCGTCGTGTTCAGTCGCCGTGGCGGCGAAGCTTGTACGCGACGGCGAAGCCGACGCCTACGTGAGCGCGGGTTCGACGGGCGCGGCCTCGGTGAGCGCCATCTACTACATGGGGATGCTTCCGGGCATCACCAGGCCGGCGGTCTGCGTGCCGCTGGTCGGCCTGGCGCCGAAGACGGTGCTCATCGATGGCGGCGCAAACGTGGACTGCAAGCCGGGCCACATGCTCTCGTTCGCGGCCATCGGCACGGTGTACGCGCGCCGCATGCTCGGCATCAGCGAGCCGACGGTGGCGCTGCTGAGCACCGGCGTGGAGCGCGGCAAGGGAACGCGGCTGCTACAGGAGAGCTACCCGCTGCTGCAGCAGAGCGGGCTGAACTTCGTGGGCAACGTTGAGGGGTACGACGTTCTCACCGGCAAGGCGAACGTCATCGTCTGCGACGGCATTGTCGGCAACATCCTGCTGAAGTTCTACGAGAGCCTCGGGCCGTGCTTCACCCACTGGGTGGTGGACCGGCTGAAGGGCCGGCCGCTGGTCGGCGCCGGACGGCGCGTGCTCTGCCAGATGGCAGCGTTCACGCGGGTGACCCGGGCCGAGAGCACGGGCGGGGGATTGCTCTGGGGCGTGAACGGCGTGGTGCAGATAATGCACGGCAGCAGCAAGGCGCCGCACTTCGAGCGGGCCATACTGCGCGCGCGCCAGGCGGTTGAGGCGGACGTGGTCAACGAGCTCAGGACCGAGTTCGCCGCCATCCAGCAGCGCTGCGAAGCATACCTCAGCAGCCTGCCGCCGGCCACGGAACAGCACGAAGCGCTGTTCCCGTCCATCTAGCGCAACCCGGCCCAGCGAACCGCATCGCACATTCAGCACGCCCCACCGTCACGCCTTCAGCCGGTACACCGTCTCGAAGGAACCGAACAGGTCGAGGTACTGCTCCAGGTAGCGGCTGAGCAGGAAGTGCTGCCGGACCTTCTCTCGCGCCTTCTGACCCATCTCGCGCGCCATCGCCGGGGCCTTGAGCAGCCGGACGATACGGTCGGCGGCCTCCGGCACGGACGACACGAGGAAACCGTTGACGCCGTCGTCTATCTGCAGCCTGATGCCGCCGACGTTGCCGCCGATAACCGCCGCCCCCTTCCACATCGCCTCGGAGACGGTCAGGCCGAAGCCCTCGCGGATGGACTTCTGCAGCACCACGGCAGCCGTGCGCTGGAGGGCATTCACCAGCGCTCCATCCTGCTGGCTCATGATGAGAATCTCGTCGCTCTGCTCGTGCAGCAGCGACTCGTACACCTCGGGACCTTCCGGGTCGTCCGTGGCCACGTTGCCGAGGAGCACGAGCCGGCAGGGAACCTCGCGACGCGCCAGCTTGAACGCATCGATGACGCCTTTGGGGTCCTTCCACGGGTCGAACCGGGATATCTGCACGACGAGCGGCAGGTCAGTCGGGATTCCGTAGTGCTCCAGGCGCTCGGTCACCTCGGCCTCGCTCATGTCGCGGTTGACGATGGAGAAGGGGTCGATGGCGGGCATGAAGAACACCTGCGGCGTCTTCAGGTTCTGCCGGTAGTCGGTCGAGCTGAGGATGACGGCATCGTACTGCTCGATGAAGCGCGTGAGGTACGACCAGAGCTGCGGATGCGGAGCACCCAGGTCGATGTGGCAACGCCAGATCCATGGGCCACCCTTGCGGTAGTGCGTCACAAGCGGCAGTGGCTGCGGGTCGTGCACGACGACGATGTCGTGCGTCAGGTGGTTCAGGACGGCATTCTCGTAGACGACGGCCTCGTAGATATCGCACTTGCGCTTCGTCCAGTGGATGTCACCGCCCTGCAGCGCGTTGTGCATCTTCTTGGTGATCGTGAAGAAGTCGGGCGGCCCGTGGATGGTGCGCCAGCCCGTCTCGATGCCGAGGCCGTTCATGAGGATGGTGAGCGATGAGAGGAGCTGGGAGACTCCTCCGCCGTAGTAGGTGGAGTTGATATTGACGACGTGGCAATCCTGCAGGGGCACGGCCTTGCGCCGGATGCGCCCAACCGCGGCCGAGCCTATCAGGGGCTCGTAGTCGTCGATGCTGGTCAGTCCGAATCGGTCCACAGGTGGCTCCTCCTTCCCGGTCAGTCTTGCGAGTCAGGGATGCCGCGCATGAACGCGGCGGTCTCCTCCGGCAGGCTCGAGTTGATGTGGATGCCGGAGCCTATCTCGAAGCCGGCCACCGCGGTGAGGCGCGGGTAGATGCGCAGGTGCCAGCAGTAGTACGGTTCGTCAGCGTCCCCCGAGGCTGCGGTGTAGAGGATGTGGTTGAA
>CAZVCS010000164.1:0-3348 GCA_964625765.1 uncultured Dehalococcoidales bacterium | reverse complement strand
GACCGAAGAGTACATCAAGCGCTTCGGCCTCGACACGTACTTCGGCCCGGGCAAGGCCCGCGGCATGGCGCCCATCGACGAGGGCATCCCCATCGAGACCGAGATAGGCACCCTCTACGGCATCAAGCGCGCCTACGACGCGAAGTGGATTGTCCACACACACAACAGCGACGTGCGTGAGATTCACTTCCACCGGCACGTCGACCGGGCAGTGAAGCCGTTCTCGATGTCGTACGCACGCATTGAAAGCCGGTCGACGTACCACCACAACCTCGGCCCGAGGGGAGCCAACTTCACGGCACGGGCCATCTTCAACTCGAAGTTCGTTCAGGACAAGTGGGCCTTCGCCTGCTTCTTCAAGCCCACGCCGGCCGGCATCGTCGGCGTGACCGCCAAGAACGACCTGTATTCTCTCAACAGGGAGATAACCCTGCTCAACATGGCTACGTACGGCAAGATGATGACGCTGCTGGGCAAGGTCAAGGAAGCCATCGCGGTGCTCGACTTCTGCGCGCCGGTGCCGTACGTGTTCAGCGGCGGCGTCATCTATGCCAACTTCTGCAGCGCGAACATCGACCTGCTCGACCTGGAGCAGCCGCTGCCTTCGTATACCTGGTACACCGAGTCGTACTACGATGAGAACGAGAAGCCGCTGCTTCGCGAGATACCGCCGATGAACCCGGCCATCAAGGCGTGCATCGTCAACTACGCCTGGGTAGGCTATCCGTCGGTCTTCTGGGCCAAACACACACCCACCATCATAGTGGGCGAGGACCACGCACGGCTGTTCCGGGAGGACTCGCAGAACGTCGAGTTCGCCGATTACGCGAAGGAGATCGTGCCAGACCTCAACACCGCTATGGAGCACGCCTACAAGATGGCGAAGACCGACAAGGTCATCATCTTCGATGGCGCCGGTGGCGGCATCAACTGCAGTCAGTCTCTCGCCGAGGAGCTTCTGGCCAGGGCGCCGGAGGTCAGCCGTGAGGTCGAAACAACGCTGATGCCAAAGTGGCTGAAGCAGAGAGGGATGGGATAGGGGACCACCGGCCGGCAGTGGCGTCACACCTGGTACGGTGTTGCGGTGCGCTCCGCCCTGAGCCTTGCGGCGCGTTCTCGCCGGGGACGACGGCAACCGGAGCAGTCGGCATCGGCGTCGCGACGCCAGGCTCGGGCCGCTGTACTGAGATTGCAGGCGCATATGCAACGTCCAGCTTCAGGCGGCATTGACCTGCGCGACCTGCTCTTCCAGGGCATCGCGGGCCGCAGGTTCGTGGTCCGTATCCGCGCGCACGCCGACGGTGTGCTCTCCGGAGTCGACGCACTCCGGGAGAAGGGCGAGGATATCGGCGTCACCTTCCTGCAACTGCTGCCCGAAGGGGCGGCCCTGCACAGCGGCGCCGTCGTGGCCGAGTTCATTGGCGGGCCGAAGCAGGTCGCCCTCTGCGAGGAGACCCTCATCGGCCTCGTGGCCAAGTACTCTGGCGTGGCGACCGCGGCGGCACGGGCGCGGCAGGCCGCCGGACGCGTCCGCGCCGTCTGCGGCGCGTGGAAGAAGATGCCCGGGGAGTCGAAACAGGCGCTCCGGAGGGCCATCACGGCCGGAGGCATGCCGACGAGGCTCGCCGACCGGGACTTCGTCTATCTCGACAAGAACTACGTGCGCATGCTGGGCGGCATCCGGCAGGCGCTGGAGGCGGCAGCCGTGCCCGGCCGGCAGGTCAAGGCCATCCAGCTTCGCGGCGAGTTCGGCGCCATCGCCGCCGAGGCCGTCGCCGCCACGGAGGCAGGCGCCGACATCATCATGGTCGACACGGGGCGCCTCGATGACGCCCGCGCCGCCTCGGCGGCCCTGCGCGGGGCGCGGCTGAGAGACCGCGTTCAACTCGCCTTCTCCGGGGGAGTGCATATCGACGACCTCGTGGCCCTGCGGCGGGAGGATATCGACATCGTCGACATTGGCAGGGCGGTCATCGACGCCCCCCTGCTCGACATGACCCTCGACGTCGTCGGCCCGTACGAGACGCCGGCGGTGGAGTAGAGCGAGGCACGAGCATGGAGATGAACCTCATCGGCAAGACGGAACTCTGGATACAGCACGTCTCGCTTGCGAACGCCAACCTGAGTGAACTCGCCTCTGCGGCCGCCCGGGCGCTGCAGTTGGATGCGGCAGACGTTCTGGTGGTCGACGCCGGACCGGACCACGTGACGCTGGACGTGCTGCGCCAGACACTGGATGTGCGACAGATAGCGGGCCGCGAGGCGGCGCTGCTGGATGCCATCGCGGATGTACCAGGCGTCACTACCTCGTCCGATACGTCGGTCCACTCCGAGGGCATACTGCAGATGCTCATTCTCGAGCCGTCGATGGTCGAGGAGGTGGTGGCGCGGACCGAGTCGCTCTCACAGGAAGTCAGCCGGGCATTCCTGAAGCGCATGAGGGTCTTCGCCACCGGCCACGAGATCGTCAGGGGCGTCATCGAGGACACGAACAGTCCCTACCTGAAGGAGACGTTCGAGAAGGCCGGCTATCGCGTATCGATAGCTCCGCCGCTGCCTGACGACTCGCTGGCAATTGCGAACGCCGTCGAGGCGGCTCTGTACGAGGCATACGGCCTCGTTATCACCACGGGCGGGGTTGGCGCGGAGGGCAAGGACCAAACCATCGAGGCCACGCTGCGGCTGGACCCCGGCGCGGCCACGTCCTGGGTGGTGACCTACCCGCCAGCGGGGAGGCACGTCAAGGCAGGCGTTCGTATCGCAATCGGCTCGTCCGGGCAGGCGCTCATCGTGAACCTGCCGGGACCGAACGACGAGGTCTGCGTCTGCGCACCGTTGCTGCTCGCCGCTCTGGAGCGAGGAGAGCGCAACAAGGCAACGCTCGCTGAACTCCTTGCCAGCGCGCTCCGACAGCGCCACCTGCGGAGAGAGAGCAGCCTCGGCCCAGCCCCGGCGGCGCCGTGAGAGCAGCCCGCTGCTACTTCGAGCCGCTGGTGTTCTTCGGCAGGTGCGGGATGAGCCAGGCAAGGAACGAGTCTTCGCTCCGCGTCTGCATGAGCAGGCGGCCCGGGCCGGTGAACGTGCAGACCAGGCCTTCACCGCTGAACAGGGTCGACTTCACCCCGCCGATCGCGTGCACCTGGTAGCTGACGGACTCGTCGAAGGCGACCATGTGGCCGTTGTCCAGGGTGTACGTCTGACCCGCCGCAAGCTGCACCTCGTGAATGGCGCCGTAGCTTGAGAGGAGCAGGATTCCCTGCCCGGAGGCCTTCAGCAGGAAGAGCCCCTCCTTGGAGAAGAACCCCTTCGCGCCGGACCACTTCGTATCGACGGTGACGCCCGGAGAAG
>CAZVCS010000163.1:0-3399 GCA_964625765.1 uncultured Dehalococcoidales bacterium | reverse complement strand
ATCTCGCCGCAGCCATCCAGCTCCTCTTGTGTGAGGGTGAGTTCGAAAGCGGCGAGGTTGTGCTGCAGATGCTTCATCGAGGTGGCGCCGATGATGACGGACGTCACCGCTGTGTTCGCCAGCACGAACGCGAGCGCCATCTGCGCCATGTCCCTGCCATGCTTCGCTGCAAGCGCACGGAAGCTCTCCACTGCCTCGAAGTTGGAGGTGTTCCAGTAGCGCTCGGTGTACTGCCGGCCCTGGGCGTCGTTGGCAAACCTGGTGCCGGGTGTCGGCGGCTTCGAGGCGTCGTGCTTCCCGGTGAGGAGTCCGCCGGCAAGAGGGTTGTAGGCCGTGACGCCGAGCCCCTCGGCGGTGCACAGCGGCAGCACCTCGTATTCGATGTCGCGGGTCAGGATGTTGTACGGCGTCTGCAGGCACTCGAACCGCTCCAGATGATGCACATCGCTGGTCCACAGCGCCTTGCAGATCTGCCAGGCGCGCAGATTGGAGCAACCCAGGTAGCGCACCTTGCCCTGTCGCACGAGGTCGTCCATCGCCCGGAGCGACTCCTCGATAGGCGTTGCGTAGTCGGGCTTGTGGACGTAGTAGACGTCGATGTAGTCGGTATCAAGCCTGTGCAGGCTCTCCTCCACGGCGCGCATGATGTGCTTGCGCGATAGTCCGAACTCGTTCGGTCCCTTGCCGATGTCGATGCCCACCTTAGTCGCGAGCACGACATCGTCGCGCCGGCCCTTGAGCGCCTTGCCGACGATCTCCTCTGAGCGTCCCTTTGCGTAGCTGTTGGCGGTGTCGAAGAAGTTGACGCCAGCATCCATGGCGGCGTGCGTCATCGCAATGGCGTCAGCTTCGCCCACCGGGTCGCCGTATGTCATCGTTCCGAGGCAGACGGGAGAGACCATCAGACCGGTTCTGCCGACTTTTCTATACTCCATCGTTTGCGGGTGCCTCCTTGCCGTGCTGGTGAGACTCTGTCTCCGCGGGGTAGCTTAGCGACGCACTGTAGGAGTGTCAACATGTGGGGCGGTAGACGCGTCGCCGCGGAGCGGCGCAGTGACGAAATGGCAGCGGGCTCGCGCCTCAGGACCGGGCCAGCTCTGGCTTAGCGCGGCGCCACCCCGCGGCGCGGGTTCGCGATGCACATGAGCACCGCGGCAAGCACGAGCGCAGCCTGCCCGAGAACGAACGTCGTCGTGTAGGTGCCCGAGAGGTCGTGCAGGAAGCCTCCCAACCAAGGCCCGATGGCGGCGCCGAGCGACATAGCCAGGATGACGGTGCCCTGTATCGAGCCGTAATTGCGACCGTGGAAGCAGTCGGCAACGCTTGCGTAGCACACCGGAGCACTGATGCCCAGTCCGAAGCCGAGCAACCCGGTTGCCACTGAGGGCAGGACCACGGACGCGTTGGCGTCTGTCAGCAGGTACAGTCCGATCCCTGCTGCGGCGAGCAGGCTGGTCGGCGCGAAGATGCGTGCGCGGCCGTAACGGTCTGACAGCCCTGTGGAGAGGTTACCAGCGACCAACCCCACCCCGTAGAGGCTGAAGATCGATGCTGCGGCCATGGGTTCATAGCCGATGTCCCTGAGGAAGTAGACGACGTGCGCGACGCTGACACCCTGCGCGAAGCCGATATTGGAGAACGCCATGGCGAGTTGGAGCCTGTAGGTGCGCGTCTTCAACGCGGAGCGGACTGTCCATTCCACGTGTGAGGCGGCGGTTCTGCGCCCGACGGCTGTCGCGTCAGGTGGACTCTGGACAGTCTTTCCCAGCGGTGCCGGACTGCGCTTGACAACGAACACAGCGAGCGGGATGACAACGAGCACTGCCGTTGCACCCGTGATGACGTATCCTGTGCGCCAGCCATACTCTGCAATGAGAAACTGGAACAGCGGCGTGGAAATCAGGCTGACGGCGTAGCCGGCCCCCATCATGCCGAAGATCTGGGCGCGCCGTTCGAGGAACCAGTGTGTGATGAGGGATGTGAGCGGCGTGAAACCGCAGAGGCTCAGGCCGGCAGCGGCTGCGACGCCGTAGAACAGATAGAACTGCCACACGGTGGTGGCCGTGCTGCAGAGGGCGATTCCGCCTCCGATGATGAGTCCGCCGATGGAGAACACCAGCTTCGGGTTGAACCTGTCGACCAGTCCTCCCGCCACGGGCGCGACGAGACCATAGGTGAGCATCGTCAGGGAGTACATGATGGCGGTGATTCCGCGCGACCAGTCGAATTCATCCACGATGGCCGGGTAGAACACGGTGAACGTGTTGCGGACCGCGTAGCCGACAAGTGTGATGGTGAACCCGGCGGCAACGACAATCCAGCCATAGTAGAGGCGCTGCCTGTCAGACAATGGACTCTCCCTCGCGGGGGCGAACTATCCACATCAGGACGGTCGCCAGGAGCAGAAACCCGATGACCACGAGCAGTGCCGCGTGGTAGCTGCCGGTCCAGTCGTGCAGTGCTCCGCCCAGCCAGGGACCGACGGCTCCTCCGACGGAGCAGGATAGTATGACCGTGCCTTGTATCGAGCCGTAGTCTCGTCCGTGATACCGGTCAGCGACCGCGGCGAACAATGTGGCAGGCGTGATGCCAAGACCGAATCCCATGGAGACGACGGATACGAGGGCAAGAGGGATGGATGAGCCGTCCGCCATGACGAGCAGGAAAGCCATCGCACCCGCCGTGAGGAGGCAACCGCCGGCGAAGACCAGCACCCTGCCCAGCCGGTCCGACAGAAACGCGAGCAGTGTCCCCGCCGCCATGCCGCCACCGAGGCCGCCGAAAATGCTCGCCGCAGTCAGTGGAGCATAGCCCATGTCCTGGAGCGTGTATACGCCGTGGGCGATCGCGAACTGCTGGGCCACACCCATATTGCAGAATGAGATGAGCAGGTAGATCTTGAACGGCGTGGTCTTGATGGCTGCCCGTAGAGTCCAGTCGAGACCTTCCGCCGCACGCTCGGCCCTGAGTGTATCCTTCCGACGTGATGACGCAAAGCGCGCCGCCTCCTCGCGATTGCGCCGTACGAAGATAAGGACGAGCGGCACGATGACGCCCGCTGCGGTGACACCGATGATCACATAGGCTGTCTTCCAGCCGAAGCTCGAGATGAGCATCTGGAACACCGGTGCCGACACGAGGCTCGCACCGAACCCGGCGCCCAGAAGGCCGAAGACGAAGGCCCTCCGGTGTGGAAACCAGTCCGTCGCGATTGTGCTCAGCGGCGTCATGCCGATGAGGCTCAGGCCGACGGCCACCATCACTCCGTAGAGAAGGTAGAAGTGCCACATCTGGGTGGCGATGCTGCACAGCGCAACTCCGGAACCAACCACAAGGCCGCCGGCGCCGAGGACCAGCTTCGGGTTGAAGCGGTCGACGAGGCCACCCGCGACTGGGGCC
>CAZVCS010000162.1:0-3425 GCA_964625765.1 uncultured Dehalococcoidales bacterium | reverse complement strand
CGCCGCAGGCAGGCCGAACCCCTCAAAGTAGCTCCCGCGGAGGACAACGTGGTCGTAACGCCATCCATCACACTCTCTGCCAATGCGATGCGCGTCCTTGAACGGCGGTACCTGCAGAAAGATGCCGGCGGCGCGCCGTCCGAGACGCCGGACGAGCTGTTCCGCCGCGTGGCGCGGCACGTCGCGAAGGCCGAACTGGCGTTCGGCTCCTCCGGCGACGCTGCGGCATGGGAGCAGCGCTTCTACGAGGCGATGACCCAGCTCGATTTCCTGCCCAACTCGCCGACGCTGATGAACGCGGGCAGGGACCTGGGACAGCTTTCGGCCTGCTTCGTGATACCGGTGGAAGACTCGATGGAGTCCATCTTCGACGCGGTGAAGCACACGGCCCTCATCCACAAGAGCGGTGGCGGGACGGGTTTCTCTTTCTCGCACCTCCGGCCGGAGAAGGACCGGGTCGGTAGCACTGGCGGCGTGGCCAGCGGCCCGCTCTCGTTCATGCAGGTCTTCGACAAGACAACTGACGTCATCAAGCAGGGAGGCATGCGTCGCGGCGCCAATATGGCCATCCTCGACGTGACGCATCCCGACATCAGGCGGTTCATCTCGGCCAAGAAGGAGCCGGGCATACTGACGAACTTCAACCTGTCCGTCGGCATCACGGATGGCTTCATGCAGGCCGTCATCGCCGACGGCGAGTACGACCTTCTCAGCCCCAGAACGCGTGAGGTCGTAGAGCGCGTCCGGGCGAAGGACGTGTTTGAAGAGATAGTGGACATGGCCTGGGCGTCGGGAGACCCGGGCATCGTCTTTCTGGACGAAATCAACCGCCACAACCCCACGCCGCAACTGGGCCGCATCGAGAGCACGAACCCCTGCGGCGAACAGCCGCTCCTGCCGTACGAATCCTGCAATCTCGGGTCCATCAACCTGGCGCGGATGATCGATATCTCGAGGCACCCCGGAACGGTCGACTTCAAGCATCTCGGTGCGATTGTTCGGCTCGCTGTCCGCTTTCTTGACAACGTCATCGACGTGAACGAGTTTCCCCTGCCGGTGATAGGAGAGCATACCCGGCGCACGCGGAAGATCGGCCTGGGCGTCATGGGCTTCGCCGACATGCTGCTTCAGCTTGGCATCCCCTACGACAGCGAGGAAGCGCTGGCGACAGCCGACCGCGTCATGGGATTTGTCTCTGATACCGCCGACAGTGCGTCACAGGAGCTGGCCAGGGAACGGGGCGTCTTCCCCGCGTTCAAAGGGAGCATCTACGACGTCCCGGGCGGCCCGCAGTACAGGAATGCATCCCGGACCACGATAGCGCCCACCGGCAGCCTCAGCATCATCGCCAACTGCTCGAGCGGCATCGAGCCGGTGTTCGCCCTGACCTACGTTCGGCACATCCTCGACAAAGAGGATTTCCTCGAGGTGAATCCCCTGTTCGAACAGGACGCGCGGTCGCGCGGCTTCTACAGCGACGACCTGATGCGCGCACTGGCGGAGGGCAAGCGGCTCAAGGACATGCAGGAGCTGCCCGAGGATGTCCGCCGGACTTTTGTCTGTGCGTACGACATCTCTCCCGAGTGGCACGTCCGGATGCAGGCTGCGTTCCAGCGCCACACGGACAGCGCCGTCTCGAAGACGGTCAACTTTCCGAAGAGCGCGACCCGAGACGATGTCGAGCGCGTGTACCTGATGGCGTACGAGGAGCACCTGAAAGGCATCACCATATACAGGGATGGCAGCCGCCAGGACCAGGTTCTGACCACCGGCGCGCCTCGCCAGGAGGAGAAGCCGTCGTTGCGGCCACGCCAGCGGCCCAAGGTGACCCGGGGCATCACCGAGCGGGTGAACACCGGCTGCGGCAACATGTACGTCACCATCAACTTCGATGATGTCGGTGCGTGTGAGGCGTTTGCCACGCTGGGCAAGGCCGGAGGTTGCGCAGCGGCACAACTCGAGGGCATCAGCCGGCTTGTCTCCAATGCGCTGCGTTGCGGACTCGATGTCGGGTCTGTCGTGAAGAATCTCCGCGGCATCCGCTGCCCCTCCATCGCCTGGGAGCAGGGAAAGGCTGTGATGTCCTGCGCTGATGCTCTTGCCGGCGTGCTGGAGAAGTACGCCGGCGACCAACCGGAAGCCGCTCCACACCATTCCCCGGTCCAGGGACAGGTCGCGGGACAGTGCCCCGAGTGCGGAGGTTCAGTGATTCACCAGGAGGGCTGCAGCATCTGCACGTCGTGCGGGTACACCAAGTGCTCGTAGCGGCGGGAGCGAGTGACTGGAGTGGGAACCTCAAGAGCGCGATACAGCATCGGGTTGCAGCAGATGATGGCATCTGCGAACGCGGGGCTCACATTGCGTCGCACCTGCAACGCGGTGGCGAAAGCCGTGGCGAAGTCGATGGATGTGAACGGCTGCCGTGTGTTACATCTCGATGCCAAGAAGGAGTACCTGACCACCGTCGGCGCATTCGGGCTTAGCGACCTGTACCTGCGCAAGGGACCTCTCGATGCACGGAAGAGCCTGCCGGAAGTGCTTCAGGGCACGATCGCCGTGGTCGCGCATGCGTCCACGGATTCCCGGGTGCAGCACCACGAGCTGGCTGAATCGCAGCACGTCGTCTTCATCGCCGCGGCGCCCATCCTTCAGGGAGAGCAGGTTGCCGGAGAGTTGCGCGTCTACTCCAAGGAGACCAGGACTCTCTCGACCATCGACGAGGAGTTCCTCAGGACGTGCGCCAACCTGTGCGCGGTGCTGTTCGAGCGGGCGGAGCTGGCTCAGTTCAAGGAGCGGGTGAAGCAATCGTGCGGCACGGCGCCCGTGTCAGGAACGGCGATGCAGCTGCCGGTCGCGTCCCTGAGGCCGACCGAGTTCGCCCACGAGAGCGAGGCGGAGTTCGCCAGCCTGCTCGACTTCTACCAGATAGAGTGGCTCTACGAACCCAGGTCCTTCCCCCTGGAGTGGAACGGGGATGGCGTCTCCCTGATGTTCACTCCGGACTTCTACCTTCCGGAGCTCGACCTCTACGTCGAACTGACGACCATGAAACAGGACCTCATCACGGCGAAGAACCGCAAGGTTCGAAAGCTCCGAGAGAAGTACCCGGACATCAACATCCGGCTGCTGACGCGAAAGGATTTCGCGGGGCTGCTCTCCAAGTACGGCTATGGCCCCCTGGGTGCGGCGAAGGTCGAGGGCGTGGGCCGCGTGCTCTACAGCCAGACGCAGATTCAGCGAAGGGTCCGCTCACTGGCCCGGCGCATATCCCGTGACTACGTCGGCAAGCGCGTCGTCATGGTTGGAGTCCTCAAGGGGGTGATGTGCTTCATGTCGGACCTGATGCAGCACATCTCTCTTCCCGTGCGTGTGGACTACATGGATATCTCGCACTACGGTGGCGACGGCGAGGTCGTGAGGATACG
>CAZVCS010000161.1:0-3447 GCA_964625765.1 uncultured Dehalococcoidales bacterium | reverse complement strand
ACTCGGGGACGACCGACGTATCGCGACGGAACTTGGCCGCGCTGTAGGCCTTCACCTGGGCCATGCGCATCGAGTTCCAGCTCGCACCGTCCATCCTGGCAAACCGGATGAGGTCGCCCCGGTAGTCGACCACGGCGATGGAGATGGGTACGCCCTTCTCCTTCCGGCAGTGCGCTACGATGGTGTTCACTATCCGGTCGGCGTCATCCAGTCCGAGCATCTTCCGTTGGTACATCCGTCTCCCTCCCGAGCGCTCAGCGACTCCTCCGGAGCGAGCGCTCCGCACAATGGTAGCAGGTGCGGCGCAGGCTGCGTCCGGGAGAAAGCAGGTGTCCGGCAAGGGGCGGTTTGGACTGCCGGCTGACTTCGGGGCTTCGCAGCAGAAGGGGAGTCGCGGGGGAGTGGCTAGCGTCTGAGCAGAGCCACGATGTCGGCGGGGCGCCGCGCCAGCGACCGGGCGCCGTTCGAGAGAAGCTCATCCGCATCGCGGAAGCCCCACAGCACACCCACTCCATACAATCCGGCGGCTGCCGCCGTCTGCATGTCGACGCCGGAGTCGCCAATGTAGAGACATTGGTCCGGTGCGACGGCCATGCCCTCGACGATGTGCAACGCGCCGGCAGGGTCCGGCTTGCGCGGGAAGCGCGCCGACTCGCCGAGCACGTACTCGAACGACCACCGGGGCAGGAGCCTGGATATCATCGACTCGGTGTAGTCCTGGGGTTTGTTCGAGAGCACAGCCAGATGTACGCCGCGTGCCGCCGCCTCGTCGAGCATCTCGGAGATGCCGTCGTACGGCTTGGTGTGGTCCATCCACCGCCTCGTGTACTCTTCGTTGATGAGGGGAATCAGCTTCGCGATGGTCTCATCGTCCTGCCGCTCTTCCGGCAGGGAGCGGCTGGCCATGGCTCTCCTGCCGTCGCCGACGAAGCGGCGGTAGGCATCGACCTCGTGAGCAGGGAGGCCAAGCCGCGTCAGCGCTGCGTTCGTGGATTCTGCCACATCGCGGAGAGTATCGAGGAGAGTGCCGTCAAGGTCGCAGATGAGTGCGTGAAACGCCATCCGCACATGGTATCAGCAAGTGCCGGTGCCGTGCGAGATACCATGGCTTGTGGCAGACGGGGGCGCTCCATGTACCCTGGTGCCCCGGCGCGCTAGGTCAGCGAGGCGCCGCACTGCGTGCACGTTCGCGTGAACCAGTAGTCCGTATGCCCGCACGCGCGGCACCGGGCTCTCTCAGCCTGATGCCGGAGAAGGGCGGCCACACCGTTCGCCCTGGAGTACGAAAGGTCCTCGATGATGTCACGGTGGTGAGAGATGCCGTCGACGACGTGCGCGTCCACGAACTGCTTCAAGCGGTCGCACGGCCACTCGGCGCACTCGGAGCAGCGCGTGACCCCGTGCGCGGCGGTGCATGAGCGGAACCCATGGCGGCACTCGCGGCACGGCTTCATCACCCGCGCGGAGAGGCAGCCGTCGCACGGGACCTCGTCGACCGAGATGCCGTGCCGTTCCGCCACAGTGCGTACCCGTTCCTCATCCCCTCGCCGCGGCGCCAGGTAGGACGGGCACGTCCCGCAGTAGATGCCGCATATGGCAGCTATCGCCGTTTCGGGAGTCTCAGCCATGGATTCGCCTGTCTGCACCGCTCCACTTGAGGGCCGTTGATGGGATGGCTACTTCATCCCCTCGATGTAGTAGCTTTCTGCTCCGGGCAGGTTCTCCGTCTTCCAGCGCTCGAGCTTCACCTCGGGCGGCAGGTACGTCTGCTCGAGGCGATGCACCTCTGGCAGTCGTATCAGCTCCTGCACTTCCTCCCAGGCGAACTGCTTCCCCTGCTTCACGAAGTCAGGGTAGCTGCCGGTCCGTCTCATCTCGACGGCGACGTCGTAGAGCGCTTTCGGCATCACCGTGAAGCCTATCTCGGGAAGAATCATGACGGAGTAGCCCATGTCGGCGACATCCTTGAACGCAAGCCCGTACCGCGTGCCGAGCCAGACGCCGATGAGGTAGAGCTTCGCGTTGAGCCCTGAGAGCTGCCTCGCGTCCTCACGGATATCGTCCGCGTCGCGGGGCGCCTCGGCGTAGATGAGGTCGGCTCCGGCCTCCGAGTACGCCGCCAGCCGGTCGTACATGCTGTCGGGCCCCTCGACAGCCCTGGCGTCGCACCGGGCCACGATCATGAAGTTGGGGTCCTCCCGAGCGTCGACGGCCGCCTTCACCTTTCCGACCATCTCCTCCTTCGAGATAAGTGCCTTGCCTTTCATGAAGCCGCACTTCTTCGGCATGGCCTGGTCCTCTATCTGAATCATGGCAACCCCGGCCTGCTCGAACTCCCTGACCGTCCGGACCATGTTGACGGCGTTGCCGTAGCCCGTGTCCGCGTCGGAGATGAGCGGGACGTTGATGGCGTTGCAGATGTTCCTGGCGGCCCAGACCATCTCCGTCATGGTCGTGAGCCCGACGTCGGTCCATGCCAGCATGGAGGCGCCGACGCCGTGGCCGGTCATGTAGACCGCGTCATAGCCGGCCTTCTCGAACGCCCTGGCCGAGAGGGCGTCGTGCGCACCGAGGGCTACGACCAACTCCCCCCGGTTTATTCGCGCCCGAAGCTCTGCCCTGAGTCTGCTGAACCTCTCCATCGTTGCCTCCTTGTCAAATCGAATGGTGCCTGTGGCTCGGATGGCGGGCGGAGGACCCTCACGCGTCCCGGCGACTGGGTCTGTGCGTACGCCGGGCCGCCGCGGCGGCGGCGGCCCGGTCGGTACACGTGCTAGACGGGAGCGATGGGTATGCAGCCGGCCTTGACCAGCGCGTCGTGCTCGTCGCGCGCACCCTGAATCATCGTCGTCGCCATCTCGCGGAGCTGTTCGGGAGTGGCCTTCTTCGTCGCGACACCCTGCTCCTGGGCCTTCATGCCCACGGCGACGGCTTCCCGGATGAACGCCTCCGGCTGGTCCATGGTCGGGGAGATGTACTCGTCGCTGATGCCCTGCTCGACGGCGTAGTCGGCCAGCGCCACGGCCGCGGCGATGCACATCTCATCGGTGATGGTCTTCGCCTGCACGTCGAGGACACCGCGGAACAGCGCCGGGAAGACGGTGGAGTTGTTCACCTGGTTGGGGAAGTCGGAGCGACCCGTCGCCACGATGCGTGCGCCTGCCTCCTTCGCCTCCCACGGCCAGATCTCGGGTATGGGGTTGGCGCACACGAAGCAGATAGCGTCCTTCGCCATGCCGGCTATCTCGGCCTTGGTGATAACGTCGGGACCGGACTTGGCCAGGGATACAAGGACGTCGGCGCCTTTCAGCGCCTCCGCGAGGTTGCCGGTCCTGCGCTCGGCGTTGGTGTTGAGGCAGAAGCCCCACTTGTGAACGTAGGTATCCTTCTCGGCCTCGATGTCCTTCCGGCCCGGGTGCAGGATGCCCTTGCTGTCGACGACCACCG
>CAZVCS010000160.1:0-3506 GCA_964625765.1 uncultured Dehalococcoidales bacterium | reverse complement strand
CTGAACGATTGAAACTGGGGTATCTGCATGACTCCAACCTGGCACGATGCCTTGCCGTTGATCACCGTGCCGTCGACCACGGACGCGAATCCACAACCGCACTTGCTGCTCAAGCCTCGAGAAGCTCCAGCGAATCCGCCGAGCCTCTTGCCACGAGCAGCTGTCCCTGTATAGAAGAGGTGCGGCATAAGGTCAACGAACGCCCGAAGACGCGCGTCACCCGCAACGAGTGGGGTCGAATAGAGGGAGGCATGCGCTTCCATGAACGCCTGGTTCGCGGTGTCATCAGGAGAGACGATCTGCCCAGCAGCACTCCGCAGGGCACTTGCGGCCAGTCCATCGATGCCTTTGCATTCCCAGACCAAGAAGTAGAAGCCCGACTTCGTGGCACCCACCTCAAGGAGATCGATGCCCGGCTCGCTAACACTAACCTTGGGACGAGGCGGCTCATACACTAGCGGCCGCGCCTTCCCGGCAGTCTGCAAGTAGGTCCGAAACGCGTACATTAGGACCTCCGCGATGTGGCCCTTGAACAAGTCGCTCTGACACGTCGGAACTGCACTGGTGGTCTGGTCGAAGTCGGTGCCCAGTCCACGACTCAGAGCTTTCCCGATTGCCAAGCGATCCAACGTTGACAACCGCGCTCTTCGTTCGACGGCGGCTTCCCATTTGCTCAGCAGCGTTCCATGGAGTCGTGCAGCGGCGACCAACCGTGCAACGTCGTGGACGCAACTGGCATACGCCCGGCTACCGGGAGCCACATCCACGCTCAGTGAGGTCAGCTTGTGGGGTCGCGGACTTGTCAGTCCCTTGGTCGACAGGCTGCCCCACGCAGATAGGTCAGGGACACACGCGCAGAACTGAGGATCCATGGTTTCCCACCACCACCGAAGGCTGGAGAGTCCTCCGGCACCCTCAAGTCTTCCCTGTCATTCTAGGGCTCCGCGGTGCGTGAGGGAAGCCCCCACCGGTCGGCCGAGCCGCCATTGCGTCCACAATCCCAGTCTCCCCCTCGCCCCCACCCTGCCGTTCGTGGCATAATATAGCCTTCACGCGCGGCAGCAGTATCGGCGCCGGCGCGGATTCAGACGGAGCACGAAGGAGCACCTAGATGGAAGAGAGCACCCCGAAGATCCTGGTGGCCGAGGCTATCGCCGAAGACGCGATTGAGATCCTCAAGACGGCCGGCCAGGTGGATGTCAAGAAGAACCTGCCCCCCGACCAGTTGAAGGCCATCCTCGGAGAGTACGACGCCCTCGTCGTCCGCTCGCAGACGAAGGTCACCGCCGACCTCCTCTCCGCGCCCGGTAAGCTGCGCATCATCGGTCGACCCGGCGTTGGTGTCGACAACATTGACGTCGAAGCCGCCTCGAAGCACGGCATCGTCGTCGTCAACTCGCCCTTCGGCAACACCGTCTCCACCGCCGAGCACACCATCGCCATGATGATGTCCCTCGTCCGCCAGATCCCCCGCGCGCACGGCGAGCTCAAGGGCGGCAAGTGGAACCGCTCCCTCAAGGGCATCGAGCTGCGCGGCAAGACCCTCGGCGTCGTCGGCCTCGGCAAGATAGGCACGCAGGTCGCTGAGATGGCCCGCGGCCTCAAGATGAACGTCATCGCCTACGACCCGTTCGTCGCCCAGGAGTGGGCCGACCGCATCGGCGTGACGATGGTCGAGCTTGACGACCTGCTGAAGCAGTCCGACTTCGTGACGCTGCACCTGCCCCTGACTCCCAACACCGAGAAGCTCATCGACGCCTCCAAGCTGGCGCTCATGAAGCCTTCCGCCATGCTCATCAACTGCGCCCGCGGCAAGCTGACCGACGAGCAGGCGCTCTACGATGCGCTTGAGAAGGGCGTCATCGCCGGCGCCGCCATCGACGTCTACAGCGCCGAGCCGGCCGTCGACAACGTCCTCGTCAAGAGCGAGAAGGTCGTCGTGACCCCGCACCTCGCCGCCTCCACCGTCGAGGCCGAGCGCAACGCCGGCACCGACGTCGCGAAGCAGGTCGCCGACGTGCTCCGCGGCCTCCCGCCCGCAACGCCGGTCAACGCGCCCATCATCCCGCCCGAGCACATGGCCCTGCTTGGCCCGTTCATGGACGTCGCCGCCAAGCTCGGCAAGATTGCCGCCGGCATCATGGAAGGCCAGGCGAAAGAGCTGACCATCCGCGTCCGCGGCGAGATCGCCTCCGTCGCCACCGACCCGCTCAAGGTCGAGATACTGCGCGTGCTGCTCGGCCCCACGACCGAGGAGCGTGTGACCATCACGAACGCCGACGCCATGGCGCGCGACCGCGGCCTGCGCCTGAAGGAAGAGAAGGACACGACCGCCGGCAACTACGCCAGCGCCCTCACCGTCCAGGTCGCGACCACGAAGGGCACGACCACAGTCTCGGGCACGTCCTTCCAGGGCCGCACGTACCTCACCGGCGTCGACAGCTTCACGCTGCAGATAGAGCCGCAGGATGTCTCGATGCTCTTCACCGAGCACGATGACAAGCCCGGCATGATAGGCGCGGTCGGCACTGTCATGGGCAGCAACAGCATCAACATCTCCCAGATGCAGGTCAGCCTGGGCGCCCACGGCGGCGGCACGGCCATGATGGCCCTCTGCCTCGGCCAGGAGCTTCCGGAGAAGGTCTTCCAGCAGGTGCTCGCCATCAACGGCATGCACAAGGCGAAGACAGTCGTTCTGAAATAGTGCGCCGTGGATACGCCGTGGCTCTATGATGAGCGGACCCAGGTCGGCACCGACTATGCCGACGAGTCCCGCGTCAGAGAGTACGATGCGAAGATGCAGCGCCTGCGCGACGTCCCACGAGAAGTGGAGACAGCCGCGCAGGCGCTGTCCGTTTCTGAGGAGACGGTCGTCTGGGAGATAGGCACCGGCACCGGCGAGATGGCCATCGGCCTCGCCCCGCGCTGCCGCTACGTGTACGCTAGCGACATAAGCCCCGCCATGCTCGCCTTCGCGCGCGGCAAGGCCGCTGAGCGCGGCGTCAGCAACGTCAGCTTTGAGCCGGGCGGCTTCCTCTCCGGCTTCACGCCTCCGCAACAGGTCAGCGGCGTGGTCAGTCAGCTCGCGCTGCATCACCTGCCGGACTTCTGGAAGCAGGTCGCGCTCAAGCGCATCGCGCAGCACCTCGCTCCCAGCGGACGGCTCTTCCTGCGGGATATCGTCTTCAACGCGGACATCGCGGACTGGGACACGCACTTCGGCGCTCTCGTGGAGGGCATACGCAAGACAGGCGGGGAGGCCGTGGCTCAGGAGACCGTCGCGCACATCCGTGAGGAGTACTCCACCTTCTCCTGGGTACTCGAAGAGATGCTGCGCCGGGCCGGATTCGACATCATCGACCGGCAGCAGGCCGCGCCGACGACGCTGTACACCTGCGTCCTGCGCAGGTAGAGGTTCGATTACCGCCGCACACTGGCTCGTCTTTCTCGCCTCTGCGTGCCGCCATATTACTTGACAGAGTCAACTAACTGGTGCATGCTCTCCG
>CAZVCS010000159.1:0-3519 GCA_964625765.1 uncultured Dehalococcoidales bacterium | reverse complement strand
AGCGTCGGTCGTCACTTCGAGTCTCGACATGGGCGAGGTTTTCCATCGCTTCTCGCTCGAGCTGCACAGGGTGGTGCCTCTCGACTTCGCCGGGGTCGCCATCGTGGATGGCGACAGGGTCAAGTTCCAGGCCCTGTTCGGTGAGGTCGCCGCGCAGGACCTTGCCGAGATGTCTCACTCGGTCCAGGGTACCGCCACCGAGTGGGTCATGAAGCACCGGAAGTCGACGTATCAGGCGGATCTCCAGGCTGCCACGACGTACTGGCCGGATACGCACTACGTTCGCGAAGGCATACGGGCGCTCGTTCACCTGCCACTTATCGTTCGTGACCAGGTCATCGGCACGCTCCTCGTCGCCAACAGGCAACCGCAGGCGTACAAGGAAGAGGACGTGCGACTGCTGGAAGAGGTGGCGCGCCAGATCGCGACCCCGGTCGAGAACGCCCTCCTCTACACAAAGGCGGAGCAGCGGAGCCGCATCGACGAACTGACCGGGTTGTTCAACCGTCGCCATTTCGAGGAGCGCATCAAGGAAGAAGTGGCGCGCCATGCGCGGCACGACGGTGTGTTCTCCGTGCTCATGGTCGACCTTGACTCGTTCAAGGCCTACAACGACATGTACGGCCATCCTTCGGGCGACAAGCTGCTCAAGTTCGTGGCCTCCCTGATCGGCTACGCCATCCGTGATTCGGACCAGGCGTTTCGCTATGGCGGCGACGAGTTCGCCATCGTTCTTCCTCGCACCTCGCCGGAGGATGCGTACGTGGTTGCAGAGCGCGTGCGCATGCGGGTGGCGCGGGAGATGGAGGCGCGGCGCAGCGGTGTCACGGCGAGCATCGGGCTGGCCAGCTATCCCGCCGACGGCGTCATGTCGGGCGAGCTTGTTGCCACCGCCGACACAGCTCTCTACTACGCCAAGAACACGGGAGGCAATCGTACCTACGTGTCGTCGAAGATATTCGCCGAGGCCGAGGCCGGCGTCGAGCCGAAGGGCAATCACAGAGGCAGCGGGCTCAGCGCCGTATACGCACTGGCTGCGGCCGTCGATGCCAAGGATCACTACACCTACGGCCACTCCCGCAAGGTGAATACCTACGCGGTGGTGCTGGCAGAGTCAATCGGGCTCCCGTCGGACGAGGTCTCCAGGATAAGCACTTCGGCGCTGCTGCACGACATCGGCAAGATCGGCGTTCCCGACAGCATCCTGAACAAGAAAGGCGACCTCGATGAGCACGAGTGGGAGGCCATCAAGTCCCACCCGCGCCTCGGAGCGAACATCGTGGGCAACGTGCCCGACCTGGCTCCGTGCGTCGGCAGTATCCTCTACCATCACGAGCGATGGGACGGGACTGGCTATCCGGAAGGATTGCGCGGCAAGTCGATCCCTCTGGGCGCCCGCATACTCGCGATAGCCGATGCTTTTGCGGCCATGGCATCTGCCAGGCCGTATCGCGCCGCCCTCCAGGACGAGGAGGCGCTGGAGCGGCTCAAACAGGGCGCCGGGAACCAGTTCGACCCGGACCTGGTGCAGGCCTTTGTCGAGGAGGTCGAGGCGGGCCTTCCGCAGAAAGACAGGGTCAGCCGCGTGCCTCCTATTCAGCCCTGATACCCGTTGGCTGTCTCCCGCTTCGCTTGGCAAGCACACAGGCGTTGCCGCAGCGGGTCCTTCCTCCGCCGGAGGGGCGCACATCCGGCTCCAGCCTCAGGATGGTGAAACCGCTGTCCTCCAGCATCGTAGCAAGCTCCTCCGGTGAGAAGAAGTGGTAGTAGCGCTGCAGCACCGTGCCGCCGCTGTTCCATGGGACGAGGCGGTCTTCCGGTGCGGCGCCCGCGTCCGTGCGCGGGTTGCGCCACACCGAGAGGAAGACCTCTCCCTGCGGCCGGAGCACACGGTGGAGCTCGGCGAATGCGCGCCTGCGTGTGTCCTCCCCGTTCAGGTGATGGTAGCTTGCCACAGCGACAGCGTGGTCGAACGAGCCATCGCGAAAGGGGAGCGCCGTGAGGTCACCCTGTACGAGATGCGCCTTGAAACCGTGGTTCGCCATGTAGGTTCGACCCTGTCGCAGCATGCCGCGGGAGAAGTCCACTCCCGTCAGCCGGAATCCCGCCGAGAAGGGCAGGAAGTCGGCGCCGTGCCCGCAGCCGAGGTTCACGACGTGGCCGCTTGACCACCGCGCCGCCATCTCTTCCAGTTCCCTTCGCAGGAGCGGCCAGTGGCGGAAGCCGTACCAGCTCTCTGCAATGCGGTCGAAGACATCCCTGTTTGTGGCCACTGTAGCTGCCTGCTAGACTCAAGCCTAACATGAAGAAGGCGACGCGAACCATCTCCGGCGTCACGCCCGTCGCAGTGATGGCGAAGCCAAACCCCTGCCCCGGGAACTGCGTCTACTGTCCGTCAGCCGCCGGTGCTCCACGCAGCTATACTGAGGAATCGCCCGCTGTGCTTCGCGCCGCCGCCTGCGGGTTCGATCCTCATGCACAGGTGCGGCTGCGACTCGACACGCTCAGGTCCATGGGCCATCCTGTCGACAAGGTCGAACTCATCATCATGGGGGGAACGTTCCTTGCGTATCCGGTCGACTACCAGTACGAATTCGTGAAGGCATGCTACGACGCCCTCAACGGCGGCCTGTCCGCCGACCTGGCGGGCGCGAGGGAGTTGAACGACACTGCCCGCCACCACTGCGTCGGCCTCTGCGTTGAGACGCGGCCGGACTGGTGCGGCGAGGCGGAAATACGCCGCTTGCTGGAGTTCGGCGCCACCCGCGTTGAGCTCGGCGTGCAGACTCTGGACGACCGCATACACGAGCTCACGAATCGCAAGCACGGTGTGGCCGAAGTCGTAGCCGCGACCTCGCGGTTGCGCGGATACGGCTTCAAGGTGTACTACCACTGGATGCCCGGCCTCCCAGGCTCTACGCCCGAGCTCGACCTCGAGCTCACGAGGCGGCTTTTCGACGAGCCGCAGTTCCGGCCCGACGGCCTCAAGCTCTATCCAACGCTGGTTGTGCGCGGCTCCGAGCTTGAGACGTGGTATCGCGACGGTCGGTTCGTCCCGCGGACCACCGCGGAGATGTGCGACCTCCTCGTCGGGATCAAGCAACTGGTGCCCCCCTACGTACGTGTGGCCCGGCTGATGCGCGATATTCCGCGCAAGTTCATCGTCGCCGGCTGCGACGACCTGGCTCTGCGGAGCACCATTCGCGACCTGATGCGCGAGCGCGGCCTCCAGTGCGGCTGCATCCGCTGTCGTGAGTATGGCCACCGGATGCGCGATGGTTGGCCGCTGACGCCTCCCCGCCTCGTCCGGCGCGAATATGACACGGCCGATGGCAGGGAGGTGTTCCTCTCCTGGGAGGATTCCTCGGAGACGCTGTATGCGTTGCTGCGACTATCTCTCGTTGCGGATGGTGGCGCGAATAGACCCGGCATTGCGACCGTCCGCGAGCTGCATGTGTACGGCCCCGAACTGGCGCTCGGGGAGAGGGACTCCCTGGCCGCGCAGCACCGGGGATTGGG
>CAZVCS010000158.1:0-3525 GCA_964625765.1 uncultured Dehalococcoidales bacterium | reverse complement strand
GGATAGAGCGGCTGCCTTCTAAGCAGCGGGTCGTGGGTTCGAATCCCACCAGGGATGCCATCATCCTTCTGTTCAGATGCGTGACTCGCCGCAGTTGCATCTGCCTCTGCACGGCTTCGAAGGATGGCTGTAACTGACAAGGTCCCGCGCGTGCCGGCGTCTCCGCCTTGCACGCCACGTACGGACTGTGATACATTAGCGGAGTTTGACTCTACGGCGAAATCATCCCACAGGATAAGGCGAGGCATGGAGAATCCATCAGTTAAAGGGCTACTTGAGGCTGGTGCGCACTTCGGACATCACACGAGCTACTGGCACCCCAGGATGAAGCGGTACATCTTCGCCCAGCGCAACGGCATCCACATCATCGACCTGGAGCAGACGGTGCAGATGCTGCAGGAGGCATGCACGTTTGTTCGCGATGTCGCGGCGCGCGGGCAGTCGATACTGTTCGTCGGCACGAAGCGCCAGGCTCAGCAGGTCATCGAGGAGGAGGCCAAGCGGTGCGGCATGTTCTACGTCAGCCAGCGATGGCTCGGCGGCATGCTCACCAACTTCGGCAACATCCAGTCGAGAATCGACTTCCTTGTCCGACTTGAAGACCGGAGGGACAAGGGAGAGCTCGATCTCCTCTCGAAGAAGGAGCGCTCACGCCTTGAGAAGAAGTTGACCCACCTCAACAACCAGCTGGGCGGCTTCAAGGAGATGACATCCTTCCCCGGCGCTCTCTTTATCTCCGACCCGCTCAAGGACAAGATCGCCCTGTCCGAGGCGCGCAGGATGGGCATCCCGGTTGTCGCCATATCCGATACCAACTGCAACCCCGACCTCATCGATCACCCCATTCCGGCTAACGATGACGCCATCAAGGCGATCCGGCTGATTGCCGGGAAGATCGCGGATGCAGTCATCGAGGGGCGCGGGATGTACGCGAGCGAGCAGGTCGACGAGACCGCTGCGGCAGTGGGTGACCACACCGAAGAGCCCATCGAGATACTGCGCTCGTACACATTCAACCCCGACGAAGGATAGAGAGATAGATGGAAGTCACGGTTGAGGCAGTCAAAGAAGTACGCACCAAGACCAATGCGGGCATGCTCGACTGCAAGAAGGCGCTCGAGCAGTGCAGCGGCGATATCGCCGGCGCCATCGAGGCGCTGAGGCAGAAAGGCTTCGCCATGGCCGAGAAGCGCGCCGAGCGCGTCGCCGGCGAAGGCATCGTAGCCTCCTACGTGCACCACAATAATCGCGTAGGCGCCCTGGTCGAATTGAACTGCGAGACTGACTTCGTTGCGCGCACCGACGACTTCAGGCGCCTTGCCTACGACATCGCCATGCACGTCGTCGGCGCCAGCCCCTTGTATCTCGCTCCCGAAGACAGACCCGCCGACTGCCAGATGTCCGCGGAGGAGTCCTGCCTGCTCTCACAACCCTTCATCAAGGATCCCTCCAAGACCATTGCCGACCTCATCACGGAAGCAATCGCCCGCACGGGCGAGAACATCAAGATCGGCAAGTTCGCCCGAGTTCAACTGGGTTGCTAGCGGCGCGGGCGAATCGTTCGCCGGACTGGAGGCGGAGCCATGGTGAACGAACTGCTCAAGAACGTGACCGCCGACATGCAGAAATGCGTCGACGGCCTCTCGCATGAGCTGGCGTCAGTCAGAACCGGACGGGCCAGCCCCGCGCTGGTGGAAGGGGTGATGGTCGAGTACCACGGCGCCACGCTCCCCCTCAGGCAGCTCGCGAACATCGCCGTGCCCGAACCGGCTCTCATCACCATCCAGGCCTGGGACAAGACGGCGCTTCGTTCTATCGAGAAGGCTATCCTGAAGGCCAATCTGGGACTCAACCCATCCAACGACGGCAATCTGATCCGCCTCGTCATCCCGGCGCTGAATGAGGAACGCCGGGTCGAGCTCGCCAGGTTCATCGGCAAGCGCATCGAAGAGCGCAAGATCGCCCTCCGCAACATCAGACGCGATCACGTCGCTCACCTGAAGCAGATGGAGAAGGACAAGCTTGTCTCCGAGGATGAGATGGCTTCGACGCTGAAGAAGATCGATGAGATGAGCGACGCCTTCATCGAGAAGGCTGCCGAGATAGGACGAGCCAAGGAGAAGGAGATTCGCGAGTTGTAGCCCGGCATGTCGCGCGCGAGCGGCTCCGCTCGTCGTTTGCGTCTGCTACAATTCTCGCGTGTTGCGCCTCAGGCTCCTCACTGCCGCCGTCGGACTGCCCCTCATCCTCCTGTCCATCGCTATCGGAGCACCTGCATTCGGCGCACTCCTGGCCGTCGTCGCGGCCGTATGCGCTTATGAGTTGTGCCACATCGCGCCCGGTCTGCGCAGGAGCGACCCGCTCGTCGTACTGGCAGTCGCGTGGTCGGCTGTCCTGTCACTGCGCTACTTCACCAACTCTGACGCCGTCATAGCTGCGGGAGTAGCCCTTCCCCTCGTGCTTTCCCTCGTCCTCATGCTCCCGAAGGGAGAGAGACGTCCCGGTTTCGCTGCGTGGTCATGGACGGTCGCCGCAGCCCTCTACGCCGGCTGGTTGCTGGGCCACTGGGGCGGCCTCTATCACATGCAGGAAGGCGTCGTGCTCGTGCTGTTCGGAATGCTCTGCACTTTCGGCTATGATACGGGTGCGTACTTCACCGGACGGCGCTTCGGACGCCACAAGCTCTCCCCCGGCATAAGCGCCGGTAAGACGTGGGAAGGCGTTGTCGGCGGGATTGCGCTCGCGCTCTGCGTCGGAGTCCTCGTGAGGCTCGTTGCCCTGCACCTGGGACACGAGTTCCCCTTCTCGGCCAGTCTGACGCCTGCTCTCGCCGTGCTCCTCGCGGTGGTGGCTCAGCTCGGCGACCTTGTCGAGTCGGCGCTCAAGCGCAGCGCCGGCATCAAGGATGCGGGCGCCATCCTGCCGGGCCACGGAGGTATGCTCGACCGGTTCGACAGCCTGCTCTTCACAGGTACGATGCTATACTTTGTCTCGCTGTGGACAGCCATGTGAACAGGGTCGCGTTGCTCGGCAGCACGGGTTCTGTCGGCACTCAGACCCTCGACGTGACAAGACACCTCGGCAACCGGGTCCGCATTGTCGCGCTTGCCGGAGGACACAACGCCAGCCTGCTGTCGAGGCAGATGGCGGAGTTCCATCCACGGCTGTTCTGCTCCCTATCTCCTGACAGCGTAGATGGCTCTGGCGCGCGCGCGGCGACCCTTGAAGAGATAGCCTCCGACGAGGGTGTCGACACCGTCGTCATCGCGACGAGCGGCTCGGTCGGGCTTTCGCCCGCTCTCGCGGCCCTGCGTTGTGGCAAGACCGTGGCCCTGGCGAACAAGGAGACGCTGGTCATGGCCGGGGAGATTGTCATCGAGACGATTCGCCGTTTCGGCGGCCGCATCATCCCCGTGGACAGCGAGCACAGCGCCATCTTCCAGTGCCTGTTGGGAGAGCGGAGCCCCGTATTGCGGCTGCTGCTCACGGCATCAGGGGGTCCGTTCCGGGACTACCCGGCGGAGA
>CAZVCS010000157.1:0-3622 GCA_964625765.1 uncultured Dehalococcoidales bacterium | reverse complement strand
ACCCCTCCGCGGGCGGGCGTGGGAACCCGCCCCTACATCCGAACCGGCAACGCGGATTCCGGCCCCGGCCGAATGACAACAAAGCCGGCAGCCCCACCGGGCACGCCCGAGACGGGCGTGCGGCGGGGACTGCCGGCCGCAATCGCGTTCCGCTATAGCGCCTGTTCTACTTCGGTGAGCACGCTGCTGAGGCTCTCACTGGACGACTGGATACGTTCAGCCTGTTTCAGCAGGACGCCATCGTTCGAGGCACCATGTGCCTGCCGCGCCTTCTCCACCCACTTCATCAGCTTCGCGCTGTCCTGCTCGTTCCGTTCCTTCCACGCGCCCGCGAGCGCCTTCAACCGGCCTGCCACATCCGTGGGGTAGCTGGCGATGACGTTATCCACCATCTCGCGGATCTGCTTCTCCGGCGCCGCACCGAGCAGCTCATCCACCCTCTCGCCATCCGCGAAGAAGAGCTGGTACGGGATGCTCCTGACCTGGAACCGCGCCGCCAGCACCGGGTTCTGGTCCACGTTCACTTTGCAGAACTTGAACTTGCCGTCGTACTCCTCGGCCAGCTTGTCGTAGACCGGGGACACCATCCGGCACGGGCCGCACCACGGGGCCCAGAAATCGACCTCGATGGGTAGGTCCGAGTCCATGACCTCCTGCTTGAAATTCTTATCGGTGACCTCAACTACCTTGCTCACGTCTGCTCCTCCTCTCTCCGTATTCCCTGTCCATGCCGGGTGTCAGTCACATCCCGGCACAGGCCGGTCTTTACCTCAGTCTTTGCGATTGATTCTCATTTGCAAGAAAGGATAGCCCTCCGGGCGGGTCTTGTCAAACCCCCTTCGCTGCCCGATCCCGGTCCGCGGCAGCTTTGCCGTACCGGAGGGAGCGTCGCGCCCCGGAATCAGAGAGCGTTCCCGGGAGGGGGCCAATCTGCCCCACTCCGCCCGATGGCGATTCGTCCTGCAATGAGCCGTTGACCCGGATAACGGCGGGCCGTCAGCATGTGCGCCGCGAACACGCCGGCACCGCACCAGCCGCCAGACCGAGGCGCCAGGCCGTCCGCGGAGTCCAGCCCCGCCGGACTCCGAAGCGCTCATCCCCCGGCACGGCAGATGTCGCAACCTCACGGACCACCCCGGCACACACCTCCTGCGGCGCGCCGCTCTATCCCACCCATGGGGTCCATTCCGTCCATTCAGTCCACGCCCACCAGCGCCGCAACCGAGCCGCAAACGGGGCCCTCGCTCTGATTGCGGTGGCGGCCTCATTGCCGTGCCGCCAGTTAGCCGCCCGGGCTGCCGCCTTTCAACAGCAGGGCGGCTTCGCAGAGCGGCTCCACACCCACCACCGCGCCGGGAGCAATCCCCTTCAGACCCGTGCTAGACTTGTCGGCCAATATCGGCGCACCACACCGGTCTCGTTCTTTCAAGAAGGTGCAGCCGGATCCCAGACAGAGTGCAGGAGGCAGCATGCCGGACGGGAAAAGACGCCTTGAGACCCTGGGCAGGTGCCCCTATTGTGGTTCAGGCGCCGTGGTAGAGCGTTCGGGGTCCAACACCCTGAGCTGGAAGTACCGGTGCACGGTGTGCGGTCACAAGAGCGCGGAACTGCGGTGGGAGAGCGTGCTGCTTCCCCCGGAGTATCCCGCTCCCACGATGGACCGGTTCGTGGACGCAGATGGCGCGCACACCTTCCAGAAGCTCGTGCTGCCTCAGGGCGAGTTCTGGGTATCGAAGCCTCCCTCGCATGGATAGGCCCGGAGGCCTGACGGACGTCACGGCGGCGTGACGCTCAGCCGGAGGCTGCAGAAGCAGCGCGATTGACTGGCCGTCTCGTCCGTGGCCGGCCGCGAACGGTCCGGACGCATCCTCTCTACGCGTTCGAAGGCAAGGCCTCCGTCTGAGCCGGCCGCCGGGAGAGCCGGCCGCGGTCCAGTCTCGCCACCACCGCCACGAGCACCCACTGCAGCGCGGTGAACAGCAGCCCAAAGGTCACGAAGGGCACGCCGGTCGCCTCAGGCCTGAAGATGAAGATGTTGCAGGCCGTCAGGCTCGCGTGCATCAACGTCGTCACCAGCAGGCTCCCTGTACGGTCGTACAGCCAGACCAGCAGCACCCTGTAGGCCGTCAGTCCCGCGACCGTGTTGAAGACGGCCACGGCCATGTACAGGGGCAACGGGATGTCTTCCGCGTACGTGCCGCTGATGAAGACCTGCTGCAGCAGGTGCCACACCCCCCAGAGGATGCCGACGATGAGCCCGGCGCCGAGGATGCTCCGGTGCAGCCTGAACCTCGGTACTGCGAAGCCGGTCCAGCCTATCTCCTCGAAGACGGTCGTCAGCCCGGCCATCATGCCCGGTATCAGCACGGCCGCCTTGTCGTCCGCGATAAATACCGGCGACTTCAGTCCGAGTGATAGCAGCGCTATGAGCGACAACACCGGCGCCGGCAGCAGCGCAAAGGCGTACCACTGCGCGCCCACGCGCCAATGCACCAGGCGGGAGCCAAGCTCGCGCAAGCCCGACCTGCCGGCGGTCAGGGCCGTCATCAGCAATCCAGCCACTGTCGGCCCGGCGAGCATCGCCCCGACCGCGAACGGGAACGATGGAGCGGTCTGCCAGTCCGAACTCGAGAGGCCGCCCGATCCGAGCGCCAGCAAGAAGCCGCCCCAGGAGATGACAAACGTGATGATGTAGTAGCTTAAGAGCGGGTGGTTCCTCATCCACGACCTCATCATCAAGACCTCCTCCTGCGCCACCGGAGACGTGGGAACACCGCACTCGTTTCCCACCTCACCGCCGCCTGCGCCATCCGCCACCTGCGAGCGGGCGGGCATGGGAGCCCGCCCCTACATTCAAACACAGGAGTCCCGGGGACACCATACTCATTCCGGCCGCCGCCTCGCGGGGCGAACGGTCCCATGTGTGAAGGTGCAATCATCCGGAACCATCACCGCCCCCAGCCACCGGCAGGCGTGGGAGCCTGCCGATACAACAGGACGCGGCAGCGCATCCCCGCAGAGGCGGGCCGGTCTGAGACCAGCCCCTGCATTCAGAGACGCCGCAGGGCTGCATTCTCGCGGGGGCGAGGCATGCCTCGCCCGCAGCGTTGCGCCCGCACGCCGTCGGTGCAATCCCCACATGCAGATGCACCCTCCGTGTAGGGGCACGTGGCTGCGTGCCCGCCATCCGGTTGTCGCACGCCCACCGTCGTTCACCACGACCTCGCGTGCCTCCTGCGCTACGGGCGGGACATGTCCCGCCCCTACAGATACCGCTGCCTCGGCGGGGCAACGATGCCATGCCGGGGAAATGCGCGGACACCATACGACCCGCTTCGCGGTAGTTCTGCGTTGTGAGTTCCAGGTTCTGCGAATTCCGCATGAAATGCGGTGACACCATACTTAATTCGTTGGTGGTTGCCGCGACTGCGGATGCCCCACCCAGCGGGCGGACGCAGAGGTCCGCCCCTACGCTGACTGCGGAAAGGCCACAGGCGGCCTTGAAGGCGGACGGCGGGTTTCGTTCGATGGTGTGTGGAGTAGCGTTGCGCCCGCACGCCGTCGGACCAATCCCCACATGCAGATGCACCCTCCGTGTAGGGGCACGTGGCTGCGTGCCCGC
>CAZVCS010000156.1:584-3629 GCA_964625765.1 uncultured Dehalococcoidales bacterium | reverse complement strand
GACGGGCCTCCTGGCGGTGTCGTCCGTGCTCGGCCAACTGATTCCTCCCAGCGTACCCATGATCCTGTACGGCTTCATTACCATGACATCGGTCACCGCATGCTTCCTCTCCACAGTAGGCCCCGGCATCCTCACCATTCTCATCTACTGCACGGTGAACTACTTCATGGTGAGGCACAACCCCAACATCTACAAGGCTCCTCCCGCGCCTTTCAAGGCGCAGGTAGTGCAGATCGGAAGAGCCAGCCGTCACGCCTTCTGGTCGCTGCTGATGCCGGTGATACTGCTTGGCGGCATCTACGGCGGCATCTTCACGCCGACCGAAGCGGCGGCGGTAGCGCTCGTCGTTGCCATCTGCGTCGGACTCTTCATACACAAGGACCTCAAGTTCAAGCAGATCGGAACGGTCCTGGTGCAGCAGTCGGTGACGACGGGTGTGGTCGTGCTGATGGTCATCTTCGTGCTCATCCTGAGCCGCATCATGACCATGCAGAACATCCCGCAGGACATGATTGCGTTCGTCACCGGACTGACGGAGAACAAGTATCTGACGCTGCTGATGGTGAACGTGTTCCTCATCTTCCTGGGCATGATTGTTGACGACTTCACCGGCACGCTGCTGGCCGGTCCGCTGCTCTTCCCGCTGATGCAGCACCTCGGCGTGCATCCGGTTCACTTCGCGGCCATCCTGGGCACCAACCTGGGCCTGGGCAACGTTACGCCGCCCATGGCGCCCATCCTTTACCTGGCCGGACGGCTGGGCAATGTGACTATCGACCAGATGATAAAGCCGGCGCTCACGTTCATGATCTTCGGCGCCGTGCCGGTCGTCCTCATCACCACCTACTGGCCTGACCTGTCGCTCTGGCTGCCGACACTGGTCATGCCGAAGCTGATGGGGAGTGGAGGGTAGCTTCTGACAACGCCCGTTGAGTGATTCCGGTCTCTTCGCGGAGGTTGTGCGGCCACCGTGCGCCTTCATCCGGCGGCGGGGGCTTGCGGTACTGCCGGAGGGAACGGCGCACATGTCGTGAGGTTGCTGAGGGCGCCAGCGCGTCCGGCGCCCGAGGAGGAATCAGGCGATGCGGACAGGAATCGATGCGGCGGTGGCGGAATACATCGGGAAGCACCCTGGGTCGCAGAAGCTGCATGAGCAGGCGGTACGACTATTTGCTGCGAACGGGGCGACCCACTCCGCGAGGGTGATGGAGCCGTTCAGACCCTACGTCACTCGGGCGAAAGGCTCCCGGAAGTGGGACATCGACGGCAACGAGTACATCGACTTCGTCATGGGTCACGGTGCGCTCATCCTGGGGCACAGCCATCCCGCGGTAGTCAAGGCGCTCGAAGAGCAGGTTGCGAAAGGCCTCCTGTACGGAGAGAACCATGAGCTTGAGGTAGAGTGGGCGGCGCTGATACAGCGGATGATGCCGGTGGCCGAGCGAGTCGAGTTCTGCACGTGCGGCCAGGAAGCGAACATGATGGCTATCTGGGTCAGCCGCATCTTCACCGGCAGGAAGAAGGTGCTGCGCTTCGCTGAGAACTTCCATGGCTGGGGCGAGGAGCTTGTCCGAAAGGACTCGCCCGGCGTGTATGCCGACAACGTGGACGTTATCCCGTTCAACAACGTCGACGCGGTCGCAACCGCTCTGGCCACGAAGAAGTACGCCGTCCTGATGACCGAAGGCGGCGGCGCTCACATGGCGGGACAGGTGCCGATATCGGACGAGTTGCTCTATGCCCTGCCGGAGCTTACGAGGGAATCAGGAACGGTGTGGCTTCTCGACGAGGTTGTCACCGGATTCCGGGATACCCAGGGCGGGTTCCAGGCGCTCAAGGGGGTGAAGCCGGACCTGTCGAGTGTCGGCAAGTGCATGGGGGGAGGACTGCCGGTAGGTGCTCTGCTCGGCCGCGCGGATATCATGGAAGCGCTCAGCCCCCATGCTCCGAAGGACAGGCGCATCGGGCACAGTGGCACATGGAACGCGAACGTGGCAGTTGCTGCCGCCGGGACAGCGGCCTGCAAGCTGTACCTGGACGGCTCGCCGCAGGAAGCGGCCCGTCTGGTGGGGCAGCAGTTGCGGGAGAAGGGCAATGCCGCGCTCAAGGCCCGCAACATCCGAGGGAGACTATACGGGCGGACCATCATCCACCCGTACTTCGGCCCCATCGACTTCGAGCCGGCGGATGCTTCGACGCCGCCGACGCGGGACATCCGGAAGCTCACCGACCCGACGTTCGGTCCGGTTCGCGACAGGCTCGTGCTGCATCTGCTGAACCGGGGCGTCAGTGCGCTCACGGCGATAGGCAGCGCCTACTTCGTCATGTCGTCGGCGCACACTAAGGAAGACATCGATAAGACGGTGCAGGCGCTTGAGGCTTCGCTCGATGCGATGCTGGCTGAGGGGGCATTCCCAAAGGCCCTGCTCGAGCGGTGACATAGAGAACGAGGGATAGACGCGAGTCCACCCGGGACGATGGGGGAGCGAGAAGGAGGAAGGATTCGCATGGACAGGAAGCTTCGGCTTATCAACATGGCGGAGGTCGAGCAGACCCTCACGATGAGTGAGGTGCTGAAGCTGGTGGAGCAGGCGTTCAAGGAGCGTGGCGAAGGGCGGGCGCAGATGCCGCCGAAGAGCTACGTGTTCTTCAAGGGGCATGATGGGGACTTGCGCGTGATGCCAGCCTACCTGGAGGGGCGCGAAGAGGCCGGTGTCAAGCTCGTGAACGTCCATCCCGGCAACCCTGCGAAGCACGCACTGCCCACGGTGCTGGCGACCATCCTGCTGTTCGACCCTGACACCGGCACGCCTGTCTGCATCATGGATGGCACGCTCGTCACCGTGATGCGCACGGCCGCCGCTTCGGGCGTAGCCGTCAAGTACCTCGCAAAGAAGAACGCGCGGGTGCTGGGAGTGGTCGGAGCCGGTGGTCAGTCGTTGCGCCAGGTCGAAGCCATACGCGAGGTGCGGAAGGTGGAACTCGTCAAGGTGTTCGACCTGGTGGGAGCTCGAGCCGACGAGCTTGCGCGCACGATACAGCAGC
>CAZVCS010000156.1:0-574 GCA_964625765.1 uncultured Dehalococcoidales bacterium | reverse complement strand
AAGGAGAAAGCTCGATACGACGATAATTAACCCACTATACAGAAGATTATCAATCTCAAGCCCAGTAAGGTGCCCAGCGCGGAGGAAGCGGCGAAGGGGTCCGACATCATCGTCACGGTGACGCCGAGCACGAAGCCACTGATCCTGGACCGGTGGGTGGCGCCAGGGACGCACATCAGCGCGATAGGGGCCGATGCGCCGGGGAAAGAAGAGCTGGAGCCAGCCCTGCTGAAACGGGCCAAGATAGTGGTAGACGACTGGGAGCAGGCGAGCCACAGCGGTGAGATAAACGTCCCCGTGGAGAAGGGTCTGCTGAAGCGGGCGGACATCCACGCCGACATCGGGGAGGTCGTCACCGGCAAGAAAGCGGGCAGGACGTCCGACGCCGAGATAACCGTGTTCGACAGCACCGGATTGGCCATCCAGGACGTCATCACCGCATGGCAGTCCTACCGGGTGGCGGTTGAGAGAGGGCTGGGCACGGAGATCGCTCCGCTCTTTGCGAAGGCATAGCGGGAAGCGACCGGCCGTATCGTCAAGTCGCCGGGGCCTGTGGCGTCAGATTACGCGCGGG
>CAZVCS010000155.1:0-3647 GCA_964625765.1 uncultured Dehalococcoidales bacterium | reverse complement strand
GGCCCATTTGAATCGACCGGTGCCGTGGATGGGGAGAGCGACGGGCGAGAGGCCCCTGCGTTGGGATTCACTCAGTAGGCGCTCCTCCTTCGCTTCGTATTTTGCCCGCGCCGGACGACAACAGGAAACAGCCCCGGCGGGGCAATCCGGGACAGCCTACACACTCTCACGAGTGCTTGTCAATAGCAAAACGACGTAATGTCGTACGGGTTGAGGCGATTTGTCGCGAGAATGCCCGCGGCGTGGCATCCGGGGGAGTTCCTCGGTTGACAAAGGCAGTACACGCTCATACGCTTCCGGCCTACCGTCCCTTGCGCATGGATGGAGCGTCGTCGCGGCGCTTCATCGTGGCGTCATGCGATTGGCGTTCGGGAGAGGAGGGCCCACGTGGAGCTGAGCCCTGCGTCGTCTGCCAGCAGCCTGCTGGTCCTTGCCCAGGTGGACCATGCCTGCGGCGACATCATCTCGTCCGTGATGGAGCAACTCTCCGCGGCCGGTGCGTACAACGTGCACCTTCTCCCGTCGCTCACGAAGAAAGGCCGGCCCGGCTATCTCCTCTTCGTCGACGTGCCGTCCGCCAGTCTGAGTGCGGTTGAACGGCTGCTGTCGGTTGAACTGGGCGTGCTCGGTTGGCGCGTGATGTCGGCCGAGCATCGAGGGCCGTCGACCGATTCGCGCACCGTAGACGTGGTTCTGCCTGGTGTGTGTGGAGAGACTTCGGTCGCGGTTCCGGTCAAGGTCGTGTCCGACCCGGCCGGGGGTGGACGGGTCGCGCACATCGAGCATGACTTCTGCGTGCGGCTGCAGCGGGAGTTGCGGGAGTCGAATGGCGTCGTTGTTCCCCTGCGAGTCTTGAAGGCACACATACAGTCGGCGGTGGCAGACGCGCTCAACGAAGGACGCAGCGGCGCCTTCGGCGCGGGGAAGGAGAAGGAGACGTGAACACCAGCGTGCTGGCGGCGATGATGGCCGCATCCACAGATGTGGACCTGCTCAGCGCGGACCGCGTTGAGGCGCTGACGCGCGGCCATGGCATGGTGAACATGGCCGTGTGGGGCATAACGAACGTTATCACTGAGGAGGTTGCGAGGCGAAGCGACATCAGCCTCAGCTTCAGCAACACGCAGACGCTGCCGGTCGATGACGTCATCGCCAAATGCATCGCTGCTGCCCGCGAGGCGGGAGCTGAGGCGGGCAATGCAGCGCTGCTCACCGCGGTGATGCTCTACCTTGCCGGGACGCAGGCGCATGCCGGCGTGCCTGTTGGCAACCGCAAGCTCGGAGCCCTGTGCCGGATGGCATCCGGCGGCCAGCGCTGTGGTGTGGCCATGATTCCGACGGCGAAGTGGGGCAACAAGGCGTCCGGGTTCGCCGCGGTCAAGGCTATCTACGACGCTATGGTTGCGGGCGAGCTGACCGAGGTGGACGGGCGGAGCATCCCGGCCGGCGTCACCGCTCTCTTCCTCGGCCACGCGCCGCTGGGAGAGGAGCACTCCATACTGGAGGTCGCGAAGCGTTCGGCAACCATCGGCACGAAGGCGATGATTGATGCCCAGGCGGGAGTGGGCATCAAGCCCGAGCTGCTCTATGACGCCATCTTCGGAGCCGCGGCCGCGCTGGAGATCGTGCATCCGGACGCCTGGACGATGGAGCCGGACGGGACGGTCATCGAAGATTCTCCGTACCTGGTCGGAAAGTCTGCTGCCCAGGCTGCGGGACTGCCGCCTCAACTGACTCTCGAAGTCACCGGCGAGGTGTACGACACGGCGAAGTTCGTCGGCGACCTCGGCCTCATCCTCAAAGACATCGGCGCGCCGACGGTCGTCGGCATGCTCTGCCTCCGTGACGCACTGCAGGTCTTCGAAGAGAATGTGAGCCCCTTCCGTCCCACCACGCCGCCGATGGGTCATGCCTGCGCCGAGGCGGTGCTGGCCATGAAGGCCCTCATTTCCTGGGAGTTCGACCGCGCTCGCGTGGCGAAGGCGCTGTGCCTCCTCTGGAGCGAGAAGCGGGTCGACCCGGAGATCGCCCAAGTGGCCATCAACACCCTCGCACGCAAGGCGGAGCAGATTCGCCGCGGACCGGTGACCAACCTCGTCATCCGGGCGACCGACCCGGAGCGGGCGCGCGTGCTGCTCGACCGGGCCACGAAATCGTACGAGTGGCTCACGTCAGGCAAGAGCCTTCAGGACACGGTCCTCGGGCTGGAGCGGGAGCGCAAGGCACGGGTCGAGCACGGCTCCGCTGCCATGCTCACGCGCATGCTGGGCAAGGAAGTCTCCTTCGATGTGAAGAAGGTTGCTCCCCGGCACCACAAGAAGGGCATGCGGGGCAACTGGTGGGTCTTTGACATGGACGTGGACCTCGATGTCACGGTCGGCGGCAAGACGACCAAGCTCATCGGCCTGGCGCAGAACTGCATTCCGCAGGCGGTGCTGGAGGGAAACAAGGAGATGGCCGCGGTCGTCGGCCTTGCCTGCTTCCCTGTTGCCGAGTTCGCACTGTCGCCGCACACCATCCTCAACATCACCGTGCCGGCGGCGGTCGCGGCGCTGCTCGGGCTGGCGTCACCGGCCGAGGCAGGGGCTGCGGCCGAGAAGGCGGCCTACCTGACCGCAGCCATCCCCGGGACCCGTGAGAAAGCGCAGCAGGTCGCGGAGCGCGCCCTCGAGATCGCGGCCGTGCTTGGCGCCGGGGCGTGAGTTCTGCAGGACGCAGAGCCTGGAGAAGAAGGAGGCGATGCTGTGAAAGAGTATGGCGATTTCATCACCGAAGAAGACCGGCTGCTGATTGCGACCCTGCGCGACTTCGTCAAAGATGAAATCATGCCGCTGAGGCAGCAACTCGACGAAGACGAGGACCGGCAGTACGTGCACCGGGTCCTCGACGGACTGGCATCCCTTGGCATGCACAAGCGCGGTCTGCCTGAATCTCTGGGAGGCCTGCGGACCTCTGCCGTCTCGCTGATGGTGGGCTACGAGGAGGTATCCCGCGGCGACTGCGGCATCGCCATGACGCTCAGCGTGCCGCCGTGGGTCTTCGGGCCGGCGATGCGGTCACATAACGACCGTGTCATGGAGGACCTCGCCCGGCCGTATTGCGGCGACACGTTTGTCGAGGCATGTCAGGCCATGACTGAACCTGAGGGCGGCTGCAATATCGAGAGCGCTGAGTATCGCGGAAAGGAAATTCACACTCGCGCCAGGCTCGAAGGCGACCAGTGGGTTATCAACGGCGCAAAGCAGTTCCCCAGCGGCGCCAGCGTAGCCGATGTCTACCTCGTCACCTGCACCACCGACCCCGAACTGGTCGAGGACGGCATCGCCCTCATCTACGTGCCTGCCGACACGCCGGGCATCTCCTTCAGCAAGCCCGAGAACAAGATGGGCATGCGTTTCACCGATGTGAACGCGTCAATCTACCTGGACGACGTGCGCGTGCCGAAGGAGTACCGTGCCTCGATGGAGACAGGGAAGGACTTCCAGAGCTTCCGCAACTTCCTCTCCTGGGGACGGCTCTCCAGTTCGGCGTTCGCAGTGGGCGCGGCGCAGGCGGTACTCGACATTGCCCTGGAGTTCACCGGCAGGCGCTACTACGCGGGCAAGCAGGTGAGGCAGCACACGCTGCAGGCGGCGATGCTGGCCGAC
>CAZVCS010000154.1:0-3661 GCA_964625765.1 uncultured Dehalococcoidales bacterium | reverse complement strand
AAGAGAAGGCTCGTGGCGTTACCATCGCCATCTCTCACCTGGAGTATGAGACTGTCAAGCGCCACTATTGCCATGTCGACTGCCCGGGTCATGCTGACTACATCAAGAACATGATTACCGGTGCGGCGCAGATGGACGGCGCCGTCCTCGTGGTTGCCGCTGACGACGGCCCGATGCCCCAGACGCGTGAGCACATCCTGCTGGCGCACCAGGTTGAAGTGCCCGCCATGCTGGTCGCCCTGAATAAGGTTGACCTCATGGAGGACAAGGAACTGCTGGAGCTCGTCGAGGTTGAGGTTCGAGACATCCTCAAGGCCAACGGTTTTCCGGGCGACAGCCTTCCGGTCGTCCACGTCAGCGCCCTGAAAGCCCTGGAATGCGGCTGCGGCAAACGCGAGTGTGAGTGGTGCGGCAAGATCTGGAATCTTGTCGACGCCATGGACAGCTACATCCCGACGCCGGTCCGCGACAAGGACAGGCCCTTCCTGATGCCCATCGAAGACGTCTTCAGCATCAAAGGCCGCGGCACCGTGGCCACCGGCCGTGTCGAACGTGGCGTGCTGAAGGCCGGCGACGAAGTCGAGATTGTCGGCATCAAGCCTACGAAGAAGTCTGTCGCCATCAGCATGGAGATGTTCCACAAGACCCTCACCAGCACCGAGGCGGGTGACGCTGTCGGCGTGCTGCTCAGGGGAATCGACCGCGAAGACATCGAACGCGGCCAGGTCATGGCCAAACCCGGTAGTGTCACTCCTCACACCGAGGCTCAGGCTGAGATCTACATCCTTAAGCGCGAAGAAGGCGGCCGGCACACACCGTTCTTCACCGGATACAAGCCCCAGTTCTTCATCCATACGACGGACGTCACCGGTGAGATCATCCTCCCCGACGGCGTGGAGATGGCGATGCCGGGCGATAGCCTTACGAGCATGAAGATCAAGACGCTCGTACCGGTCGTCATGGAAGAAGGCCTCCGGTTCGCGGTCCGTGAAGGCGGTCACACGGTCGGTGCCGGTGTCATCACCAAGGTGCTGAAGTAAATGGCTAAGAAGGGCGAGCAGCGTCTCGTGATACAGCTGGCCTGCACTCAGTGCCAGGAGCGTACGTACACGAGCGAAAAGAACAAGAAGAACGACTCGGCTCGGCTCGAGTTGAAGAAGTACTGCCCGAGGTGCCGGACGCACACCGAGCATCGCGAGACGAAGTAGAAATGGCATTGAAAGACAAGAAGCGCAAGCTGGCTGGTTCCTCGTCTGCTCCGCCGGAGTCGGGTCGCACCGAGGAAGGCCGCCAGGCCTCCGCGGTAGCAGTCGCGGAGGCGCCTGCTCCTGCCAGAGACTCGACTGACTCTAAGAAGCTCAAGGTCGCCAAGCCCGCGCCTGTGCTTACGAAGAAGCCCTCTAGACTCCGCTTCTTTGTCGATGCCTATCAGGAGTTGCGGAAGGCTCACTGGCCCAGCAGGCGTGAGGCGATTCGATTGAGTCTGCTCGTCGCGGCTGTCTGCGTCGTCGTCGGTGCGGTTCTCGGGGGCATAGACTTCGTCTTCCTCAAGCTGATGAGCCTCCTGCTGCTGAACGGATAGGACGGGCATGCCACAGGGTCAATGGTATCTCTTGTACGTCTCGTCCGGCCGTGAGGACCGCGCCAAGCGCAATCTCGAGCAGCGCGTCAAGTACATGGACGCGGGCGACAAGATCTTCTCCGTTGTGGTTCCGACGACAAACGAGATGGAGATCCGCGGCGGCAAGCGCCGGACCGCGGTGAGAAAGGCGTTTCCCGGCTACATCATGGTCCAGATGAACCTGGACGAGGAGAGCTGGGATATCGTCCGCAATACGCCCGGTGTGGCCGGCTTCGTCAGCACGGGCGTCAAGCCCACGCCGCTCGTCGAGGCCGAGGCCGAGACCATCCTGCGCCGCATGCAGGACTCTCCGACTGAGGTCAAGGTCGCCTTCAAGAAGGGCGATAGCGTTCGGGTCACCAACGGCCCGTTCATTGATTTTATCGGTAAGGTCGAGGAAGTCAACGGTGAGAAGGGGAAGGCGATTGTCTCGCTTTCGCTGTTCGGCCGGGAGACGCCTGTCGAGTTGGACTTCCTCTCTGTGGAGAAACTGTAGGAATGGCCAAGAAGAAAGTCACTGCCATAGTCAAGCTTCAGATTGCCGCGGGCAAGGCAACGCCTGCGCCGCCCATCGGCCCGGCGCTCGGCCAGCACGGCGTGAACATCATGCAGTTCTGCAAGGAGTACAACGAGCGGACTGCTTCCCAGGACGGGTTCATCATTCCGGCCGAGATTACCATCTACCACGATCGCTCCTTCACGTTCGTGACGAAGCAGCCTCCGGTCTCTGACCTCGTGCGTCGCACTCTCGGCATCGATAAGGGCAGCGGGACCCCCGCCCGGCAGTCAGTCGGGACGTTGACGCATGACCAGTTGTACCAGGTGGCCAAGACGAAGATGAAGGATCTCAATGCCAGGGACGTGGATGCTGCGGCCAGGATCGTAGCTGGCACAGCCCGGAGCATGGGCGTCGCCGTCGAAGAGTGATGCGGCATTCCACACGCAATGGGAGCAGTAATGACAGCGCACGGTAAGAAGTACAATGCGGCTTCGGCCCTCCTGACACCCGAGAAGTCGTACTCTCCGGACGAGGCCGTGGACCTCGTCAAGAAGGCGGCCTACGCCGCATTCGATGAGACCGTCGAGGTCCATATGCGGATGGGTTTGAATCCTCGCAGCGCAGACCAGCAGGTCAGAGGAGTCGCCGTCCTGCCGCACGGTCTCGGCAAGCGGGTGCGTGTTCTCGTCTTTGCACAGGGTCCAAACGCCAAGGCAGCCCTGGACGCGGGCGCTGACCACGTTGGGGCTGAAGACATCGTGAAGCAGATCGAAGACGGTTGGCTTGAGTTCGATATGGCAATGGCCACTCCGGACATGATGCCCAAGGTGGCCAAGCTGGGCAAGATCCTTGGACGGCGCGGGTTGATGCCGAACCCGAAGTCCGGCACGGTGATTCAGCCGGATGACCTCGCTCGGGCAATCTCGGACGCGCGCAAGGGGCGCGCGGAGTTTCGTCTCGACAGGACGGCAATCATCCACTTCACCATCGGTAAGGTCAGCTTCGAGAAGACGGCGCTTGTGGAGAATCTCAGCGCTGTCGTCGATGCCATCGTGAAGGCGAAGCCGAGCGGCGCCAAGGGCCAGTACATCAAGAGCATCACTGTCACGTCCACCATGGGCCCGGGTGTGAAGGTGGAACCCATCGCCGCTTTGGGCGAGAAGAAAGAGTGATATAATCCGGAACGTTAACCGATAGAACCTGTCACCCAAGACAGCTGGCGCCCGCAAGGGCTTAATCCCCAGCCCAGGTGAAGACAAGAACGACGGTACAGTATCAAGTCTTTGCCTGGGATTTTACAAGGCAAAGACTTTTTATTTTGTATGTGAAAGGAGGTGAAGCTCCTTGGCTTTTACCAAAAAGGAAAAACAGGAACTGGTGGCTGAATACGAAAACTGGCTGAAGAACAGCCAGGCGGTGTTCGTGGCGGCCTACGACAAGATGACCATGAAGGCCATCAATGACCTGCGGGCGGAAGTGCGCCCCACCGGCGCGCACCTGCACGTGGTCAAGAACACCCTGATGAACATCGCCCTCAAGAA
>CAZVCS010000153.1:522-3680 GCA_964625765.1 uncultured Dehalococcoidales bacterium | reverse complement strand
AGATTCGACGCGAGCTGCAGAGCGGCCGCGTTCGCCACCGGCCCGCTCGGATTGTGCGGGGCGAAGCAGAGGTAGTGGTTCTCCGCCATCGCCGCCATCTTCTTCATCGCGAGGATGCCGCCGCAGTGGCTCACATCCGGCTGAACGAAATCGGCGCACTTCTTCTCGAGGAACTCCCTCATCTCGAACTGGGAGTAGACCCGCTCGCCCGCGGCGATGGGCACCGCCGACTTCGCCCGCACTTCGGCGAGGGCGTCCAGGTTGTCCGGCGGTACCGGCTCCTCGAAGCACATCGGGTGGTACGGCTCCAGTGCTTTCGAGACGCGGATGGCCGTGCTCACATTAAGCCGGCCGTGGCCCTCTATGAGCAGGTCGATCTCGTCGCCCACCGCTTCGCGCACGGCCGCAACGCAGTCAACCATCGTGGCAAACTCCGCGTTGGCCAGCGTCAGATACGCCTTGCCAAACGGGTCCCACTTGAGCGCCGTCACGCCCCGTGCGACCGTCTCCTTCGCCTTCGCGGCGAACTCCTCAGGCCGCTTCGCGCCCGCGAACCAGGCGTTGGCGTACATGCGGATCGAGTCCCGCACCGGACCGCCCAGCAGATGGCCGACCGGTACGCCGAAGCACTTGCCGGTGATATCCCACATGGCTATCTCGACCGCGCTGATGGCCGACATCAGCACCGCACCGGTGCGCCAGTAGGAGTCGCGGTACGTCATGTACACGTGCTTCTCAATGTGCCGCGGGTCCTGGCCGATGAGGTACGGCTTGAGGTCGTTGATGGCGCCGACCAGCGCCTGCTCCTTGTACTCGAGTGTCCCCTCGCCGACGCCGGTGACGCCCTCGTCCGTGTACAGCTTCACGAAGACGAAGTTCGTCCGGTACGCGTTGACCACGAAGGTCTTGATGTCAGTTATCTTCATAGGTGCTCATGACCTTTCTCATCTGCAGCCGGGACATTCCGGGTCAGCCTCCCACCTCGTCGTAGGCGCGCTCGAACAGCGCCTTGACGTAGCCAAGGCCGTAGGCAAGGGCGCAGCCCTCGCCGTAGGACGTGTTCATTTTCGGCACGTGGTCAAGTATCAGCGAACGCGAGTAGCCCGAGGCCGCCACCGCCTTCGCCAGGTCGTACATCGGCAAGTAGCCGTTGTCCACATGCGTCTCGTGGAACTCGGGCAGCGGCGCGCTGACGTTCCGGAAGTGGACCACCATGACCTTGCCCAGTGCCTTGTAGTGACGGAAGCTCTCCACCACGTCGCCGAACGTCTCCCTGCCCTCGAGCCAGCAGCCGGCACAGAACTCCATGCCCAGGTACGGGCTCTCCACGATTGAGAACGCCCGGTCGTAGTCCCTGCGTCCGGTGATGAGGAACGGGATGCCGCCCGCGCCCGCCGGTATGGGAGGGTCGTTCGGATGCAGCGCCAGCCCGACGCCGGTCTGCTCGGCCACGGGCACGACATGCCTGACGAAGTACGTGTAGTTGTCCCACAGCTCCTCGCGTTCGTAGACGCGGTCGCGCAACAGTGGCCGGGTCGCAATCTCGGCGGCGTCGATATGCCTGGCGACGGCCTGCCTCGTGAGCGCGTCCTGCGGGTGGTTCCAGTACAGGGTGTACGTCGGCTCCCACGTGAAGTTGGTCGAGGGCACGCCGGTCCTGCCCAGCACATCCAGGAAGGCGCAGTACTCCTCAATGATGCCGTCTCTTCCGGGTAGCCCGAGCTGTATTTCCGGGCTCTTCGACAGCCGGTAGTTGTGTACCGTGAACAGCTTGAGCCCCAGGCTCTCGACCCTGTCTCGGATGCGCTGCACGGACTCGTAGCCCGTCTGGTCGTCGCGCACCCATGTGTACACACCGTCGAGGCCGAGCTTCCGGGCGAAATCCAGCTCCTCCTCCCGGCAGTCCGGCTCGATGCGCATCGAGAACTGAACACGGTCTTTCATGGTCTTGTTCCTTTCACAAGCTCCGGGTCCGTCCGGCCCCGTGAGGCGGCCTCGCCCCGTACCGGCACCCTCTCACGAGCGTTCGGAAGCGGTATGCCCCCGTGGCGCAGACGATGAAGAGCGTGCGGAAATCGTCCCCGCCCCAGGTGAAGTTGAGCAGGCGCTCGGGCTCGATGACGACTCCCAGGTACTTCCCCTGAGGCGTCAGCCAGTGGAGTCCCCGCTGCGCGGCGCAAACGATGTTGCCCAGCTCATCCACCTTCATGCCGTCGGGTGGGCCGCCCTCTCCCTGCGTCTTCGCAACCAAGCGCTCGTGCGTCAGTCTGCCGTCAGCCTCCACGTCGAACGCCAGGATGCGATAGGTGGGCGAATCATTCACGTAGAGCACCCTCTCGTCCGGCGAGAAGCAGAGCCCGTTGGGATTCTCGAATCCCGTGGCGGCAAGGCACAGCGCCCGCGTTCCCGGGTTGTAGAGATACACCGGGCGCAAGTCCGATGGGAATGGGCGCGGCACGCACGCCGGCTTGTCGAGCCTGCCGTAGATGGGGTCCGAGAAGTAGATGAGGCCGTCGCTGCGCCGCACCACGTCGTTCGGCGAGTTCAGCTCGATATCGCCGAAGCGTTGCGCCAGCACCTCGACGATCCTGCCGTCTATAGAGCGCCGCACGAGCCGGCTGGTGGCGTGCTCACACATGAGCAGCCACCCCTCCGGGTCCACCCACATGCCGTTCGCCTTCGCGCCGTTGTCGAACAGCAGGCGAAGGCCGTCACTGTCGTTGTAGACGTACGTCTTCGATGCAGGTATGTCGTTGAAGACGAGGCTCTGGAGCCCCTCGTGCCACACGGGCCCTTCCCCCAGGGTCAGCCCCGAGGCGATGCGCACGTAGTCCTGGTCCGGGTCGAACAGGTCCAGGAAGCGCCTGTCGTGCACGATGACGTCAATCGCCATCGCCTTCCTTCCCTATGGACTGTCTGCGACCAAGCTCTAGCTTCAACCGCCGCGCCTCCGCTGTGTTTCCAGGAGGAGTGCTGCCTCGCGCTACACACGCGGAGGTCCGGCGTCCCGCGGCCCCGAAGAGGCCGGGACGCTCCCTCCCCTGACCCCGATACAGGCCGGGAGGCAGCATCTGTTGTCCAGGGGGCCGGGCCGCCGCCTCAAGCCGGCGGCCCGGCCCCACCCTAGCAGGCAGGGAACGCCTACTTGCCCAGGGGTG
>CAZVCS010000153.1:0-512 GCA_964625765.1 uncultured Dehalococcoidales bacterium | reverse complement strand
CACCCCTCCCCCCGCGGGTCGACCTATGTTTTTGGCGGGGGCCCCGGCCGCCCAACACACCCGCGGCCCCCCCCCCCACCATAGCATGCAGGGAACGCCTACTTGCCCAGGGTTGCAAGCATCTGCGCAAGCATGTCCTGCGCACCGAGCCGGTCAGCGGTGTCCTTCCAGAAGCCGTTCTTGAACCGGTCGTAGACCTCATCCATGTCCTTGAAGGTATCGAGAGGTGAGACGGTCGCACCCGCGGCCTTCAACTGCTCGATGTACTTCTGCTCGCCGGCGATGTAGGCAGCCCGCTGCTCGACGGCTATCTCCTGCGCCGTGTCGACCAGGATCTCCTGCAGGTCCTTGTCCAGCGACTGGAACAGGTCCTCGTTGATGATGGGGCCGCCCACCTGCCAGATGTGGTTGGACTGCCAGATGTACGGGCAGATGGTGTAGAACTGCTGCAGCACGATGTTCTCGTAGTTGCAGCAGCCGGCGTCGACAACGCCCGACTGCACTGCCGTGAA
>CAZVCS010000152.1:3220-3709 GCA_964625765.1 uncultured Dehalococcoidales bacterium | reverse complement strand
CGCGTCGTTGGGAAGGTCGATAATCCGGAATCCCAGCGGGTAGTAGCCCTCATCCCCAAACAAGTCGTACTCCAGGAATACACCGGTTCGTGCGAGCTCCCGCAGAGCCTCCATACTGCGCAGCGTCCGGTCCAGGTGGCTGATGGCCACCCGCGACAGGTCGGCCCCTTCTAACTCAAGGATCCTGACGATCGCCATAGGAGCCTCGGCGCTCTGTCCGGGGTGCACGTTAATTCCCGCACCGGTCAGCGACTGCGCGCGGGCTGCGGCTCGAAGAGACCGGGTCTCCACATCGGTGATTGGCCAGGTGGTGCCCACCTCGCCAATCACGCCTGCCTTTGCACCGGAGCGGCCGACGCCCTCGTTCACATCCCTCGCTATGGTCTGCGCCACTTCTTCGATACTGCCCGATGGGGCCCTTCCCCGCTGTGACGCCTCTGTGTAATAGCCGGCGCCCATCACGATGTTCAGCCCCGTGATTCGGGAAAC
>CAZVCS010000152.1:0-3210 GCA_964625765.1 uncultured Dehalococcoidales bacterium | reverse complement strand
CCGTATTGCCACCTTCGCGCTTGAAAAGCAGCAGCTCTTTCGTCGCCAGCACTTCGTCCGACAGCACGATGTCGTCTACGTTCTGATAGAACGGGTGGTATCGCAACCACCACAGGATCTCGAGGTCAACGGGATGATGCGCCAGCGCCTTGTCGCTGGCGGCTTCCGGCTCAACGAACCAGTGGGAACCATCGACAAGGACATGCTCGTGTGGCAGTGTCACGCCTGACTCTGCGGCGGGCATGTCGCCCAGCACCGTTCGAATCACAGCTTCTGTCCGTGTTTCCTGCACGTGAATCCCTCCCGAGGTGGCCGTGGTCCGGTCCGCCTCCTCAACGACGGTCTCGTCCGTAGATGCGTGGCGCAGGGCTACGTGGCCAGGATTGCGCTCAGTCGGTTGGCCACGATTGCTGCGGTTTCAGCGCCCAGGTTCTGGGATTGAATCAGGATCTCTCCTCGCAAGAGGTGCCTCTCCTCGTTGTACACGTGAATCGCGGGGGACGACTGGGCCAGCAGGCGACAGACCTGTCTCGCCGACTTCCCCAACTGCTTCTCGTCCAGCGATACCAGCAAGGCCGGGTAGTCCGATGTGCCGCTCACCACTCGAGTCGAGACTCCGGGGATTGCCTCAACGCTGCCCGCTATGCCTGCAAGCAGTCTCCGCTGCCTCTCCTGGCGGGCGGAGAAACCTGCCGGAGACAGCTCTTCCAGAGCAACGAGCAGACCAACGATTGATTCCTTGCTTACTTTCATGCCTCTCCCGATGCCGTGAAGTGGCTTGCCCGCCAGCTTCTCCTTGGGTATGAGTGCGGGTGGAGCCCATTCTTCGAAGGACGGACCGGACACGTCAAGCATCTGCAGCAGCGCAGAGGCCACTAGATCCCTTCGGCCATAGAGCAGACCGCTGCTCTGGGGCCCGCCGATGCCTTTGCCGCCGCTGACGCAGACCAGGTCCGCTCCTGAGGCGATGAATCCGCGAAGGTTGTCGATGGGTGGAATCTCCATCGAGGCGTCCAGCACGATTGGAAGGCCCCTGCGATGGGCAATCTCGGCCACCTCCTCAAGCTTGGGATGGCTCCGGGGACGTGGCGCATACGCAACTGCAACAGCCATCGGACTGATGACGGACGCTATGTCGTACTTGTCGATGATGTGAACCTCATTGGGCGGTGTGGTATCGTTTGGGAAACCTGCACCGACGAGTCGACCACCCGCCGCTGTGATTGCGTGGTCGTAGCCGCTGATCTGATGCCAGGGCATCACTACCTCGTTCGGCAGTCCGGATGTGTTCGGAAGCCGGTTCATGATTGACACGTTAAAGCGCGCGAGGCAGGCCGCGATGGCAAGTGTGAGTGCCGCAGAGGCGCCGTTGGTCACGATGCCGGCTTCTGCCCCGGTGATGCCGGAGATGCGCTCGCTTGCGGCGGACTGCAACTCCTCGATTCCGACCGAGTAGCGGGCTGCTTCGTCCATGGCTGCACGCACGGTGTCGCTCACGATGGCACCGCCGTAGCGCGTTGCGGGACCTACTGCGTTGATCACGGGACTCACGCCAAGTCGTTCGTAAATGGTCGCCATCTATCCTCCATCACTTCTGTGGTACTTCTCGTAGGAACCTGCAGGTGAGTGTCAGCTTCGGAGTGGCGAGCGTCTATGTGCAGGGTGCCTCGCCGCCGCGCCGCAGGGCCCTGCCGGGCAATGAACCGGGAATCACTTCATGGTCGAGCACCGGAATCCCGTTGACGAACACGTAGTCAATCCCGAAGGGGCGCACGTCGGGATGCTCCAAGGTGCTCGAGGTGCCGATTTCCAGCGGGTCGAATACCACGATGTCGGCCTTCGCATCATCGGCAAGCAGCCCTCGTCCGACCAGCCCGAAACGCCGGGCGGGAATCCACGTAATCTTCCTGACGGCGTCCTCAAGGCTCAGGCATTTCTTGTTGCGCACGTAGGTCTGAAGAAGGCGGGGGAAGGTCCCGTAGCTTCTCGGATTCCCGTGTCCCTCCGCAAACAGGGCATCGGTGCCCACCATATATGCCTCGTGTTTGATGAAGGCCGCGATGTCGTCGCTGTCCCCGGCCTCGACCGTGAAGGACACCTCGAGGCCGTTGCGTTGCAGAAGGTCGAGTATCGTGTCCCACGCATCCCGACCGCGCGATTCGGCAATGGCGGTCAAGACGCGCCCCTCGCAGTCTTTGTCCCCTGCTGCTGCGACAGATGCGATGAGTATGTCTTCAGGCCGGCACCTGGGCGGACCTGAGGCACGAATACGATTTCTGAGTGCGTCGTCTGACAGACCTAGGAGCAGAGACTCGGGGCCTTCTTCGTACGCCCAGCCTGGCAGCACTGAAGCAAGCGTGCTGCTGCCGTATGTGTAGGTGTACGCGTCAAACGTCACGTCCACGCCGGACGCCCGCGCCTCGTCGATGAGCCCCAGCATCCGTTCAGGCATGCCTCTCAGGGCGGCCGGCACGTAGAAGTGCGAGATGTGCAGGCGGCAGCCGCTCGTTCTCGCGATAGAGATGGCCTCCCGAAAGCCGTCGAGGACGCCATCACCGAGCGTGTAGCGAACATGGGTAGCATAGATACCGCCCATCTCTCGCACAACGTTGCACAGCGTTACGAGTTCCTCGGTGTGTGCCCACATGCCAGGCGGGTAGGTCAGGCCAGTTGACAGGCCAAGTGCCCCTTCCTCCATTGCCGTGCGCAGGATGTCGGCCATCTGCCGCATCTCCGGCGGCGTCGCAGGTCTCTGTTCCCAGCCAACAACCTCAACCCTGAGACAGCCGTGGGGTACGAGCATCCCCTGGTGTGTCGCTGAATGGCGGTCAACGCCGGACAGGTAGTCCTCCATACGTGCCCATCCCGCGGACTCGGGCAACCTGCCCGTAACGCCGCAGAAGTAGCTGGACATTGAGCGACGCGCCGCCGGCCGCAGGGGGACATAGCCGATGCCGCAATTGCCGTTGATTTCGGTCGTCACCCCCTGCCGGACCTTCGTGTCATTCGTCGGCTTCAAGAGATGGGAGAGGTCCGAGTGCGCATGGACATCGACAAAACCGGGACAGACCACTCGTCCCGTGGCGTCGATCCTCTGCAGCGCATCGCATGAAGTCGTCTCACCGCGGAGCAGGGTGACGGTCCCTCCTCGTATGCCAACCGCAGATCTGAACCACAAAATTTTGAAGGATGTTGATGCCGCGTTGAGTA
>CAZVCS010000151.1:0-3756 GCA_964625765.1 uncultured Dehalococcoidales bacterium | reverse complement strand
GGTGGAGCAATCGGCCTCCGGGCAGCGCTGCCTCCGCATGTTCCACCTCATCGCACAGCGACTCAGACCTGCAGCCGGGGGCAACATGCAGCACGCGGATGACCGGCCGTTCGAGCAGACGGCAGTACGCCACGTCTTCACCGCCGCTCAGTTGCACGAAGTCGAAGCCGCAGTAGTCGGCTGTGCGATTGACGTCATCCGCAGCCGCGCCGACGAACACGCCCACGGCGTACACAGCGTGGCCGACGAGGCGGGCCTCCCGCACAAGCACCCGGGCTTCGTCCCGCGACACTCGCCGCCTGCTGGGCGCCATGACGAATCCCAGGTAGTCCGCGCCTGCGACAGCCGCAGCCACGACGTCTCGTTCTTCGCGCAGTCCGCATATCTTCACCCTCACGCGGTGCATAGCAGCTCCCTCGCTTTCGCACCTGCATCGGGTGCTCTCATCAGCGCCTCGCCCACAAGGATCGCGTCCAGCCCGCAGCGGGCGAGCCGCTCGACATCGGCGCGGTTTCGGATGCCGCTCTCAGCCACCACGAGCCGTCCGGCGGGCACGAGCGGGCGCAGCCTCTCGAACGTGGCAAGGTCGACCTGGAATGACCCCAGGTCCCGGTTGTTGATGCCGATGACGCGGGCGTCGCAGCGTAGCGCGACCTCAAGGTCCGCCTCATCGTGCACCTCCACGAGGCAGCGCATGCCCAGGCCGTGGCTGAGGCCGAGGAGACTGCCGAGCAGGTCAGACGGGAGTGTCGCCGCGATGAGCAGCAGGCTGTCGGCGCCGTACGCACGGGACTCGACCACCTGGTAGGGGTCGACTATGAAGTCCTTGCGCAGCAGCGCCGGCCGGTCCCCGACGTGTTCGTCGGCGACCGCGGCGAGGTCCGCCAGGCTGCCGTGGAAGAAGTCCTGCTCCGTGAGGACCGAGATGGCGGCGGCGCCGCTCGCTGCGTACGTCCGGGCCAGGTCGACGACGTCGAAGCCGTCACGGATGAGACCCCGCGACGGTGAAGCCCGCTTGATCTCGGCGATGAGTGCAACGCCGCTCCCGCCCAGCGCGACGGCAAGGTCGCGCGCGGGCGGCCGGGCCGACGCCGTCCGCTCCAGCCCGGACAGAGGAGCCTCACGCTTCCGCTGTGGAAGCGACGCGCGGGTGCGCTTCACTATCTCATCGAGCCTGGTCATGCCGTCACCTCCGCGACGCTGCGGCAGAATCCGACCAGCCGCTCCAGCTTCGCTCGCGCCAGGCCGGAATCGAGCACGTCCCGCGCGATGGCGGCGCCGTCTTTCAGGTCACGCGCCACGCCCGCGACGCGAAGCGCGGCCGCGCTGTTCATGACAACCACGTCGCGGTAGGGTCCCGGGGCGCCCGAGAGCACGTCTCTGAGCAGCGCTGCATTCTGTTCGCATGTGCCGCCGGCACAGGCGCCGTCCGCGTCGCCGGCTACGCCGAAGTCCTCGGGGCGCACCTCGTAGCTGGACAGCTTGCCATCGTCCAACTCGCAGACCAGTGACTGGCCCCGGAGCGTCAGCTCATCGATGCCGTCCTCTCCGTGAATGACCATCGCCCTGCCACAGCCGAGTTGCCCGAGGACGAAGGCCATCTTCGGGAGCAGCGACGGCGTCGCCACGCCAAGTAGTTGCGCCCTGGGCCTCGCCGGGTTGCACAGCGGGCCGAGGACGTTGAAGACGGTGCGCACGCCGACCTCACGTCGAGGCGCACTGGCGTGGCGCATGGCGGGATGAAAGGCCGGAGCGAAGAGGAAGCCGATGCCGACCTCCCGGATGCAGCGCTCCACCTCCGCCGGCTTCAGATCCAGCCGGACGCCGAGCGCCTCCAGCACGTCCGCGCTGCCGCACCTGCTGCTCATGGCGCGATTGCCGTGTTTGGCCACTCTCACGCCGGCTCCCGCCGCGACGAAGGCGGCGGCCGTCGAGATGTTGAAGCTGTGCGAGCCGTCCCCGCCTGTGCCGCAGGTGTCCAGTTCGGCCCCGGGGTCGATGTGGACTGCGTTGGCGAGCATCGTCCTTGCCAGTCCGACCATCTCGTCGGGCGTCTCACCTTTCATGGAGAGCGCCACGGCAAACGCGGCTATCTGGGACGCCGTGGCCTCGCCCTGCATCACTTCATCCATGACCCGGGCGGCCTCCTCGGTCCTGAGTGAACGCCCGGCGACTATCTCCGCAATCGCTTCCCGTATCATCTGCCTGCTCCTTCGACAAAGTTACGCAGCAGCTCCTTTCCCGACTGAGTCATGAACGACTCCGGGTGGAACTGCACGCCCTGGACGGGGTACTCCTTGTGCTGCAGCCCCATGATGAGGCCATCCGCTGTCCACGCGGTGACCTTGAGGCAATCCGGCAGCCCTTCGCGCTCGACGACGAGCGAGTGGTAGCGGATGGCCGAGAGCGGGTTGGGCAAGCCGGAGAAGAGCGCCGCGCCGTCGTGGTAGACGGCGGACGTCTTGCCGTGGCGCACCTCGGGCGCACGGTCGACGATGCCGCCGTAGCTGTAGCCGATGCACTGGTGCCCGAGGCACACTCCCAGGATGGGCGTGTGCGGACCGAAGCGGCGGATGACGTCGTTCGAGATGCCCGCGTGCTCCGGGTTTGATGGGCCCGGCGAGACAACGATGCGCTCGGGAGCCAGTGCCGCGATCTCGTCGACCGTGGTCTCGTCGTTCCGTACGACGACGACTTCCTGCCCCAGCTCGCAGAGGTACTGGTACAGGTTGTAGGTGAAGCTGTCGTAGTTATCGATGAGCAGCAGCATAGTCTGCCTCCTGTGCCTTCCTGGCGGTCTCGGCCAGGGCTATCGCCTTCAGCAGCGCCCCGGCCTTGTTCAGTGTCTCCTCGTACTCGTTCGCTGGCACGCTGTCGTACACGAGCCCGCACCCCGCCTGTGCGTATGCCACACCGCCGGACATCACGATGGTCCTGATGGTGATGGCCATGTCCATGGCGCCGGAGAACGAGAGGTAGCCGACGGCTCCGGCATACGGGCCGCGCCGGTCGTGCTCGAGCTCCGCGATGAGCTCCATCGCCCGTACCTTTGGCGCGCCCGAAACGGTGCCTGCCGGGAAGCAGGCCCGCAGCGCGTCCAATGCCGTCAGGTCCTCCCGAAGCCGGCCTTCGACATGCGTCACCAGGTGCATGACGTGCGAGTAGCGCTCGACATCCATGAGGTCGCGAACCTCGACCGAGCCGGGCTCGCTCACACGGCCGATGTCATTGCGGCCGAGGTCGACCAGCATGATGTGCTCGGCGCGCTCCTTCTCGTCGCTGCGCAGTTCAGCCTCGAGCGCGAGGTCCTCTTCCTGCGTCCTGCCGCGCCGCCGCGTGCCCGCAAGCGGGCGCGTCATCACCTTTCCATCCTCGACCCGGACAAGTATCTCCGGAGATGCGCCGACGAGCTGGAAGCCGCCGCAGTCCAGGTAGAACATGTACGGCGAGGGGTTGATGCTGCGCAGTGCGCGGTAGATGTCGAACGGCTGAGCGGACGTCGGGCGGCTGAGCCGCTGTGAGAGGACGACCTGGATAGCCTCTCCCGCGGCGATGAACTCCTTCGCCGCGACGACGCCTGCTTCGAAGCCATCCCTCGTGAAGTTGGATGCCGGCGCGGCATCCGGGAGATGCGGCGTTGCGGTGCGCCGTTCGGGCCCGAGCGGTTCTTCGAGCCGGCGGGCCAGTTCCTCGATGCGCTCGACGGCCTCAGCATAGGCGCGGTTCATTATATCGGCTTCGGCTTTACATGCGCGC
>CAZVCS010000150.1:0-3763 GCA_964625765.1 uncultured Dehalococcoidales bacterium | reverse complement strand
CCGTCTCATCGTTCTGGTCCACGCGTGATGCCCGTCTGCGGGTGGTTGCTGACGCCGCGCCGTTTCCGTCACGCTCATCCGCAGGCTACTCTGTGGTCCTCGAATCGTCAAATCTGCGCTGACGCTTGCGTGCCGCAGGGTGCGTGCTGTCGCGGCGTGCCGGCGTGGCGAGACGGCCGCGCCGATTCGCGGGGTAGTGACCTGGCGGCGAGTGCGATGGCATAATTCCGGCGTGGCAAGGTTGTACCTCACAGGACGCGCGGGCACGCCTGTCGCGGCCGGAGCGGCAACACGCGGTGAGCAGGGACCGTGCGGAGACCGCATGTGCATGCTGAGATGACCGCGTTCATACGCCGCCTGCTGCGAGTCGTTCGGTGGCGGTACTCGGGACTGGTGCTTCTGGTAGCCGCCAATCTGGCGATGCACGTCAGTATCATCGAGCAGCCGAACGACCTGATGGTCGACGAGGTGTACTACGTCAATGATGCTCGTGCAGTCGTCGCCGGCGAGGGAGAACTCCGGCCTGAGCACCCTCCGCTGGGACAGCTCATTATCGCGTCAGGCATCCGTCTCTTAGGCGATAACCCCACCGGCTGGCGACTCTTCCCGGTTCTCTTCGGCGCCATCGGTATCGTGTTCTTTCACCTCATCTGCGGCCGCCTCGGCATGTCGCCCATCACCGCCTTCGTAGCTACATTCCTGTTTGCTTTCGAGAATCTCTCTTTCGTGCAGGCAGGAATCGCGATGCTGGACGTGTTCAGCGTCACGTTCATGCTGGCCGGCTTCTGGCTCTACCTGCGTGGAAATGTCGTGCCCTCGGCCGGCATGTTCGCCCTCAGCACGCTTACCAAGCTCACCGGCGGATTGGGCGTGCTTGCTGTGATGCTGCACTGGCTCCTCTCGCGGAGAGACCGACCGGCTCGGTTCGTCGTCTCGCTGTCGGTCGCGCCGCTCCTCTTCTTCCTGCTTCTGCCTCTTCTGGACTACCTGCTGACAGGCGAGCTGTACGAACCGTTCGGACGCGTGCGGGAGATACTCAGCGTCAGCCGGAGCATCACCTTCACTGACTACGCAAACCTGTACGCGAGCCGGCCCTGGGCCTGGGTGCTGCGGCCAACGGTCATGCCGTACTACTGGGACCCGCAGTATGTTGCAGTCGTCAGTTTCACCATCGGCGCACTCATTATCCCGACGATGGTTTGCATGTTTGCTATTGCGCGGCAGGGCAACCAGGTGGGGTTGTTCAGCATCTCATGGTTCAGCTTCGCCTATCTGGCGTGGATACCGCTCAGCCTCATCACGGACCGGATGAGCTACGTCTTCTACTTCTATCCTGCCGTCGGCGCGGTGTGTCTCGGTCTGGCCTGGGCACTCGTGACACTGGTCGCTCGGGCGAGGCGGGAGGAGACCGTCGGGAGATGCCGCCTGGTCATCGCCCTCGTAGTCTTCTACCTCGTTCTCCACGCGGCGCTCCTGGTGCTCCTGACACCGCTGTGTTCCTTCTGGGTCTCGCTGCAGATGGCTGTTCCGCCGGCGTAGGCGGGATAGCGTGCCCGACAGGGCAGCACCGCCTTTGTGGCGGCTGCAGTGTGGTGACGAGGCCATGATATGCGTGGGCAATCGGGCATCCGCGTCCATGGCAGTTCCACACTTGTCACTGGTTCTCGCGGCGATACGAACGGCCGGCGAATCCCGTTGTGGTAATAGTATTGAGTCCGTCGTCGTGCGACAGGAGGGAACACAGAGATGGAGAGCCAACTCGCAGTCTGGAACGAGTACCTGAAGCTCAGGGACAGGAGTCAGGCGGCAATGCCCGAACTGGTGGGCATCAAGAACGCCCTCACGGGGGAGGCCTACAAGGAGGGCGTCCTCAGCACCAAGGTCAAGCGACTCATGGGCCTCACCGTCGGCCTTCGCGCAGGCTGCAAGTACTGCATCGTCGGCCAGACGATGCTCGCGATTCAGGCAGGCGCGACCAAAGAAGAGATTCTCGAGACGCTGGCGGTTGCGACGGCCATGGGAGGCACGCCCGGACTGTCCGAGTCGTTCCGTGTGCTGCAGTTGCTGGACGAGCTAGGCAAGCTCTAGTCAGCGAAGCCGGGCAACGACGCTCGACAAGGCGCCACGACGGCACACGGTTCTCCCCGTCTGAAGTACACCACCGGCATGTACTTCGAGAGATTGCCGGCGACCTGCGGCGACTGGATACCGCAGTGCCGTGCAACCTCGTCGATAGTGATGCGCTCTGCTCCCTGGCGGCCGAGGAGAACGACCTCGTCTAGCCTCGGGACAGTCGGTCAGGTCCACGCGGCTGTGCTCATAGTGAACGGGACCGAGCACCGTTGTTCGTGTGCCTCTGACCAGTGCCGGTCCTCCGTTTCCGTACCCTGCGTGAAGGCCATCGCCCCAGCCGAGCGGCAGGAGGCCGAAGCGCTTCGCGCGGGAGGCATCGAACATGGCTTCCTCGGCGAACCGGCCTCGCTCCTTCGGTTCGCGTATCTGGACGATGGTCGTCCTGACGGCCTGAATCGCCGGACGCAGGTCAAGGGTACCTTCGGCTTCCTTCCCGATTGGAATGCCCAGGACGAGTTGGCCGGGGTCGATCGCGTTGAGATGCATCTCGGGGTGCATAGCAATGAACGGTGAGCTGGCAGCAAGTCTGGTCGGCACGTGGATTCCGCTGTCGTCGAGTTGCCTCAGGAAGTCGGCAAATCGTGCGAACTGCCAGCGCACATACTCGTCGGAGCCGCTGCCCGAGTGGAAGTGAGTGTACACGCCCTCAAGCCTGAGGTGGGGCAATCGTGCGATGGCCTGAATTGCTGGCAGAGCATCCTCGGCGTAGACTCCGGCCCTGTCGAGTCCTGAGTCGACCTTGAAGAACACTCCAAATCCGTCTGGGACGCGCTGACTGAGTTCGGCCGCTGCATCGGGGTCTGTGACCGTCGGCGTGATGCGGTAGCGGACCATTGTCTCCGCGAGGTAGGCAGGCGTGCCTGCGTAGAGGAGGATGGGTGCGGTCAGTCCGGCCTCCCGAACCTGTATGCACTCGTTGAGATTCGCGAAGGCCAGCCCGTGACCTCCGGCCTCGACCACCGAACGGGCAACTTGCACACAGCCGTGGCCGTAGCCATCGCCCTTGAGGGCGGCATACAGGCGTACGGTCGGTCCGGTGAACTCGAGGATTCTCCGGACATTGTGTTCGATGGCGTCCAGATCCACCTCCGCCCACACCGCCCTGAGAAGCGCAGTGCGCAACGCCTCGTTGTCCATAAGAAATGTGCCTCCCTATCTACGACTTCCCGCGGCCAAAACGACTGTCCAGCGTACCACGACGAGACGCACAGCGCCAGTGACTTCATTTACCGAGAGATGGCGACGTGCCGCACGGTCTGCGCGATGACGGGCGGCGAGACTCCGTTGACGCGGAAGTCGCATGGTGTGCTAGCGTAGGACACACAAGGTGTGTACTCCCGTCGCCTCCGGCAGCCCGCCGGTCGACACGGGACTTTTCCTGTTGCCGGGAGGCATGAACAGCATGGACGACATCATCAGCAGGGTTCGCGACGAGTTGAAAGCCGGCTCTGACGAGCAGACGCGGGCGAGCGGTACGCGATTCTTCAAGGAGGCTGTCCTTCTCCACGGGGTGAAGACGACGCTGGTTACGGCGGTGGCCAGGACGTACTTCGTTGAGCTGAAACACCTCTCCAGGCCGGAGGTGTTCTCTCTGTGCGAGCAGTTGTGGCAGTCAGGTTACCTGGAAGAG
>CAZVCS010000149.1:0-3833 GCA_964625765.1 uncultured Dehalococcoidales bacterium | reverse complement strand
CAGCGCGGCGTCATCGATGCCTTCGAGTACTGCCCGCCCGCGCAGAACTGGCCGATGGGCTTCCAGGAGATCACGAAGTACGTCGGCGTCCCCGGCATCCACTCTCCCGGCTACCTGAGCTATGTGCTCACCAACAAGGACGCGTGGAACGCTCTGCCCGGCAATCTGCAGACGGCCTTCGCGTCGACCTGGAAGACGGCAGTAATCGACCACTTCCTCAGCATGCTCTATGACGACGGCGTCGCCATGAACGACTACGAGGCGTATGGCAGCGAGGTCGTCACCCTGTCGGATGAGACCCAGGAACAGATAGCCAGGGCCGGCCTGGCCATCTGCGAGAAGTACGCAGCCCAGGATGCGACCTTTGCGACGGTCTTCGACCACCAGACCAAGTTCTTCAAGACGATTCGTCGCCAGACCCAGCAGGTCGCCCCGAGCTACAGCCTGTTCGACTACGCTGAGTAGCTTCCGAATCTCCTGAACATGGGCAGGGGACCCCGGCCAGGCCGGGGCCCCCTGCACTGGAGTAAGAACAAGATGACTGCAATCCGCAAGCTGTACGAGGGCGTAGGCAAGCTGAACGAGCAGGTATCGGAGTTCTCGAAGTGGCTGATAGTGGCCATCATCCTCACAACCACGTACGAGGTCTTCATGCGCTACGTCCTCAATTCCCCCACGACGTGGGTGTGGGCGACGACTCAGATGCTGGGCGCCGCCTTCATCGCGCTCGGACTCGCCAATAACCACCGCATCAACGCCAACGTGCGGGTGGACATCATCTGGGTGAAACTGCCGCTCAAGGTGCGCGCACTGCTCGAGGTGGTGTTCACGGTTCTCTTCTTCTTCCCCCTCTTCTCTATCCTCACCAGACTGTTCGCGCAGGACGCGCTATTTGCGCTCTCGACCAACCAGGTAGACAACATGTCGGCCTGGTCTCCGATCACCTGGCCGTACAAGACGGCCATCTCGGTCGGCATCATCCTTCTGCTGCTGCAGGGCATCGCCACGTTTCTGAAGGACGTACTGGTGCTCGCCAAGGGGGGCAAGCAGCCATGGTAGACCTCCAGCTTAGCCCTCTTGCTGTCGTCCTCATCATGTTCGGAGGACTCCTCATAGGAGTGCTCCTCGGCTACCCGCTGTTCTACGCTCTGGGCGCAGTCGGTCTTCTGGTCGGCCTTGTTACCCTTGGGCCAGCGGTATTCAAGATTCTGCACCTCCGCGTTCTCGGACAGCTCTACAACTACACCTTCCTGGCCGTACCCCTCTTCGTCTTCATGGGCATCATGGTGGAGAAGTCAGGGGCGGCTGAGAAGCTCTACGACGGCATCCTCACCACCTTCGGCGGCGTCCGTGGCGGCCTCGCCATCGGCACGATTCTCATGGGCACCGTCCTCGCCGCCTGCGTAGGCGTCGTTGCAGCTTCCGTCACCACCATGGCCCTCATCGCCGCACCGACGATGCTGAAGCGCGGCTACCAGAAGGAGCTCACCGCAGGCTGCATCTGCGCCGGCGGCACACTCGGCATCCTCATTCCGCCGTCCATCATGCTCGTCATCTACGGTCCGATGGCCCAGATATCCGTCGGCAAGCTCTTCATGGGAGCGTTCATGCCGGGATTCCTGCTATCCGGCCTGTACATCGTCTACATCATCATCCTGGCCATTGTGAAACCGTCCGTCGCGCCCGTGCCGTCAACCGAAGAGTTGAACATCCCGCTCGGCACCAAGCTCATCGCGCTGACGAAAGGTCTGTTGCCACCGGCTTTCATCATCCTCGCCGTGCTCGGCACCATCTTCTTCGGCATTGCTACGCCAACCGAGGCCGCCGCCGTCGGCTGCGTAGCTTCCACTCTGCTGGCGGTCATCTACCGCAGGTTCACCTGGGACCTGCTCAAGAGTGCGTCCAGAGACACACTGCGCATCGGCGCGATGGCCATGGCCGTCGGCGTCGGCGCCAGCATGTTCACCGGCGTGTTCCTGCGCCTGGGTGGCGGCGACGCCGTGAGCGCGATACTTCTGGCGGCCCCAGGCGGCAAGTGGGGCGTCTTCGCCCTGACCATGTTCATCATCTTCATCCTGGGCATGTTCATCGACTGGATCGGCATCCTCTTCGTCATGATCCCGCTGGTGACGCCCATCGGCGAGGCGCTCGGGTTCGACCAGCTCTGGTTCGCCATGATGATCTGCGTCAACCTGCAGATGTCCTTCCTGACTCCGCCATTCGCGTACGCCATCTTCTACCTGAAGGGCATGGCGCCGCCGGAGTGGGGCATGGAGACCGGGCACATCATCCGGGGTGTCATACCCTTCGTCATCATCATCATGGCGGGTATGGCCCTCTGTATCACCTTCCCGGACATCATCCTCTGGCTGCCTCACCAGATGATCAAGTTCTAGCCCATCGCACGAGAGAGAGGGGGGCATGGACGGCCCCCCTCTCCACGTCATGGCCACCATCTCCGCGGCATCGACTGCCCGCGGCACTTCACGAACAACGCCACCTCCCGTGGCCAGACGTGTCCCCCGCGAACGCCGTATTGAAAAGACCGGCCGAAAAACGCTACTATACCGGCGGTTGGCGACCCGCGAGTCCGGCGGCGTCACGCCGCAGGCACCCCCGCCCTTTCAGGGTCTCGACCTCAGCCATGATGCGCAGGATGCGTGTACGTCCGGCCACAGCCGCAATCTCACGTGCGGAACGGACGAGCATTTCTATTCACACAGTAAGGAGGAACCGGCATGATCAACGTTGATGCCCTGAAGCGTATCGTTGGCGACGACTGGGTCGTGACAGCGCGCGACCAGATCACGGGCTACCTGGCCGACGAGACGTATCTCGGCGTGCTCCCGAAACCCGCGGACAACGTCGTCGTGGTGAAACCCGCGAATGCGAAGGAAATCTCTGAGGTCCTGAAGCTCGCCAACAAGGAGAAGACACCCGTCTACCCGCGCGGCGGCGGGACGGGCCTGGTCGGCGCCGCAGTCCCCACGAAGGACGGCATCGTCCTGTCTCTTGAGCGCCTCGACAAGGTCATCGAGGTCGACAAAGAGAACATGATGGTCGTGGCCGAGGCAGGCGTGACCCTCGAGCACCTGCTGAAGTCGGTGGAGGCGAGCGACCTGCTTTTCCCGCCTCACCCCGGTGACGAAGGCGCGCAGGTGGGCGGCATGATCGCCTGCAACGCCGGCGGCACGCGCGCCGTGAAGTACGGCGTCGTCCGCAACTACGTCAAGGGTCTCGAGGTCGTACTGCCCACCGGTGAGATCGTGACCATGGGCGGCAAGCTGCTGAAGAACAACACCGGCCTTGACCTGATGCACCTCATCATCGACTCCGAGGGCATACTCGGCATCATCACGAAGGCCACGATGCGGCTCTACCCGAAGTTCGGCGCGACCGCCACGCTGGTCGTCTCGTTCGATGACCGCCGGGCGGCCATCGGCATGGTCCCCAAGATACTCCAGGCAGGCGTCATCCCGATGGCAATCGAGTACACCGAGAAGTCGCTGATGGAGATGACAGCGAAGCACGTGAACATGACCTGGCCCGCGAAGCAGGGCACTGCGCAGATCATCATCATCATGGCAGAGTCCAACGAGGACCAGCTCTACGGCATGTGCGAGCAGATCTCGTCCATCGCCGAGAAGAACGGCGCGGTTGACGTCCTGATGGCTGAGACCAGCGCGGAGCAGACGACCATCCTGAAGATTCGCAGCGAGGTCGGCAACGCCGTGAAGTCGAAGGTGTGCGACGCCCTCGACGTCACCGTTCCCCCGGCGGCCATCCCCGACATGCTCGACGCCCTGGACAAGGTCGCCGAGAAATACGGCATC
>CAZVCS010000148.1:0-3863 GCA_964625765.1 uncultured Dehalococcoidales bacterium | reverse complement strand
GGCTCATCTGGCCTGTCAAGCAGAAGTATGGCCGGAAGATCTCCTGGGCTGACCTCATGATACTGGCCGGCAACGTCGCCCTGGAATCGATGGGATTCAAGACGTTCGGGTTCGCCGGCGGGCGCGAGGACATCTGGGAGCCGGAGGACGTCTACTGGGGCGCCGAGCAGAAGTGGTTGGACGACAAGCGCTACTCAGGCGACCGAAGCCTCGAGAATCCGCTCGCTGCGGTACAGATGGGTCTGATCTACGTCAATCCGGAAGGCCCGAATGGCAACCCGGATCCGATTGCGGCGGCAAGGGACATACGCGAGACATTCGCCCGCATGGCCATGAACGACGAGGAGACGGTGGCCCTCATCGCCGGCGGCCACAGCTTCGGCAAGACGCATGGCGCCGGCGACGCGAAGCACGTCGGGCCGGAGCCGGAAGCCGCCGGCATCGAGGAACAGGGGCTTGGATGGAGGAGCAGCTTCGGCACGGGCAAAGGGGGAGACACTATCACCAGCGGTCTGGAAGTCACCTGGACCAACACCCCGACGAAGTGGAGCCGCAATTTCTTCCGGATACTATTCGGCAACGAATGGGAGCTGACGAAGAGCCCGGCCGGCGCCCACCAGTGGAAGCCGAAGGGCGACGCCGCCGCTGGTACCGTGCCGGATGCGCACGACCCGTCGAAGCGTCACCAGCCCACTATGCTGACCACGGACTTGTCCCTGCGATTTGACCCCATCTACGAGAAGATCTCGCGGCGCTTCATGGAGCACCCTGACCAGTTCGCGGACGCGTTCGCCCGTGCGTGGTTCAAGCTGACACACCGGGACATGGGCCCGAGAACCCGCTACCTCGGTCCAGAGGTCCCCACCGAAGAACTCATCTGGCAGGACCCGATACCCGCGGTCAACCACAAGCTGGTTGACGGACGGGACATCGCCGCTCTCAAGCGCAAGATACTGGCGTCCGGCCTCTCCGTTTCCGAGCTTGTCTCGACTGCCTGGGCGTCGGCATCGACTTTCCGCGGCTCGGACAGGCGCGGTGGCGCCAACGGCGCCCGCATCCGCCTCGCGCCTCAGAAGGACTGGGAAGTGAACCAACCCGCGAGACTGGCAAAGGTGCTCAAGACGTTGCAGGGCATCCAGAGCACGTTCAACAGCGCACAGTCGGACGGCAAGAGGGTGTCACTGGCTGACCTCATCGTTCTGGCCGGTTGCGCCGCAGTGGAGCGGGCCGCGAAGAATGCCGGCTACAAGGTAACAGTGCCTTTCGCGGCGGGACGGATGGACGCATCACAGGAGCAGACCGATGCGGCCTCTTTCGCCGTGCTCGAACCGGTTGCCGACGGCTTCCGCAACTACCAGAAGACCCGCTTCGCCGTGCCGGCCGAAGAATTGCTGGTCGACAAAGCGCAGTTGTTGACCCTGACTGCACCCGAGATGACGGTGCTCGTGGGCGGCATGCGCGTTCTCAATGCCAGCTACAAACAGTCGAAGCACGGAGTCTTCACGAACCGGCCTGAGACGCTGACCAACGACTTCTTCGTGAATCTGCTGGATATGGGAACGGTCTGGAGTGCATCCACGGACAAGAGAGAGCTGTTCGAGGGGCGAGACCGCGCAACAGGCGAACTCAAGTGGACTGCCACGCGTGTGGACCTCATCTTCGGTTCGAACTCGCAGCTCCGGGCCCTGGCCGAGGTCTATGCATGTCAGGATGCCGGGGAGAAGTTCGTGCGCGATTTCGTAGCTGCCTGGAGCAAGGTGATGAACCTGGACCGCTTCGACCTTGCGCGGTCGTAGTATGAGCTTCTGCGAGACGTCGCGCAGGGGTAGGTTCGCGGCCGGAGAGGGACGAAGCCTCTCCGGCCGTGGTTTGCCGGCCGGTCCGGCCGGCAATGCGGCTCGTCTACTGCGGCGCCGCGTCGCGCCGCGCGTGATGTCACCGTGCACTCACAGTGATACTATTCACGACGGCATTGTCGCAAGGCCGGACTGAGGGAGGAATGAGAGCATGCCTATCGTAACGGTGGAAGCATCGGCAGGCAGGACCATCGAACAGAAGCGCGGGCTGGTGAAGGACATCACCGACGCCGTGGTCAAGAACTACAAGGTGCCGGCCGAGATTGTCATTGTCGTCATCCGCGAGATCGCCGACGAGCACCTGGGTAAGGGCGGCGTCCTCAAGATAGACAAGAAGTAGCGGATGGCGCCGGCAAGGGACCGTGGAACGGGGCCAGCACCCTGAGCCGGAACAGACGAGAGGCCGGACGGACATCGGCCCGGCCTCCCAATTTCAATCAAACCTGCGGGCTGCGCTGCTACTTGCCTTCCTGACCGAGCCGCCGGGCAAGGGAGTCCACCGCCTGCCGCAACTCCCGCAGGTCCGCCTGGTTCTGCTCCAGCAACTTCGCCATGGCGCTGCTTGCATCCACGGGGCCGGCATCCGGAGCGGATGGCCGGCTGGTTCGGAGCTTCAGCGGCTCGTCGGCGTCGGTGTTCAGGTTCAGCGACAGCACATCGAAACGGTTGTAGTGCCCGATGATGTCGTGCCACTGCTTGCGAGCTATCTCCAGCTCGATATCGATGTCCGCGTAGATGATACCGTCTTCCCCTTCGAGGCTTGCCAGCACCTCGGCGTTCGGACCGTAGATGGCGCTGAACGGGTTGGCCGAAGTCATGAACCGGCGCTTGTCCTCTGTGGTGCCCAGCATGTCCACCATCTCCTGGTTGATGCTGCTGGTCGATACGATTGTGAACAACTTGCCTTCAAGCGAGTGTGCACCAGCCCTGAACTGTATCCACGTGTTCTGCCCCAGCTTGGAGCCGAGGCCGATGGAGGGGTAGTTCGCCACGTGGACCTGCTCTCCCATCGCCAGCAGGGCGTACCTGGCCAGTGTGTTGCTGTTTTCTCCGCAGGCGAGCGTGCCCAGATTGCCGATATCCGTCTTCCACACCTTCATGCCGGAGCCGTCGCCCCGGGACCAGATCATCTTCTCGGCGAAGGTTGGCACCAGCTTGGCGTGCTTCCCCAGGATCGTGCCCTCGCGGCTGATGACGAGGTTCGTGTTCCACATGGTGCCCATGTTTGTGGACACTTTCTCGTTGATGCCCATCACCACGTAAGTATCGGCGGCCTTCGCTGCCCGGCATAGCGCGTCGGTCGCGGGACTGGGTATCTCCACCGCTTCTTCGAACAGCCGCACGAACAGCTCATCGTGCTTCAGGGGCGAATCGAGCCATATCCAGTAGGGGTAGCCCGGCACGAAGGTCTCAGGGAACGCAACGAGCTTCGCACCGTTGCGGCCGGCCTCCTGGATGAGCCCGCAGGCCTTGTCCACTGTGGCGTCCCTATCGAGGAACACCGGCGACGTCTGTACGGCCGCCGCCTTGAACTTAGGGTACTTGTCTCCCACGTTGACCTCCTTGGCGATTCTACTCGCCTGGGTGATTATGCCTGCGGAAGCTGCTGCAGTCCAGCCTCAGGCGCGGTCCATGCCTGGCCGTCCGTCTGGAGCTGCTTGAAACAGCGTCGAGAAAACAGCGTGCGTGCAGGAAAGTGGCGATACGCCTGTCAAGGACGCCCTCTCGGACGATGGGGGCTTGTGGCTACGCAGTGCCGCCCTTCTTGCGGAGTCTGCCGGCGAGCGGGGATAGCTTGTTCCAGAAGAGGAACAGGAGGATCGCCACTATCACCACGAAGGAAATCGGCCTCGTGAAGAACGGCAGCAGACTGCCGCCCGTCTGCATCAGGCCGAGCCGCAGGTTCCTCTCGATGAGCGGTCCCAGTATCATCGCCAGCACGAGCGGAGGCAGCGGGATGCCGTTTCGCTCCATGTAGAAGCCGAGGAGACCGAAGAAGAACATCAG
>CAZVCS010000147.1:0-3961 GCA_964625765.1 uncultured Dehalococcoidales bacterium | reverse complement strand
TGCCCGGATACCCCGAGAACGTCCGGGGCGGGCCCTCGGCATGAGGACCCGCCCCTGTTGTTTCCAGCACGTGCTGTCAGTGTGAGACTCGCTTGGAGGCACGGTTACCGAGCGCGGAAGTCATCCGGTCCAGGAAGACCGCCATGATCACGACGCTGAGGCCACCTTCGAAGCCCAATCCCACATCGAGCCGCGTGATGCCGTAGAAGATGACGGCGCCAAGTCCCCCTGCGCCCACCATGCCGGCGATGACCACCATCGACAATGCGAGCATGATCACCTGATTGACGCCCGCCATGATCGTTGGCAGGGCCAGCGGCAACTGAACCCGGGTCAGGATCTTGAACGGTTTCGCGCCAAAGGCCGCGCCCGCCTCAACCACCTCGGGATCCACCTGGCGCAGACCAAGTTCGGTGAGGCGCGCAGCTGGCGGCATAGCGAAGACCACCGTCGCCACTGCTCCCGGAACCCCGCCGATGCCGAAGAAGATGATGGCAGGAATCAGATACACAAGCGACGGCATCGTCTGCATCAGGTCGAGCACTGGCCGGAGCGTCGCGCTGAAGCGCTCATTGCGCGCTGCGCCGATGCCGAGGGGTACGCCGATGATGATGGCTATGGCACTCGATACAAGCACCAGCGAGAGTGTAGACATCGCTTGATTCCACTGTCCCATCATCGCCATGAAAGCGAATGAGACCGCGGTGAAGATCGCGAACTTCCATCCTTTTACAAAGAACGCCAGCACGGCTGCGATAACCAGGACGATGAGCGCCGAAGGTGTGAGCAGCACAGTCGCAAGACCATCGATGAGTGCGCCGACGAAGGCGGAGATAGCGTCGAACAGCCACTCAAGATTGTCGGTCATCCAATCAATGGCCGTATCGATCCAGTCCCCGACGGGAATCCGGTACTCGGTGAGATCCATCACACCACCGCCTCTCCGTGGGAGACATCTTGGCCGACTCCGGTGGAGACCTCAGGCTGCGGCGTGGTGCCATTCTCGCCCGCGCTGATACCACCGAGAGCGTTGAGCAAGGTCACTCGTGGAATAACGCCGACGAGCTTGCCGCGCTCATCCACGACCGCAAGAGGCAGACGACTCTCCGCTGACGGCACGAGACAGTCAACGAGTGGTGTGTCCGGCGAGACCTGTGACACCTGGTCGGCCGGAATGATGTGTTCGAGCGTCCGCTCCCCGGAGCGGACGATTCGGACGACATCTTCATCGGTGGCAGCACCCACGAGTCGTTTCTGCTTATCGACGATGAGCAGACTGCCCGTCTGGCGGAGTCGCATCTCACGAAGTGCGGCCGAGGGACCCTCGCGCTGCAGAATGACACCGACCGGCTCCTCCATAACCGCTCCGGCAGTGAGCACCCGTGAGCGGTCCACGTCCTGCACGAACGCGCGCACATAGTCGTCCGCGGGTTCCTGCAGTATCTCCTCGGTGGTGCCGATCTGAACAATCCGGCCGTCCTTCATGATGGCGATCCGGTCACCGAGGAACATCGCCTCGTTGAGATCGTGCGTGATGAAGACGATCGTCTTCTGCAGGTCCTGCTGCAGACTGACCAGCTGCTCCTGCATCTCGCTCCGGATAAGCGGGTCGAGCGCCGAGAATGCCTCGTCCATCAAGAGCACGTCCGCATCAGTGGCGAGCGCACGGGCCAGTCCTACGCGTTGCTGCATACCGCCAGAGAGCTCTCCGGGATAGGAGTCCTCCCATCCGGCAAGACCCACGAGTCCGAGCGCTTCCTTCGCCTGTGCGCGCCGCTCCTCGACGGGCACCTTGCGAACCTCAAGGCCCCACGCAGCGTTGTCCAGCACGGTGCGATGCGGAAAGAGCCCGAAGTGCTGGAACACCATGCTGACCTTCTCGGCACGAAGCGCCCGCAGCTCCACCGGGGAAAGCGACACGATGTCGCGCCCGTCGATGATCACCGACCCGCTGGTTGGCGGGTGCATCAGATTGAGACACCGCACGAGCGTTGACTTGCCGGAGCCCGAGAGACCCATGACGACGAAGATCTCGCCTCGCTCGATCGAGAACGACGCATCGATGACGGCGGGAACGGTGTTGGTGGCCTCGGCGACCTCCTCCCGCGTGCCCCCGTCCTGCAGCATCTTCACTGCGGCGTCCGCTTTGGCGCCAAACACTTTGTAGACGTTCTTGACTTCTACTAGGCCCACATCAGTACCTCCCTGAATGCCACAGCTGACAACGTATGGCCCGACCTCCGGCGACTTGCGGCAAGAAGAATCCTGCGCACGCGCACGATCGTGTGACATTCGCATCCGGTTGTAATTGTTCCCTGATTGCCGATCGGAAGCGTCGACAATCAGAATGAACGCGGAGATCAACGGCTTCCGCACGACCAATGATGCAGCCCGGCAGGAGCACCATCACCGGGGTGTGCCGACGGGGCGGCCGAACACCTGGATGGAAGAGTCCACCCGGACGTCCACGAACCGCCCCGCTCGGTCATACCGCTACTCCCGACAGCCGCAATCTGCGGATATCTGCAGATCCTATCCAGTCATCCCGACAGTTCGGCGCAGCGGCTCTTCGTACGTCACTTGCCGAGCCAACCGTCGACAAGCGCCCGGTTATCCGGCTCAGCGAGCCAGGCCTCGATGGCCTCTGCCTCCTGGCCCTGACCGTATTCGTTCATGACGACGTTGATGAGCTCGGCGATCTGTTCGTCAGTCATCTCGAAGTTGCCGAGCCACTCCGCCACCTCGGGGTATTCCGTGCTGAAGCCCTCGTGCGCCACGACGTGGATCTCATCGGGAACACTCACAAGGCCCTTGGGGTCTTCCAGATCGCGCAGCGGATAGACCTCGTACGCCCAGTGGGGGTGCCACATGATGATGATGATCGGCTCCTCGTTGCGGACGGCGCGGTCGAGCTCCGCGAGCATGGCAGCCGTAGAGCCCTCGACCAGGGTGTAGTCCTCAAGGCCGTAACCCGGGATCACTTCTTCCTTCACTAGACGGAACACGCCACCGCCCGGCTCGTTGCCGACGATCCGGCCATCGAACATGTCGGCGTTACCCACCAGATCCTCGATCGAGTAGATGCCCTCCACGTAGTCCGGAACCGCCAGGCCCTGAACACCATTGTCATTCCAGATGCCAAGGTACTCCCAGGACTCGTCGTACTCGTTCGCATAGTCACCGTGTGCGAGCGGCAGCCATGCATCGAGGTACAGATCCAGGTCACCCGTGGCCACACCGGCGTAGATGGGGGCGATATCGAGTTGCGAAAGCTCGACCTCATACCCTTCGGACTCAAGGATGTTCTCCCACAGATAGGTCACGGAGATCGCATCGTCCCACGGAGTCCATCCGATCTTGATCGGCTCCGACTCGCCTGAAGACGTCCCACCATTCGTACCCTCGCCGTTGCAACCCGTCAGCACAGCAGACATGCCGAGTAGCGCGACGACGACCATGAGACTCAAAGCGAGGCGAATGCCCCTTCGTTGCGTGATACCCATCGTTCCTCCTTCTCCTCGAAACGCGTACACAACCCTCGTTCGGGAGTCACGGCTTCACACCAGACGACCGGGTCAGGCAGCCGACGAGTCGACCAGCCCTCAGTCCTCCGTTGAGCAGACGTGATACAGCAGAATCGTATGAGAACTACCGTGCCAGACAGCGCAACGGAGACACTTCCACAGTGTCATCTTCCCTGATGGGCCCTACCGCTCACAGAAACCCGGAGCCGGAAGAGCCTATGCAATGATTCGCCCTGATGGAGATAGTCGTCGGACTGAATCGAGCGGCGTGTCGTCTCGTATAATCCGTGACCCCACGTTCGGCTCTCCATACCGAACGGCATTCATTATACCAGAACTCTCATACAGGCCTGCCTGCACCCGTATGGCGACCCCTGTACTGCGTCCGGGGCGGGCCCTCGGCATGAGGACCCGCCCCGCTGGCACTCCATCTGGAG
>CAZVCS010000146.1:0-3965 GCA_964625765.1 uncultured Dehalococcoidales bacterium | reverse complement strand
CCGCTCGCGCGGGGACAGACATGATGCCTCCTATCGGTAGGGGAGAGGCATGCCTTTCCCGTCGGGCGGGATGCCGTCAACCGCCACAGCGAAGCGCGAGCCCGTTACCGACACCCACCGCCGGGGCAGGGTTAGAACCCTGCCCCGGCACTCGGACATCGCATCCACGGGGTCGGCGGAACGTGTCACGTTCGCACCCTCGAACCTTGCACCCATATTCCCCAGGCTGGCAGCCGCGGGCGTCATCGCGTATCATCTGAGCTTCGGTCCAGCAGAGGAGAACGGAGAACCCGCATGAGAGTGACCGGCAGAAAGACCGTCTTCGAAGGACGCTACCTCCGAATCGTCGAGAAGAGCCTCGTCACGAAGAGCGGCAACATGAGGACCTGGGAGACCCTGGAGCGCACGAACGTACACGGCAGCGGCGCCGTGGTCATCATCGGGGTGACGAAGGACGGCTGCCTGCTGTTTGAGAGGAACTGGCGCTCCGCCATCGAGTCGTTTGTTATCCAATTCCCGGCCGGGCTGACCGACCTCGCCGGAGAGAGCGAGGAGGACGCCGCCAGGCGAGAGTTGCTCGAAGAGACCGGCTACGCGGCAACGACAGTCGTTCCGCTGATGTTGTCCCCTCTGTCTGCCGCGCTCACGCCCACGAGGGCGATGCACTTCTTCGCTCCGGACGTGGAGTACGTGGGCAAACCGGACGGAGAGGACGCCGAGGAGATAGAGGTCGTGAAGGTGCCGGTCGCCGAGGCCGACCGCTTCATGCTCAACTTGCCTGCGGGCGTGGAACTCGACCTCCGCGTCCCGGGCATCCTCTGGTTCATGCGGCAGAAGGGGCTTCTCTGAGCGAGTGGGGCTGGGAGCGACCGCCCGAAGGCGCTACTCCTTCTTCGCGATGATGCCGTATATCTGCTCAGCCGCCGCGTAGGGGCTGAGCTTGCCTTCGTTCATGTCGCGCAGGTATTCGGCGAGACGCCGGTCGGCGCCAACGGCCTTCATGAACTCCTGGACGACCATCTTCTCGAGCACCGTGGTCAGCTCGTTGGCCCTCTGACGGGCTCGCCGCTCCTCCAGACTGCCGGTGTCGATGCCCTTCTGCCGGTGCTCCCGTATCCGCCGGTACAACTCCTCGACGCCGATGTTGTTCTCCGCCTGGGTCGCCAGCACCGGTATCTTCCACTCGCCCTGTGGCATGACGAGATTCAGCATGCTCTTGATGGCGACGACCATGCTGTCGGCTCCCTGCCGGTCGGACTTGTTCACCACGAAGATATCCGCTATCTCCATCAGCCCGGCCTTCATTGCCTGCATCTCGTCTCCGGCCTCGGGCACCAGCGTGACCACAACCGTGTCGACGCTGTCCATGACATCCAGCTCCATCTGGCCGACGCCGACCGTCTCCACCAGGATGAAGTCCTTGCCGAATGCCTCCATCAGCTTGATGACGCCGTGAACGGTGGCCGGCAGGCCGCCCAGGCTGCCGCGCAGCGACATGCTCCTGATATGGACGCCCTCGTCCATGTAGTGCTGCTGCATTCGGACGCGGTCGCCCAGGAGGGCGCCGCCGCTGAACGGGCTGCTCGGGTCGGCGCAGACGATGCCGACGTGCAGCTCGTCCTGCCTCGCATACGACGTCAGCCGGTTGACGAGGGTGCTCTTGCCGGCGCCGGGAGGTCCGGTGACGCCGACGCGGTGCGCCTTGCCCGTTGGGGTGATGTGCCGCAGAACCTGGTAGCTCTCCTCGTCGTCCCGCTCCACGATGGTGATGAGCCGCGCCAGAGCGCGCGCGCTGCCCTGCAGCATGTCCTCGATGAGGGTTGCTGTCTCACGGCTCAGTGAGTTGCCTGTCGCCACTTTCAGGTCTCTCTCTCGGTGCTCTGGAAGGCCGCCGGCGCAGCGCTTCTCAGCGCTCGATGCCGTCGCGGGCCATGACGCCCTTCCGGTAGTAGTGCTTTATCTCGGCCATCTCGGTCACGAGGTCGGCCGCGTCGATGACTTCCTTCGGCGCATACCGGCCGGTGAACACGACCTCGACGTGCTCGGGCTTCGTCCTCACCAGGTCGAGTATCTCCTCGACGGAGATGAGGTGGAAGGCGTGCGCCGTCAGTATTTCATCGAAGATGACGATGTCGTACTCGCCCGACAGCATCGCTTGTCGCGACCTGACGAGGCCCCGCGCGGCCCGGTCGACGTCCTCCTGCTCCGGCGGGTTCTGGACGTGGACGAAGCCCTCGCGGCCGAACTGCTCGATGGTGATGTACGGCTGTACCATCCGGGCCGACTCAAGCTCGCCGTACTGCTGTCCCTTCATGAATTGGCCGATATACGTCTTGAAGCCCCTGCCCATAGCTCTGAACGCCAGCCCCAGTGCGGCGGTCGTCTTGCCCTTGCAGTTGCCCGTGTAGACCTGGACGTAGCCCTTCTCCAGGCGTGCCGGTCTCTCGCTTGCCATGTCCGTTCCGTACTCCGTTCGTCTCAGTCGCGCCGGCGAGTCGCTCTCTACGCCTTCGAAGCGGCGGCCTTCTTCGCATTCTCGACCGTCTTCCGGACGTGGTCGATGACCGTCGGCAGCGGCGTGCCCGGCCCGAAATTGCCGGTGACGCCGAGCTTCTCCAGGTAGGGCAGGTCCTTCTTGGCGATGAGGCCCCCGGCGATAACGGGGATATCTTCGCCCTTGTACTTCTTCAACGACTCCAGCATCTGGTCGGCGATGTACCGCATGCTGCCGGTGTGGTCGCTCAGCGCGATGATGCTCGCGTCCTCATCGACGGCCGTCTTGGCAACGGCATCGGCGCTCTGGAACCTGCCGAGGTAGATGACCTCCATGCCGGCATCCCTGAAGGCGCGGGCGAGCACCAGAGCGCCTCGCTCGTGGATGTCGCAGCCTATCTTGCCGATGACGACGCGAATCATGTCCTGTTTGACTGCCATTTCTACTTGCCTCCAAGCAGACTGTCGATGAACTCGGGAGTCGGTATCTGGTTCAGCGGGTCGTAGCCATATCCGTAGGCCATGCGGATGACGCCCACCGTCTCCCCCACCGTCACGCCTGTCTTCGAGGCCTCGATCGTGGCCCGAACGACGTTCCGCCCCTCCTTCGTGGCATTGTAGAGCTCGACCAGCGCGGCATTCGTCTTCTCCGGGTCGCGCGTCGCCCTGACGCGCTTTATGTCGGCTATCGTCTGGAGCCGCATCTGCTTCGAGGGCACCTTGTAGGCGCAGTTCTCGATGGCCTTGTTGATGGGCCCCTCTTCGCCCCTAAAGGCGTTGACGCCGACGATGAGGCGCTTCTCCTCGTTTATCTCCGCCTGCACCCGCATCCTGCTGGAGTCAATCATCTGCCGCAGGTAGCCGGACTCGAGGCAGCGCCACATGCCGCCGTTCGCCTCTATCTCGCGCAGTATCTGGTTGGTCTCATCCTCGAGCTTACTGGTCAGCCACTCGACGTAGTAGGAGCCTCCGAGCGGGTCGGCCACCAGAGGTACGTTCGCCTCGTGGGTGATGATGTGCTGCGCGTCCAGGTTGAACAGTCGCGCCTCCCGAGACGGCAGGCCGATGGCCTCGTCGATGCTCGAGGCATCGAGAGAGTTGACGCCGCCGAGCACGCAACTCAGTATCTGAAGGGTAACGCGGGCCGCGTTGTTGAGCGGCTTCTGCGTCTGCAGCGAGAGCCCCGAGGTCCGGATGCCGATGCGGAGGCTCTGGGCGCGTGCGGTGGTGGCGCCCAGCTTCTCCTTCGCAATCTTCGCCCACATCCGCCGGGTCGCCCTGAACTTGCAGAGCGTCTCGAAGAAGTCGGACTCGGCATCCATGGCGAAGACGGTGGGCCCGACCTCGTCCAGGCTTATCTTCCGCTCGTTGATGAGGTCGGTGTAGACGGCGGTGGCCACGCCGAGGACCTCGGCCATCTCCTGCGGGGCGACCATACCGGACTGCTGGGGGTCGACGCCGTTCGGCGCGTA
>CAZVCS010000145.1:0-3973 GCA_964625765.1 uncultured Dehalococcoidales bacterium | reverse complement strand
CAGGGACACCAGAAGTCCGGAATTCCGGGGACACCACACGTAACTCACTCTCACGTTCAGCAGGCCGTGTCGCGCTTCCATGGGGACACGGGCTCAACTGCGCATGCGGCGAGACAAGTGTGGTGTCCCCGTGTGCGACGCCCGCAGCGCCGCTATCTGCGCCGGGAGCGCCGCCAGGAACCGGTGCGCTCCGACGCACTGACTCAGGCCGAGGATGGCTGCCATTGACGCTGGAAACAACGGCGGGGTAACGTCATGATGCGAGGCGCGCTTCCGACTATCCGGACCGTTGAAGCTTCTGAACCGCCACGGGACTACAGAGGTGTGATTGCGGGTTCACTTCTGACACGGGCAGGTGTCAATTGGGAATGCTGGAGGGGAGAGGTCAAGACAATGAAGAACGGGCCAGGAGATGAAGAGCTAGAGGCAAGACTGGCGAGGTATGACAAGTGGATGGCGGAGGGCAGGATCCCAACGTCATCGAAGGTCATCCCAATCGGGGAGTCGCTATCCGGGCTGCAATGGGTGTTGCCGACGCAGCAGATGCTGGAGATTCTGCGCAACGCGAGGTCATACGCACTCGCGAACTGCCTGTGCCGAACGAAGTACGGGCGTTGTGACAACCCGCGGGAAGTATGTTTCTACATCAATGACGTGGCCGATCAGAAGGTGGAACAGGGTGTTGCCCGTCGGGTGAGTCTGGAAGAGGCGACGGAGCGACTGAAGCTGGCTAATCAGCATGGCCTGGTGCATCTCACCATCTACAATCCGGAGCAGCATGTATTTGCAGTCTGTAGTTGCTGCGAGTGCTGTTGTCACGACATACAGTTCATGAAGAAGTACGGCAGACCGGACCTGATTGCTCATGCTGACTACGTGGCTGAAGTGGACACTGATGCCTGTACTCAGTGCGGCGCCTGTGTCGACCGATGCGTGTTTGGTGCACGGGAATACGACGATGGCTCAGTGGTGTTTCACCAGGACAAGTGCTATGGCTGTGGGCTATGTGTAACGACATGCCCCAGCGGCGCCATCAGAATGGTGTTGCGGAAGCGACAACAATGACCTGCAGGGGGACTGACCTCCCGCAGTCATCTGTGCCGGTGTGGCTTCGAGTCTCTCCTACTGATGAAGGCTGAGAGCACCGTGCCTGCGGCATAGACTCCACCGGCAGGGTAGGGCGGCGAAGCGCTCACCTCCGCCTCTCCTGCGCAGATCCACTTCGGCTTAGCATCATCAGCACAACCGATGCCGCGAGCATCACGCCCGCGCAGGCTGCGGCGAAGCCGAGCGCCCCTGACTCGCCGAAGCGATCGATGATGGTGGCAAAGACGACAGGAGCCGCCGCACCGAGGATGAAGCTGGGTGCGATGAGGCGGCCGACCAGCGTGCCGTAGCTTCTGTGATCGAACAGGACCAGCGGCAGTGTCCCCCGGGCGACCGTCAGCAGACCATTGCCCGCCCCGACAACGAAGGCGAAGGCCACCGCCGCCGGAGTCGACACGCCGCTGAACAAGCCGGTCGTGAAGGCCAGCGGCATCAGCACGCACGCGAACAGGTTCAACGACACCGGGTTGATGTTCCGGCCGAAGAGTATCTCGCAGAGCCGAGCCAGCGACTGGCCGACGCCCCGCAGCGTGGCGATCTGCACCGAGAGTGCGGCGGCCAGCCCGAAGCCGCCGAGGATGGCGATGATGTGGGCCGACATCGCGGCATTCAGGAAGTTGGTGAGCGCCACGACAAGCGCATACAGGACCAGCACGGCCTTCAGCCGTCCCTCCGCTACGGCCCCGGGCCGCTCGGGCAGTGGAGCCGTTGACCGGACCGGTTCTTCGTGGCGACTGGTCGGAATCGCGAGATGCAGCGGGATTGTCAGCAGGGCAAACCCGGCATACGCGAACACGGCCCCTCGCCAGCCGAACTGTTCCGCGAGGGCGTGGCCTATCGGCCAGAAGACAGTCGATGACAATCCTCCTACCAGTGTGATGTATGAGATGGGCCGCCGTGCGGCCGGGCCGCCGATGCGCGCCAGCGCCGCAAACGCGGCGTCGTACAGGCTCAGTCGCATCCCGAGACCGAGGCAAGCCCACGCGATGAAGTAGGTGACCAGAGTGTGACTGGATGCGAGCACAACGCAGCCGGCAGCATTGAGGACTGAACCGGCGGTCATCACGCTGCGGCCCCCGTGCTGGTCAATGAGCCGGCCGACCTTCGACGAGACGAGCCCCATTACGAGGAGCCCGAGGGCGAATCCAGCATGGACGACGTCGCGGCCCCAGCCCATGTCCGCGGCGATGTCCTCTCCGAAGGCGCCGACCAGGTAGTACGTCACGCCCCAGCAGACGAGCTGAGACAACGCCAGGCTTGCGATGGTCCGTCGGGTAATCACATCGAAGTCCTTCTGCCGGCGCCAGCCGCGAAGACGCTACAGTCTACATGACTCGCCGCCTTCACGTCTGCGATACCGGGGTGCTTCAGCGATGCGCGGAGGAGAACCCGAGAGCACACCACACGTCTCTCACCTGTCCCGTCCGTTCATCTCCTGCGGGCTCGACTTCCTGGCGGACCCTACGTTCACAGGGACTCAGACTGTGGTTGACGCGCTCGCGGGCCCGGCCTACTATGACGAACGGCATTCTGAGGACGTGGCGGCGCCCCGTGCGGTCGTCGCCATCGGGGAGGCGCACCATGGCGGATACCGAGGAGAATCCCGGAGCGGAAAAGGCCCGGAAAGTCAACGCCACTGGTGAGGCCGCGACGCTCGCCAAGATCGCAGATATGCCGGAGCCCTATCGCGCCATCGGCGAACGGCTCCACGCCATAATCACGAGAAGCGCGCCGGACCTCAGGCCCACGACCTGGTATGGAATGCCGGCCTATGAGAAGGGCGGCAAGGTCGTGTGCTTCTTCCGCGGCGGCGACAAGTTCAAGGAGAGGTACATGACGCTCGGCTTCAATCAGGAAGCGAACCTCGACGAAGGCCATCTGTGGCCGATCGCCTTCGCACTGACCGAACTGACGACCGCGGACGAGGAGAGAATCGCGGCGCTCGTCCGAAGAGCCGTCTCCTGAGGCATGGCCGCGCCGCCTTCCCGAGTGAAGTCCCTCTCTTTGTCCTGCGGCGCCGCGGCGATGCCGTCGCAGCGATGAACCCGGCGCCATCGACGTCGGCCTCCCCGAGAGGCCGGCGGTGCGGGCACTCCAGGTCCAATTCATGTACAGTACGCGTCGATTCCAGCCAACCAAGAAGGGAGAGCGTTGTGAAGAGAAGGAACGTACTCAGGGAGCTTCTGAACGACGGGAAGCCGACGATAGGCACTCAGGTCATCGATGTCTCACCCCAGGTCGTTGAGGTGGTGGGGCATACAGGCTGTTTCGACTACGTACAGTTGACAGGTGAGTACGCGTCCTGGACGGTGCCCGACCTGGACAACTTCGCTCGCGCTGTTGAGTTGTTTCCTGCCCTGACGGCAGTGATGAAGATAGAGGACGACCCGCGGACATTCATGACCCGCAGGGCGCTTCACGCGGGTATGCAGGGCATACTCTTCTCCGATTGCTCCTCGGCTGCGGAAGTCGCGGAGTGCATCCGCGGCGTCAGGCCATCGACGCCGCAAGACGGGGGCACCAACGGGTGTGCGCTGACGCGCGATGTTGGCTTCCTCATCACGGAGGTCGGGGGCGAGGCATGGATGCAGGCCATGAGGGACATCGTCATCATGGTCATGATTGAGAAGAAGGGGGCAATCGACCACCTGGAAGAGATACTCGCCCTGGACGGCGTGGACATGGTGAACTTCGGCCCGTGTGACTACTCCGTGAGCGTCGGCAAGGCCTACACCACCAGTCGCTGGTGCACCGAGGCCTACCGGGCGCACAGGGACATGCTGGAGCTGGCCCTGAAGCGCCGCAAGCGCGCCAGAGTGGAGATTTGGAACTGGGAGCAGGCGCAGGAGTACATCGACATGGGAGT
>CAZVCS010000144.1:0-4003 GCA_964625765.1 uncultured Dehalococcoidales bacterium | reverse complement strand
CCACTACGAAGAGTACCAGTGCCGTCAGCGCTGCGGCTATCAGCTTCGTCTTCATTTCAGTCTACCTCCTCCGTGTCCGCACTACGGTCTTCCGTCCTGTCACCCATGTATACGATTCGGGCCCGAGAGTATGACAGGACTTCACGGGAATTCCGCGACCGGCGCCAGGCGCGTCAGCGAGCGAGCATGCAATCGCCCGTTTTCATGATATCTTCACAGTAGTGGTAGACTCTACAGCACATCAGAATCCATGCGGAGGGCGATACCTTGCCGACGCCAGAGACCAGTTCGAAGAGCGCAATCGAGAAGAGCATAGAACGAGAGACGAAGAAGACAGCCGGCTCGAAAGGTAGAGCCGCGGCAATCGTTGGACTCGTCGTTGTTGGTGTGGTCGCCGCCGTCGTCGCCATGAACTTCGACCGGCTGTCCGCCGTCGTGGCGAAGCCGCAGGAGACGGAGCCTCCGGTTGTCGAGACTCCCGCGCCTAACACGTTGCCGGTGATACTGAGTCTGACCGCGGCGAGCGACCGGATAGAGCCGTCCGACCTGAGTCAGGTGGTCTGTGAGGCGGAGGACGCCGACGGCGATACTCTCACCTACATTTGGACGGCGAGCCAGGGCGAGGTGGTCGGGGACGGTCCAACGGCCGACTGGACCGCGCCGGAGACCGAAGGGCTCTACCAGCTCTCCGTGACCGTGGATGACGGCCGCGGCGGCACGGCGGAGTACTCCGCGTCGGTCCGGGTGAAGAAGAACTACGCCCCGGAGATAGTCGAGTTGACCTCCTTCTCCGACTGGGCGAAGCCCGAAACATCGGTGTTCGTGTCATCTGTCGCCACGGACCTCGACGGCGATGAGCTCACCTACGAGTGGAGCGCGACGGCCGGCGAGCTGTTCGGACAGGGGCAATCCATCGTCTGGATGGCTCCGGTCGAGACCGGCTCGTACTTCGTGAGGGTCACAGTGCGCGACTCCTACGGCGCGGAGTCGATGCGCGAGATACCCATCAGCGTGACGCCGGGGACAGCGCCGACGCTCGGGAAGTTCCGCGTCAAGGGCATCATGACCGACATGTTGAAACTCTACAACGGCGTCTGGGATGTGTTCATGGGGCGCGCCGTCAGCGTTGAGTGCAACGTGACCGAAGGCGAGGGGCCGTTCACCTACGCGTGGAGCGTGGATCGCGGCGAGCTCACGGCCGACGGCGCGACGGCGCGGTGGGATGCGCCCGAGACCAAGGGACCGGCGACAATAACCGTCAACGTCACGGACGTACACGGAAACACAACCGTGGGCACCGTGCTGATGAACGTGGAAACCTGCACCTGCCAGTTCTAGCCCGAGCGGCGCGTGGCCGGCGAACGCGGGCTTGCGTGGCGAAACAGGCCGACCGGAGTTGACGGCGCCCCCGGTGGGGGCATTCCAGTGCAGGCTGGAAAGGCCTATACTGTCCGCCGGCATGCCGATAGAAGCACGCCTCGTCGCTGAGGTGAGGTCGTGACGTTTCCACCGTCGTTCCCGTTCCCTGGATGGCCGTTGCTCTCTGCGGGTTTGGGGAGGCCTGTGGCATGACCCTGGCCCAGGGACTGGCCGCCGGCATATTTGCCGCCGTCTTCGCGGCGATAACCTGGGGGCGGGTGCACCGCTACATACCGGCGCTCGCTGGAGCCGCGCTCATCCTGGTCGTCGTCTTCGGTCTCGTCATGCGCGACGCGGACGCCCTGTGGCGCGTGCTGAACCTGGACCAGTGCCTGGCGCGCGCCTTCTGGCTGCCGGGCAGCGAGCACCTCGAGTCCCGCGGCATCAACTGGCAGACCCTGGTGTTCGTGGCAGGCATGATGCTCATGGTGGAGGGTCTGGCCGACACCGGTTTCTTCCGTTGGATGTGCCTGACCGTAGCCAAGGCGGCGCACTATCGGACGGTTCCCATACTGGTCGGCTTCATGCTGCTTTCCGCGGCGCTCTCCATGTTCATCGACAGCATCACGGTGATGCTGTTCATGGCATCGGTAACCGTGGAGATTGCGCATCTGCTGAGGTTCGACCCCGTACCGGTCATCATCGCGGAGGTCTTCGCCTCGAACACGGGAGGGAGCGCGACCATGTCGGGCGACCCTCCGAACATCATCATCGGCACGTCGCTCGGCTACACCTTCACCGACTTCATTGCGAATACCGGCCCGGCGGCGTGGCTCGGCATCGCCGTTGCGGTACTGTACTTCTATCTCCTTCTTCGGAAACCGCTGACGGCCGTCGAGCAGCGGAACACAGGGGCCGAGGCGGTGGAGTACCCCCAGCCGCAGCAGGCAATCGTGAGCAGAGCGGGGTTCGTGCTGCACTGCGGCATCCTCTGCCTGGTGGTGCTGCTGCTCGTTACCCACGAGCGAACGGGCATCTCGGTCGCGCTGGTCGGCGTCATCACCGCCGTCGTGACGATGGTAGCGGCGGGCAGGGGCGCTCTGCACGTGCTGAAGAGGATAGACTGGCGCACGCTGCTCTTCTTCATCGGGCTGTTCGTCTGTGTCGGAGGCCTGGAGGAGACGGGCCTGCTGGGGCTTCTTGCCGGACGGGTCGGTGTAGCCTCCGGCGGCAGTCAGCCGGCCATCCTGGCCATCATTCTGTGGGGCTCCGCGTTCTCGTCGGCCATCGTGGACAACATCCCCTTCGTGGCGGCGATGGTGCCGGTGGTGACCTCGCTGTCTCAGTCGCTGGGGCTCAGCCTGCGGCCGATGGCGTGGGCGCTGGCTCTCGGCACGGACATCGGAGGCAACGGCACACCTATCGGCGCATCGGCCAACGTGGTCGGCACTGCCGTCTCGGCGCGGGAAGGGCATCCGGTCGGATGGGGCCGGTACCTCAAGTACGCGGCGCCGCCGACGCTGATAGTGGTTGCCCTCTGCAATCTTGTGCTGCTCGTGCGATACTAGAGGAGCGGACAGGCGGGGTAGCCCGTGCGGGAGGACTGAACGCGGAGGGGGAACGGGGATGTTCGAGAGGATTCTTGCGCCGCTGGATCGCTCCAGGATTGCGGAACAGGTCCTGCCCGCCGTTGCGGAGCTGGCCGGGGCTTTCGGCTCGGAAGTAGCGCTGGTTGACGTCTGCGCGATGGACGGTGGTGAGGAGGCGCGGGCCTGCCACCTCTACGTGGGGATGAAGGCAGACGAGTTGCGGGTGCGTCTCGGGGGCACGGCGGCAAGCGTCAAGACGGCGGTCGTTCCCGGGATGGCCGACCAGGAGATCCTCCGCTACGCCGAAGCGGGCGGGGTCGATCTCATCGTCATGTCGTCGCACGGCCAGTCCGGCGTGAAGCGCTGGTCGCTCGGCGGGACGGTGGACAGGGTGCTGAAGCAGTCGAACATCCCGCTGCTCGTCATCCGCGCCTCTGAGCCGCCGCAACACCGAAGTGTGTTCAGCCGCATCGCCGTGCCGGTGGACGGCTCGGCGTCGAGCGCGGCCATCCTGCCTCTCGTGGCGCAGCTGGCGGGAACGCTCAAGTCGGAGGTCGTGCTTCTCAGGGTCATCGAGCCGGGCAAGCAGGTTCGCACCATAGGCGGCATCGACTATGTGCCGTTCAAGGAGCGGGATATGGAGTCGACGCGGGCGGCGTGCGGAGAGTATCTCCAGAAGGTATCGGCCGGCTTGTCGGAGGCGGGCGCACGCGTGAGCTGCGAGGTCAGGATGGGTGAGGCGGCGGAGGAGATACTGCGCCTGGCCGGCGAGCGCGACTGCACGCTCATTGCGCTGTCGAGCCACGGCCATTCGAAAGTGAGGTTGTGGACGATGGGCAGCGTCGTCTCCCGGATTGTGCACCGGGGCGCACAGTCGGTGCTGCTCGTGCCGTCGCTGGCGACCGAATAGGGGCGTGGCGCGATGGGCGTCACCAACTGAGTGCGGCCTCTCGCCCGGCGCAGAGCCCGCGGGCAGTTGGAGCCGAGGAACTGTCTTCTCATGCGCCGGCGTTGACAAAGGTGATGCGTGGACTATGATGGAATCAGGCACGGAC
>CAZVCS010000143.1:0-4072 GCA_964625765.1 uncultured Dehalococcoidales bacterium | reverse complement strand
CTTTCGCGCACCGGGATCTTCGCGCACTGATCGATGACGGCAGCGCGCCGGGTAATGCGCCTTCCGGCAATCCGGGCAGCAACGTTATTCCGTTCAGTCCGCGTCGCGCAGCGTAAAGGGCCGCTCGCCCTTCAGCCGTTCCGCGAGCCATTCGAGCCCGCGGTCGCGGATGCCGAGACTATGCAGCGCCTCGACGGTCGCCGCAGCCGCGCTCGCGCTCAGCGCCGGCGTGATGCCCGTCGTATAGAACCACTTCACGCCCTTCAGGATGCCGGCCCAGTCCACCTCGCCCGGCTTGATCATGCTCATGGCCGAGTGCGAGCGGTCGTAGATGACCCGGCTGGGCCGCGGGTTGGCGCCGAACTCGACGAAGTAGATGCCGACGCGCCCTTCCTTCGTCCAGATGATGTGGGACGTGTCGACGCCCTGCTCGCGCGCCTTGTTGCGGATGAAGTGGCCCATGGAGTTGTCCGTCAGCCGCGAGACCCACGCGGTCTTGAGGCCGAGGCGGCTCACATTGCAGGCAACGCTCATCTCGGCGCCGCCCGCGTTGGCGTCATACGAATAGGCATGCTCTATCCGCCGGTAGTCTGGCGGCGAGAGCCGCAGCATGGTTTCTCCGAACGACACAAGGTCATACATCCCGTGCGCCTCCTTCCTTCCGTCGTCCTACTTGGCCCGACCAGTCTTGACGGCCTCGATGAACTGCCGCGCCTTGTCGCTGATGACGTCGAACTTCTTCTCCGCCAGCGCCTTCTTGTCGACAAGCGCCGTCGCGACCGAAACGCACGCAGCACCGGCGCGGATGAAGTCCGGGGTGTTGTTCAGGTCGACACCGCCGGTCGGCGTTATCCGGATCTGCGGGAACGGTCCCTTGATGTCCTTGATGTACTGCGGGCCAACCACGCCGGCCGGGAAGACCTTCACGATGTCCGCGCCGGCATCCCAGGCGGCGAGAATCTCGGTTGGGGTGAAGCAGCCGGGGACGACGACCTTGTCGTAGCGGTGCGCCATCTTGATGACATCCAGGTTCAGATTAGGGCAGACGATGAAGTCGGCGCCCGCCAGAATCACGGCCCTCGCCGTCTCGGGGTCGAGCACCGTGCCCGCGCCGAGCAGCAGCTCCTTCGATGCCGTCTTCTTGAACTCCTGGATGGCCTGGATGGCGCCGGGAACCGTCATGGTGACCTCGATGGCCGTCACGCCGCCGCGCGCCACCGCGCCGCACACATCGATGGCCTCCTGCGTCGTCGCCACTCTCACGATGGCGATGACGCCCACATCCAGTATCTGCTTCAGGTCATCGAGTCTGCTTGCCATATGCACCCTCCTGTTATGTCAAATACTCTGCGCCTCCGGCCGAATCGAATCCGCCGGCTGCGCGTTCCTCCCCTACTTGCGGCACTGTAGTGCCCTGGCGAGCTTCTCCTCGAAGTCCTTGCGGGCAGGCGAGAAGATGTCCAGCACCCGGCACGCCTTGTCGTGCGTGACCGCGCTATGCGGGATGCCGCCCGGAATCACGGCCACGTCGCCCGCTTTCACGTGATGCACGGTCTCACCCGCCACCAGGTCAAGCTCCCCTTCGAGCACCACCACGGCCTGCTCCTCCGGATGGCTGTGCAGCTTCGCGTCAAGCCCCGGAGACAGCCGAAGGAAGCTCAGCGTCAGGTTTGTGCCAGGCACAACCGCCGAGTCCACGCCGGGCCGCAGCTCGAACCGCGGGACCTCGCCCACGTGCGTCACCCGCCGTCCCCGTTCCACCCCACTCGCCCGGGGGAATCCGTCGCTCATGTGCCGCGTCCCGTCCAGCAAAGGGCGGTCTGGCTCACTTCAGCTCGGCCAGCGCCTTCGCCAGCTTCTCCTCGAAGTCCTTCCGGGCCGGCGTGAATACCTCGAGCATGCGGCAGCCGTGCTCGCCACCGACGCCCGTATGCTGCAGGTTGCTGGGCACAGTCATGACCTCACCGGCCTTGAGGCCGTAGGCTTTGCCCTCGAGGATGATGTCGACCGTCCCTTCGAGGACCACGATCATCTGCTCGTTGGGATGGCTGTGCATCGCACCCGCCGCGCCCGGTGCGACCGTCGCGAAGCTGAGTGTCAGGTTGTTGCCACAGACAATTGCCGTCTCGATACCCGGAGCGAGGTTCACCAGCGGAACGTCACCGACCTTCACCACCCGCGCACGACGCTCATCCCTGGTAGCGCGTACGAACTCCTCAGTCATGGCTGTCACCTCCTCCGTCGTACTTGAGTCTATTCTGTCACCGGGGAGCGGCTGCTTCAAGCGGGCTGGCGCCCGCGAACGAACGTAGCCGAATGATACCATAGCCAACTTGGTACGGCTTACGTGCCGGCCTGCCGCCCGTGTCCCATCTCCGCCTGCCGCATCGTATTGACCCACTCCGACGCCATCTTCGGTAGGGGTCGGTCTGAGACCGGCCCATTGGTAACCCGAGGGCGGAAGAGCATCCTCCCGCAGGGCGCGGGTTCCCATGTTTCCGTGCCTTCCGTAGCGTAGGGGTCGGTCCCCGCACCGACCCGGTGGGGGGCAGGTAGTTGCGGCACCTTTCCACTTCACACCTTTGAACCTGGAACCACGCGCATTGACCCTCTCGCCTTCACACATTGAACCTTTCGTCTCCCGTAGCGGCGGGCTCCCATGCCCGCCTGGTGCGGCCTGGTTCATCCCTTCGGCACCGGTCCGTGTGAATCTGCGTTCGTGTTTCTGCTGTAGGGGCGGGCTCCCACGCCCGCCCGTCGGCGGGGCGGCCGGGTTCGTCGTTTCCGCCACAGTCCGTGTCAGTCCCTGCGGGTCCATGTCCGTCCGTGTGTCCGTGTCCCCGCGCGTTGACCAACCCTTGCGGCTCCAATACGATTGGCGGGTCGGCACATCCTGAAGAGGAGCAGGGAGGTTCAGCATGACCAGGCTCACATCGACAGAGGCAGAGCAAGAGGCAATCCGCACCGTCGCCACGCTGATGGCCGCCGCGGCCCGCACCGCACCCAAGACAAGGGGCGTGGACACGATTCAGACGCTGGTCATCGACGGTGACGACCTGGAGACGCTGGCGCAGGCTATGGAGCAGGCTGCCGGGGAGCAGTCGTCCGCGATGGCCCCGGGCTTCCTCAGGGACGCGCGCAACGTGCGCGCCTCGGCGTGCGTCGTGCTCATCGGCGCAACCGGCGCCCCGCGGAAGCCGGAAGTCCCGATGGACTGCGGCGCCTGCGGGTTCAAGACATGCGCCAACCTGCTGAACGCGCGTGCGAAGGCCGTCAGAGGCGCAGGTTTCTTCGGGCCCGTCTGCGCCTTCGCCTCCATCGACCTCGGCATCGCCGCGTGCTCGGCCGCGAAGGTGGCGGCTGACCACAACGTCGACAACCGCATCATGCGAACCATCGGGACGGGAGCCATGAGGCTGAAGTGGCTCGAGTCGGACGTCATCCTGGGCATTCCGCTCTCGGCCACGGGCAAGAGCATCTACTTCGACCGCGGCTGACGAGGGCGGGCCGTCCGTGTCAGCCCGTGCTTGCTGTGGTGCTGCGGGCCTGCTCGTCGGCCGCTGTGCGCGGCCGATGGCTCCTCATCGGGCGGTCGAAACTGCCCGGTCGGCGGCGGGTCTACGCCGGGATGTCCGGTCCGCTGACCGGCCAGACGTCTACGATCTCGACGGGTTTCGAGACCACCCGGGTGACGCTGTGGCGGACGCCCGCGGGTACATAGAACGCATCCCCGGGCTTGAGACGCCTGGTCTCGCTGCCGATCTCAAGGTCGAGCTCGCCCCTGAGCACAAGACTGATCTGGGCGCACGTGTGCGTGCTGGGCCCCGGCTCCGAGTTGATCACCATCCTTCCGAGCAGCATGCCCTCTCCCCACACGTATTCCGCCTTCTCTCCCGGCTTATAGTCGATACGGGTGAACTCCTCGGGATATGTGAAGAACACCTCTCTCCTCCCACATCTGGTCGGCTACGTCGCGGGCTGACTCGACCGGCTCCTCAGGAGCGACTGTCGGGCACAGTGCCCGACGGGTCGGCGACGCGCCGCCGGATCGGCTCCATGGTGCAGAATCGCT
>CAZVCS010000142.1:0-4193 GCA_964625765.1 uncultured Dehalococcoidales bacterium | reverse complement strand
GATGCGGTAGTTGTCGTCCAGCAGCATCGAGGCCTCGCACTCGGTGTAGCCGTGCCGCTGGGCGAACGACTTCACCTCCGCGAACAGCAGTCCATCCAGTCCCAGCCGGCGACACCGGGGGACGACGCCGTAGAACATCAGACGGATGAACGGTATGTGCCGCCGCATCCGCATGAGCCGGAGGACCCTGACGAGGTCGGAGTCGCCATACCACTTCCAGTGAGGGCGCAGCGCGCGATTCGGATCCGGGAGGGCGCCCAGCACGGCAGCCGGCTCGCCGTCGACGTACGCGAAGCGCATGAGCCCCGGGTCGATGACGGGCCGGAGGGTGTCGGCAACGGCATCCGCCTCCTCGTCGGTCAACGGCAGGAAGCCCCAGTTCTCGGCCCACGCCTGGTTGTAGATGCGGACGATGAGGCGGACTTCGTCGCGCAGGTTCTTCAGTTCGACGCGCCGCGTGGTGACGTTGTGACGCCGCCTGACGCGGTCGGCCAGGACGAGCAGAGCGGGGTGGACCGGCGTGGTGATGTCCATCACGTACGCATGGTAATCCATGGCCTTTGAGAAGCCGTACCGGTTCATGAACTCCGCGTAGTACGGCGGGTTGTGGGTCAGCTCCACTGTCGGGCAGGTGTCGAAGCCGTCGATGAGGATGCCTTGTCGCTCGTGGGTGGCGTTCGAGTACTCCCCGGGGCCGCGCAGCATAGTCATGCGACGGGACTTCACCCACTCGCGCGCCCGGTCGAGCAGCAGGCGCGCCACCTCGAAATCCTCCACAACCTCGAAGAAGCCGAAGGAGCCGATGCGGGCGCCGTAGTGCTCATTGAAGCGACGGTTGATGGCAGCCGATACGCGCCCGACGGTCTCGCCGTTGCGCCAGGCCAGGAAGTGCGTCACGTCAGCGTCGCGATGGTACGGATGGGCGGGTGTCAGCAGTCCCTTCAGCCCGAGAAGCCGGCTGCCGAGCAGGTCGCCGCGCAGGGGTGGCGTCCAGCAGGGGTCATTGCGGTAGAGCCTCCATGGCAACTCGACGAACGCCTTCAGCCGCGAGTCGCCGAGGGGGATCTCGTCGATACGTATGTCCACGCGGTGTCGTGCTCCTTCCTGCAGAGCCAAAGGCTGCCACGCTCGACAGGACGGGAGCACGGGCCGGCTGCGACGCCCCGCGCCGGGCACCGCCACCAGCCACCTGTCGCGGCCACAGCATATCAGAATCAGTACATCGGATTGCGATAGTGTCCTTCACCGGCAGCCCGCGGCGGCTTGCTACGGTCCGGCACCGTCTACAGCATCGTGCAGGGTACGCACCGGCTTACCTCGCGAGAATACACCACCAGGCGCGGATGCGGTGCCTGCGCATCGCGCCTATCTCGCGTAGGGGCCGTTCGTGAACGGCCCGGCCACCGTCCGAAACCACGACGGAACCTGCCACACCGCCTTTCGGCGCCGGGCATGCGGATGCGTGCCCATCGTCCGATCGTCGCCTTCCCGCCGTTGCTGCAGTCTGCCGCGTGCCGACCATCGTCACCGGGCCGTTCTCGAACGGCCCTTACCACAGAACAGTCCGCACTCGGCCGTGACAGGCGGACGCCACGGCGTCTACTGGCGGGCATGGAAGCCCGCCGCCACAAGGGAACATGCCCCGGCAGCCCGCGGCGGTCTGGTAGAATCTCCGGCGCGCAGCCGGCGTGCGACGCACGCCCCCCACCAGTCGAAAGGAGAGACCATGCCACTCTGGAAATCCGACCAGGAGCTGTTCGAGATTGCGAAGAGAGAGCTGTTCACCGCCGTCGTCGGCGACGTCATGGACAAGATGGGGCTGCAGAAGCAGTTCCTGCCGCCACAGATAAAGGCGATGCGCGACGACATGGTGGTCATCGGCCGCGCCATGCCCGTCCTTGAGGCGGACGTCTTCGGCGAGACCGATGGCAGCGGCGCCAATCCACTCATGCTCAAGCCATTCGGGCTCACCTTCGAGGCACTCGACAGCCTGAGACCCAACGAGGTGTGGGTCTCCACGGGCTCCAGCCCCACGTACGCACGCTGGGGCGGGCTGATGAGCGTCCGCGCCACACACCTTGGCGCCGCCGGAACGGTTGTCGATGGCTACGCCCGCGATGCGCGCGAGATCCTTCGTCTGAACTACCCGTGTTTCTCATACGGCAACTACGCTCAGGACGGAGGACCGCGCGGCAAGGTGATGGACTACCGCGTGCCGATACGGGTCGGCGACGCGTACGTCCGGCCGGGCGATATCATCTTCGGCGACATCGACGGCGTCTGCGTCGTGCCGCGCGAGGCTGAGGTGGAGGCGTTCACCGGCGCCATCGAGAAGGCGCGCGGCGAGCAAGCCGTGAAGAAGGCCATCGAGGCCGGCATGAGCACCGTCGAGGTCTTCAAGACGTACGGCATCATGTGAACAGGAGGATACGATGCCCCGGATAGCGAAGGTTTCCACGGCGGTCGTCCAGGCGAACTTCCACTGGACCTACGTGCGCGTCTACGCCGATGGAGACGGCGGGTTCTACGGTACCGGTGAGTGTTTCTTCGCCCCGGGGCTCACCCGCATCATCGAGCAGTTCGCGCCGGTGCTGGTGGGCGAGGACTTCTGCAACATCGAGAAGCTGGTCGAGAAGATGCGCTGGGCCGCCTCAGGCGCCGGCTCGACGGGCGGCATCATCTGGAACGCCATCACCGGCATCGAGGCGGCGCTCTGGGACCTGAAGGGCAAGTACCTCGGCCAGCCGGTGTGGCAGCTCCTGGGCGGCAAGTTCCGCGATGATGTTCGCATCTACGTCGACTGCCATGCGGCAGGCGCGCTCGAGTGCCTCTCGCCGCTGCTGCAGCCGACCCCGCCATCGTGGCACGTGGAGACACCACCCCACGACCTCTCCCGTGAAGAGGTCATCACCGCTTCAGCGGAGCGCGCCGCGGAGATGGCCAGGCGTGGCTACACCGCGATGAAGTTCGACCTCGATGTGCCGGGGACGACGTTCGACTCCGCCACAGGCTACACGCTCACGACCCGGGACATCGACTGGATGGTAGGACTGGCAACGGCCATCCGCCAGGCGGTTGGGCCGGACATCGACCTCGCCATGGACGCGCACTGGCGCTACAAGCCGAACGACATCCTCCAGGTGGCGAAGCAGCTCGAGCCGCTGCGGCTGATGTGGCTCGAAGACCCGGTGCCGCCGGCGAACGAGCAGGCGCTCACGTACCTGCGGCAGCATACGACCACCCCCATCGCCACCGGTGAGAACTTGCAGCTTCGCCAGGGCTTCTGGAACCTTATCGTGAACGACCTCGTGGACATCATCACGCCCGACCTGCAGAAGGCGGGAGGGCTCGCCGAGGGCCGGAAGATTGCCGACATGTGCGCCGCGGTGGACAAGCCGTTCGCGCCGCACATGATAGGCAGCCCCATCGCCCTCATGGCCAGCGCGCACCTCTGCCTCACCGTGCCGAACCTGCTGGTGTGCGAGTTCCACGCGCACGACGTGCCGTTCTTCTACGAGCTGTCGCAGAACAACACGGCGCACTGGTTCCGCCACGGCTGGGTCACGCCCATGGACCGGCCGGGCCTCGGCATCGAGTTGAACGAGAAGGTCGGGCGGAAACACCGCCTGCCCGGTTCGACCTGGTTCGATGAGAAGTAGCAGCAGTCATCTGTGAGTCCGGGCGGCTGCCAACCAGGCGGGCGCCGTCATCGTGGCCGCATCAGTCTCCGTTCTACGCGCCCTGTCTCATCCCGGCGCGTCCCCGTCCTGCCTGACCTATTGACTTCCCGAGCCTTTCGTGTCTACATAAGTGCATCGGCCCTCAGGGTCCTTTTTGTGTTGTCGTCCCCGCCGGGCCGAAATAGCTACGAAGGAGGAGCGCCTACCGAGACAGTCCCGACGCGAGGGCCTCTCGCCCGTCTCTCCGGCCGTCCCCGGCACAGGAAGGATCGTAGTCCCGGGATGAGTCCCGGATGAGACGGACAACGACCGGCTCAAACAGAGGGGGAGACAGTCGATGCCCGGCCCGGGCATGCGCCGCACCGGCAGACAAGGGACTCGACGGGGCCTTCCCCGGGCGACTCCAGGTGTGGACGGAGGGCAGGCCCGATGACGAGGCGGGCCTTAAGCATGAGTCGCTCGTATCCGGTTGAACGCAAGCACCCTGAACGCGGGACGAAGGAATCCCCGGTC
>CAZVCS010000141.1:3185-4405 GCA_964625765.1 uncultured Dehalococcoidales bacterium | reverse complement strand
ATGCCATCGACCGCACCGGCCTGTACCAGGACGAACTCCGCGCGAGAAAGAAGGATGGCACGGAGTTCGACTGCGCCCGGACGGTCACCGCGCTTCGGAACGAAGAGGGCGCCATCGTCGGTTTTCAGGGCATCATGCGCGACATCACCGAGCAGAAGCGCCACCGAGCCGAGCTGGAACACCTTGCGCGCTTTGATGCGCTCACCGGACTCGCAAACCGGCGCTCCATCAGCGAGAAGCTGGATGAGTGGCTGCTCTACGCACGACGATACGGAGGGCATCTGTGCGTGGCCATGGCGGACATCGACCACTTCAAGCGAGTCAACGACGCGCACGGGCACCGTATCGGTGACCGCGTCCTCGCGGAGACCGCCCGCGTTCTCCAGGGCGCCATCCGAGCGACGGACAGCGTGGGCCGCTATGGTGGCGAGGAGTTCCTCATCATACTGCCGGGGACCGATGCCGCGGGCGCGGCGGTCCTGGCGGAGCGGCTCAGGTCGGCTGTGGAGGGCAGCCCCGTGCGAGATGCCGCAGGTGAGCCCTTTTCCGTGACGATCAGCCTCGGTGTCGGCGAACATGCCGACGGGGACGACCAGGACTCTCTTGTCACGAGGGCGGACACGGCGCTCTACCGCGCCAAGGCCGGGGGCCGCAACCGCGTCGAGGTAGCGGCGGCGCCGGATGCATCCGGCTGAGCTTTCCGGGCTATTGACACGAGCTCTCGCCGGTGCAATCATGCCGACCGTTCGGCCCTGGAACCTGTGCCAGGATGGCGGCGTGGCGCTCCCATAATCTCGTACCAGTTGAATGTGCGTCGGTGGCCGGACCCTTGCCGGCACGTCCGCAGGGCTGCATTCCCACGGAGAAGATCATGTCGGATGCTGAGGTGCAACGCTCGCTTGCTGCCCGGGAGGACCGGTTCCGCGTCCTGTTCGAGCAGTCGATGGATGCCATCTACGTCGTGACGCCCGATGGCAGAAGCCTTGAGGCGAACCAGGCGTGGCTGGACCTGTTCGGCTACTCGCGCGAAGAGCTTGCCTGGTTCAGGGCAATCGAACTCTATGCCGTGCCCTCCGACCGTGACGACTTCCTCCGACGCATCGCCGTGACCGGCTTCGTCCGGGACGAGGTGCGCTTCAAGCGGAAGGACGGGAGTCAGTTCGATTGCGAACGTACCGTTGTCGCCATCAAGGATGGGACTGGCGCCGTGGTCGCCTATC
>CAZVCS010000141.1:0-3175 GCA_964625765.1 uncultured Dehalococcoidales bacterium | reverse complement strand
CACCCGCCAAAGCCTGGCTGCCATTTTCGACATCAGTGAACGCAAACGGGCGGAGGTGGCCCTTCGGGAGAGCGAGGAACGGCTGTCCCAGCTTGCCCGCCACAGTCGCGCTGTAGCGTGGGAAATCGATCTCGACGGACTCTTCACCTATGTCAGCCCTGTCGTGGAGGAGGTCCTGGGCCGGCAGCCGGGCGACCTGGTGAACAAGGTGCACTTCTACGACATGATGCCGGAGGAGGCTCGTGAGCAGGCCAGGACGCACGCGCTTGAAGCCATCCGGGCGGGGGTGGATATCGTGGACCTTGAGAGTCCGATGGTGTGCGCGGACGGCAGAATCCTCTGGGTCGCTATCAGTGGCATGCCGGTGCGAGGCGAGGACGGCGCGTTGCTGGCATACCGCGGCTGGGTCATCGACATTACGGCACGCAAGGAGGCGGAGCTGACCCTCCGGGCCAGCGAGTCGCGCCTCCGCTCCTTGTTCGAGAATTCGCTCGACGCTATCTACATCGGGACGCCCGACGGGCGCGTCCTCGACGTGAATCAGGCGTGGCTCGACCTTTTCGGCTACGAGAGGACGGACCTGCCCGGTCTCGATGCGTCCACCTTCTATGCGGACCCCGCTGGGCGCACCGACTTCGTTCGCCATATCAACGAGACGGGATTCGTCCGGGACGAGGTGCGCTACCGCAGGAAGGATGGCTCCATCTTCGACTGCGAGCGCATCCAGGTGGCGCTAAAGGACCATGCGGGCAACCTCATCGCCTACCAGGGCGTCAACCGCGACATCACCGAGCGCAAGCAAGCGGAGGAGGCGCTTCGCAGTAGCGAGGAGCGCTTCCGGTCGCTCTTCGAGCAGTCGTGGGACGCGAACTATATCGGCACGCCTGAAGGTGCGATTATCGACGTGAACCAGTCATGGCTCGAGCTCTTCGGCTATCGCCGAGATGAGCTGCATCACATCACGGCACTCGATCTGTATGCCGACCCTGCTGACCGCGCCTCCTTCCTGCGGAGGATGAACGCCGACGGCCGCGCCAAGGACGAGGTCCGCTTCAAGAAGAAGGACGGCACCGTGTTCGATTGCGAGCGAACCGTGGTCGCGCGGAAGGACGAGCACGGCCGGATCGTTGCCTACCAGGGCATCTTCCGGGATGTCTCACAACGCAACTGCGACCGGGCGGAGCTCGAGCGGCTGGCCAATTACGACACGCTCACCGGGCTGTTCAACCGGCGCAGCATCCTGGACAGGCTGGGTGAGTGGATACGGCACACGAGACGCTATAAAGGACGCCTCAGCATCGTCATGGTCGACCTCGACGATTTCAAGAGCATCAACGACCGGTGCGGTCACCAGGTGGGCGACTACGTGCTTGCCGACACCGCCGGGATGCTCCGACGCAGCATTCGGCAGACTGACTTCGTGGGGCGGTACGGTGGCGAGGAGTTTCTCATCATTCTGCCGCGAACCGCCTCGTCAGGCGCGGCTGTGATGGCCGAGAGGACGAGAGCCGCCCTCGAGCAGACCCTGATGCGCGACGCGGAAGGCGGAACGCTCGGCGTCACCGGAAGCTTCGGCGTGGCGGAGTGGAGCAGCGAGGACGACGAGGATGCCCTCATCCGCCGGGCCGACGACGCGCTCTACCGGGCCAAGGCCGCCGGCCGCAACCGCGTCGAAGTCGCCGCCGGACCCTCAGAGGCTGGCTAGCCCCCCTGCACGAAGCGGGGCAAGCTTCAAGCGTCTTCCCGCGATGCGTTGAGAGCGTTGTGCTCGCAGGGGAGAGGCATGCCTCTCCCGTAGAACGGTGCGCCAAGCACGGCCGCAATGGCCACGGCCGACACAACCCCGCCCCGAAATACGGTGACACCACGAATTACGGTGACACCATACGTAATTCGCCCGCTGAACGTGGCGGCGGCGCCGGGCATGGCGCAATCGTTCGTGAATTCGGATTCGCCCGGAAATAAGTATGGTGTCACCGCATTTCCGTGGCCGCACGTGGCCGTTTGACTGCTCACACGTACGGCGTGTACTATAGTCGCCGGTCTCTGGTACGGCGGGAAAGATGGCGCCCATACCGCCACCTGCTCCCCCTGCGTTAGCTTCCTTCCTGCCAGCGGCACATCGCTCTCAGGCAGGAGGCTCTGTGAGGCCGACCAGGTGCTTGCGCCCGACAACGGGCTCGTTCGTTCGCTTCTTCTCGGCGACCGCCATCGCGGCCGCGTTACTCTTGACACCGGCTCTCGGCGTACGTACTCCCGTTCTCGCGGACGAAGATCCTCCCGTGTTCTACGACCTGTGGGGTGTCGAGAACAGCGAGGGCACAGACCCAGGAGAGTTCGACGACCCGAGTGGCATTGCGGTGGGCGCCGACGGCAAGGTCTACGTTGCCGACACCGACAACAACCGCGTCCAGATACTCGGCAGCGACGGTACGCCGCTGTCTCAATGGACGGGATTCAACGGGCCTGAAGGCATCGCGGTGGACTCGGCCGGCAATGTCTACGTCGCGGATACCGACAATCACCGCGTGATAGTCTGCAATAGTGCAGGGACCGTTCTACACGTCCTCGACGGGCACGACGCAGGGAGCGACAATTTCCAGTACCCAAGCAGCATTGCCGTAGCCCCCGATGGCAACACGCTCTACATCGCAGATACCTACAACCACTGCGTTCACATCTACACCCTGGCCGAGGGCACCTACGGACACGCAGAGACGATAGGGGACTACGAGATCCCGGGCACCGGCAACGGGCAGTTCAACAACCCCTGCGGCGTCGCCGTAGGTCCTGATGGCAGCGTCTACGTTGCCGACACGAGCAACCGCCGCATACAGAAGTTCGATGCCGATGGTAACTATCTGACGCAGTGGGGCGAATATGGTGGCGCAGACGGTCAGTTCTGGGACCCGGCGGGCGTCACCGTCGACTCGGAGGCCAACGTCTGGGTTGCGGACACGGGGAATAGACGCGTTCAGAAGTTCGTGGGCGATGGTACGTTCATCATGACGTTTGGCCAGGGTGGGTCCGGTCCCTACCGCTTCAGCTATCCGGACGATGTGGCGGTCATGAGCGACGGCACCATCCTGGTAGCGGACACGGGGAACCACTGCATCAAGTTCTACCGCCCGGCCTCGTTCTACGCAGACCCGCCTCAGTTCCTGGTGAAGTGGGG
>CAZVCS010000140.1:0-4673 GCA_964625765.1 uncultured Dehalococcoidales bacterium | reverse complement strand
GCAACAGAGTGGCGCCTCCCGTTCCTCGTGCTTGGTCTGGGCGCGCTCGTAGCGCCCATCGCGACGCTCGCCCTTCGCCGCCTGCCCGAGGCGAAGCTGCTCTCGAAGGAATCCGGCTAGAACATCGCGGCCGCGAGACCGCTCGCGGCTCCGGGCCATCATGCAGTGGCGAAGCCGTAGACCAGCAGGCCGATGACGACCACGGCAAGCGCAATCAGCAGCCCCGCTCGAAGCCTGCCACCCGGACCAGCTACCATGCCGCAGCAACCGCCGAGCTCGCAAACGTCACCCTTCTTCTCGACGTCGGGAGACGCATCCTGCCGTTGTCCATCCATCGGCCGCTCCATGTCATGATTCGCCACTGTCCTGTCTCCTCTTCGGGGTACCATCAGGCTCCGGGCGCCCCTGGGCGCTTCGCGCCCCATTCGGGCGAACGCTTTGCGAAGAACGCCGCCGAGCCCTCCGCCGGCTCGCCCGCGGCGTAAAGCCGCTCGATGAGCTCCGGCTCGGCAATGGAGATATCCCCGAGCCACGCGGGCGACGAGGCATTCACCAGCTTCTTCGCCATGCGCATCGCCAGCGGGCCGCCCGAGCGCATCCGGTCGATGACGCTTTCCGCGGTCGATTCAAGCGCTTCACGCGGAGCGCTCATGGTTGCCAGGTTCATAGCCACCGCTTCCGCCGCCGTCAGTTGCCGGCGCGTGAGGATGAGGTCCTTCGCATTGCCCGGGCCAATGAGGCTCACGAGCAGAGGCGTGCAGGCCCACGAGAAGAAGTAACCCAGTCCGGTGTTCGGCAGCGACCAGAGTGAATCGTCCGCCGCGATGCGCAGGTCGCAGGCCACGGCCACCGCCACGCCCGCGCCGACGCAGGCGCCGTTCACGGCCGCGAGCGTTATCTGCTCGAGGTCCCGCAGCCGCTTCACCAGCTCCTGGCCCTGGCGCTGCCGCAGACGAGCCGAGGCCGGGTCGCCTCCCACCGCCATCGCATCGCTCTTCATATCGACGCCGGCCATGAACGACCTGCCCTCGCCGGTGAAGATGACGAAGCGGGTTGCCGTGTCCGCACCCAGCTCGCGGCACAGCGCCACAAGTTCCTCCAGCATCCGCCCGTCCATGGCATTGTGCAGCTTCGGGTTGTTGAATGCCACCTTCATGGCATCCCCGTGCTTCTCAACAAGCAGTCTCTCGTACATCGCAGCCATGCCTCCCGCCACGCCGACAGCGCGCCATGATAGCACGCGCGCGCCGGATGCCCGAACCGGTGCGGCTAGCCGAGCCCGATGTCCAGCACCATCATCAGCGCGAAGCCCAGGACGCCCCCCGCCGTCGCCACATTCGCGTATCCGCCGCCATTCGCCTCAGGAACGACATCCTCCAGCACGACGAAGACCATGGCGCCGGCGGCAAAGCCGAGCGCGTACGGCAGGAGAGACTGCATCGCCAGCACCATGGCAGCGCCGATGACACCCGCCACGGGCTGCACCATGGCGGAGAGTTGGCCGTACCAGAAGGACTTGAACCGTGAGTAGCCGGCCCGCCGCAGCGGCATCGCCACCGCCAGCCCCTCGGGCACGTTCTGGAGCGCGATGCCCAGCGTGAGCGCCACCGCGGCGCCCATCGACGCGGCTGTGAGCTGCGTGCCGACGGCTCCGAATCCCACCCCCACCGCCAGTCCCTCCGGGATGTTGTGCAGCGTGATAGCCAGCACGAGCAGCGTGCTGCGCCGCCACTGAGTGTTGATGCCCTCGGCGCGGTCTCCGCCGAAGTCGGGGTGCACGTGCGGCAGAAGCAGATCCACGCCCCGCATGACACCTGCCCCGAGCAGGAAGCCGGCAGTGGCCGGCAGCCACGTCCCGTCCGACATCTCGACCGCCGGGCCGAGCAGCGACCAGAACGCCGCGGACAGCATGACGCCACCCGCGAAACCGAGCAGGGCATCAAGTGACCGGCGGCTGGCGTGTTTCGTGCCGAACACGGTCGCGGCGCCCACCGCCGTCACCGCCCAGGTGAAGCAGGTGGCGATGAGCGCCTGCAGCACGGGATGCAGAGCGGCAAACGCAGTTGTCATGATGCCTCTGTGCCTCGGTCTCCCAATCGCCCTTGCGGCGCGCCGGACGCGATGGCACGACCGCCCATCGCTCCGGCCACGGTCGCTACCCCAGTCCCACGTCGAGCAGCATCATCGCCGCAAAGCCCAGCATGCCCCCGAGCGTGGCCAGGTCGGTGTTGCCGCCGCGCTGCGACTCCGGAATCACCTCTTCGATGACGACGAATATCATAGCGCCTGCGGCGAAGCTCAGGGCATACGGCAGGATGGGTCGGGCAGCAACGACCAGCGCCGCACCTACGACCGCCGCAACCGGCTCGACCGTCGCCGAGAGCTGGCCGTACCAGAAACTCTTCCGCCGGGACATCCCTTCCCGCCGCAGCGGAGCCGAGACCGCCAGTCCCTCCGGGAAGTTCTGAATGCCGATGCCCAGCGCCAGCGCAACCGCCGCCGGCAGCGTCGCCTCGGGGATGCCGGCAGCCACGGCGCCGAATGCGACGCCCACCGCCAACCCTTCCGGGATGTTGTGGAGCGTGATGGCGAGCACGAGCAGCGTGCTGCGACGCCAGCCTGTGGCGATGCCTTCTGTCTCCTTCGCCGGAGCCCACAGGTGCAGGTGCGGCAGGACCATGTCGACCACGCGGAGACAGGCCCCGCCCAGCAGGAAGCCCGTGACCGCGGGCACCCAGACCGGGAGCGGTCCGCCGGCGGACATCTCTATCGCCGGAGAGAGCAGCGACCAGAAGCTGGCGGCTATCATGACGCCGCCGGCGAAGCCGAGCATCGCGTCCAGCACGGAGCGCTTCAGCTCGCGAGCCAGGAAGACGCCGGCCGCGCCGAGGGCCGTCATGCCCCACGTGAAACAGGTTGCCAGCAGCGCCTGTACGACGGGATGCAGCGTCGCGAACGAATTCACCGGTACCCCCCGCAGGCAGCGCGGGCGCCGGGTCTGGACCGGAGCACCGCCGCAGCGCCGCCCGCCGCAGAGCTTACACTACCCGGATGGCCACGGCACGAGCCGAGCAGAGCAGAGCCGGGCCGGTTCGTCCGCCCGTGCGGCGGCTGTCCGCCGTTCGTCCACCTTGCCGACGCCGCGGATTCTTGACACACCATCGCGACCACCCTACAATCCATCTTCCGGAGCAGGCTCCCGATGCGGCTCTCACCGTAGACGGAAGCCGGGCTGGCAGGCTGGCAGCGGGTTCGTCAGGCCCGTGGGACCGGAGTGGCCCCACGGGCTTTTGTGTTTCGGGGGCGAGAGGAACCGGAGACAGACATGCACCCGGAAGATTCTGACTTAGGTAGACGACTCGCGCAGCTGCAGAGAACCAAGGAACGCGTTTCACGCGTATCCATCACCACCATCACGCTGCTCATCGCGATGAAGGTGGTCGCGGCGGCGCTCACGGGCAGCATCGGCATACTGGCCGATGCGGTGCACAGCCTCATCGACCTCACCGGCGCAGTCATTGGCTACCTCGCCGTACGCGTCGCCGGCCGCCCTCCCGATGAGGACCACCGCTTCGGGCACGGCCGGGCCGAGGACCTGGCCGGGGCAGTCATCGCGGGGCTCATCTTCCTTGCCGGTGGCATGATTGGCTGGCAGGCCGTGCGGCGCCTCATGGCCGGCGCGAGCGTCGACATGGTGGACGCGGGCATCATCACTACAGCAGCTGCCATCGCCATCAACGTCGCCGTCTCCAGGTACGTGTTCACCGTCGCGCGTGCAGCCGACTCGGCCGCGCTCGAGGCAACGGGACGCGACCTGATGGCGGACGTGCTCAGCTCCGTTGCTGTTCTGGCCGGCCTTGTGCTCGTACGCGCCACCGGCCTCACGCTGCTGGACCCGGTTGTCGCGCTCTTCGTCGTCGTCTTCATCATCCGGGCGGCCGTTGTCACCATGCGTGACGCCATCTCGGCGCTGATGGACACCAGGCTCCCGGAAGCAGAGGAAGGCCTGATTCGGAAGCTCCTCGACGACCGTCAGGAGGTGGCCAACTACCACAGCCTGCGCACCCGCAAGGCCGGTAGCCAGCGGCACGTCGTCGTCCACATCGTCGTCTCCCGCGAGAAGACCGTCGAAGAGGGCCACCGCATCGCCGAGGACATGGAGGACGAGATACGGAAGAGCCTCCGCAACGCGACCGTCACCATCCACGTTGAGCCCTGCACCCCCGATTGCGCCGAATGCCCGGCGCAGTGCGAGGCCGCCCGCGAGCGCGCCGGCAGGATGCCCTGATCGGCGCCGCCCCCGCGCTCCCCGTCGCCCGTCCGGCCTAAACCACCGGCGCTCGGATACGTTGTAATGGTGCTGCGGGCAACGACGTCATTCCGAGGCGGACAACGCCGTCGGGCAAAACGGGGGAAAGATGGACGACACGGCGTTCTTCTATTCGCGCACATTGCGCATCATCACGATACTGGCCATCGTGGTGCCGCTCGTCGTCATCGGCGGACTCTTCTGGTACTACAGCGCGGACGACGCACCCGATACTCTGCCACTCGAGCAACCGTCCGCCGCGGTCGAGCCGACCGAGGACGAGGCGCCCTCCTCCTCGTCGACTCCCGACGATGAGAACCCGCTGAGGCCCGTCGGGCCGAAGGCCAGCACGCGGGTCATCCCC
>CAZVCS010000139.1:0-4726 GCA_964625765.1 uncultured Dehalococcoidales bacterium | reverse complement strand
CTGGTTCAAACGCAGACGGTTCAGGCGCCCGGCGACGCAGTGTTCCCGAGCGCGCCCGAAGAACCGGAAGGGATAATGGTCTGCGCCGGCATAAGGGTTCTCTTCACCGACCTGTCGTCTCCGTCCCCGTGCGGGACGCTCATCCGCTGGGAGTGGGACTTCGACAACGATGGAACGATAGAACTCACATGGACGCCATTCAGCGGAGACATGCTCCTCTGGACCTGGGACCGGGACGACGACGGCACGCCAGACGAGTTCCAACTCGGTGTCAAGGCAACCTTCGAGTGGGTCTACGCGGAACCCGGCACCTACACCGTCAGACTCGAGGTCACCGAGGATCTCGGCGGCACGGACACCGAAGTCAAGGTGAACTACGTCACCGTCAGTCCCTCACCGACCGTCTCCATCGAGACGTCCGCGCGTAGCTGGACTGTGTTCGAGGAGGAGTTGCCCGTCACCCTGACTGCGGCAACAGTGAGCGATTGTACCATCGAGTCCTACGAGTGGCGGCAGGTGGGTGTGGGCGTAGTCGGGAATGAGCCCACGTACACGCTGCCCGACACAACGCCGCCTGGTGAATACGAGTTCACGGTCATCGTGACCTGCTCCACCAGTTGTAAGGACATGGCCAGGGCTACCGTTGTCATCCTCGATTCGTGCCAACCCGTTGCGCCTGACTTTGGCGTCTGCCAGGGAACGGTGCTCGACAACGACCTGTTTGTCCTGAACGGGGCTACCTGCTACGACTCCGAAGGACTCGCTTCGTTCTCGCTGGACTACTCGAACGTGAACACCCAGACGCCCGGTGAGTATCAATACACGGTTGCCTGCGGTACGCCATGCCCCTCCGAGCCCGCAGTCGGCACCGTGACCGTCTACCCTCTGCCCACCGCCGACGCAGGCTCCGACCACACCATTGTGGCCGGTGACTCGTTGCACATCGGGGGCGTCCCCACCGCCTCCGGCGGCACGCCCTTCGATGCACCGCCCGAGTATGAGTACTCGTGGACACCGACGAGCGGCCTCAACGACCCCACTGTCGCGAACCCGCTTGCAGCCCCGGACACCACGACTACGTACACCGTTGTCGTGACCGACTCGCACGGATGCAGCGACAGCGACAGTACGACCATCACCGTCCTGGTGCCCTGTGAGCCCACGGCGCCCGATTTCGGCGTGTGCCAGGGCACTGTCCTCAACGACGCGTTGTTCATCGACCACGGCGCGGCGTGCTACGACGAGAACGGCGCCGTCTCAGTAGACCTGGACTACGCGAACGTGCACACGAACGTGCCGGGCGAGTACCAGTACATGGTGATGTGCGCCGGGCCGTGTGTCACTGCACCTGCCTACGGCATTGTGACCGTCTACCCGCTGCCGACGGCTTCCTTCACCGTGACTCCCGACGACGGCACCGCGACACTCACTGTGGAGTTCGATGACAACTCGACCGTACCCGGGGGCGGCACAATCGTGCTCTGGGAATGGGACCTCGACAACGATCCCGAGGTCGACCGCACCGACGGTCCATCGGCGCCTGGAACCTTCCAGCGCTCGTACGGCTCCGCGGGCACGTACACCGTGTCGCTCACGGTCACGACCGACCATGGGTGCACGGACACGACGACCAGAGTCATCACGGTCCGGTCCACACCCAGATCGAGTGGCGGAGACACCTGGGAACCCGGCGATCCCCAGTGCTTCTTCGACGTCGACATGATGGGTGAGGTCACCCGCGTCTGGGTCACCTGCGATGACGGCCGCTGCCTCGCCACCTACGAACCCGAAGACTCAGAGGGAGAGAATCTCCTCGAGTTGGTGAAGGACACACGCGTCACGTACGAGAGAGATGGCGAGCTCAACGGCGGCCCGCCGCGGTGGGTGCGCATGACCGAATCGACCTCTACTCCGCCCATGCCTGACGGCACGGTCAACGTGACGGCGGTGTACGACTTCCTTGGCTACACGTCCACCGGACTGGTTGTCGATTCGGTCTTCTTCGACCGGCCTGTCGGCATGCTGCTCGACTACGATCCCGACAGCCTGCCCGAGAACACCGTATCCGTCGGCATCGCAGTCTGGGATTCCGACAAGAACGAGTGGCTCATCCAGCCGCAGTCAACTGGCCAGGTCGCCGGCATCGGCACCGCCACCGCTGATGTGATGCACTTCAGCAAGTTCGTCGTGCTGGCAACGACCGGAGAGACCGTTGAGGAAGTCCCGTCCGCCACGCCTGCACCGGCGACGCCGACGGGCTCGCAACCGGCGAACTACATCGCGAGCGACCTGCTCATCGAACCCGCCATTGAGACTCTCTGGGGTCCGCTCGCCTTCGTGACATGGACCGGGAGCACGGTGACGGTCACCGCCACGATATCCAACCTCGGCTCTGAGTCCGGAGCCTACTCCGCCGACCTCACGCTGAACGGTGAGACGGTTGGTACGCAGGACGTTGCTCTTGCCGGCGGCGAAGCGCGACAGGTCAGGTTCGTGGTATCGAACGTTTCCGAGGGAGACTACGCGGTTGCAGTCGCCGGGCTCGAAGGGAGCTTCAGCGCCACACGGGTCATCAACTGGATGCTGGTCCTGGCGCTCGCCGCCATACTGGCGCTGCCGATTGTCCTGCTGCTTCTGGCTCAGCGAAAACGACGCAGAGCTCCAGAGCAAGCTCAAGCCTAGAGAGTACCAAGAGTAAGGTACCAGAGTAGCCGGCCGAGCGCCGGCTACTCTGCTTTCAGGCCGTCGATGCGCCAGAGGCTGTCTTCCGACTCCACGAGGTCAGTGTAGATACGCCCGTCCAGATGGTCGATCTCGTGCTCCAACGCCTGCGCGAGAAGATCGTCAGTTGCGGTCACTCGTATCTCGTGTCCGTCCCGGTCGCGTGCCTTCACCTTAACGGTGACGGCGCGCTTCACCTCACCGCGATACCCGGGCACCGAAAGACAGCCCTCCTCGATGATCCGTTCGCCCTTCTTCTTCACAACCTCGGGGTTGATGAGCGCAAGGGCGTCCTCTCCCGGAGCTTGAACGACGATCACCCGCAGAGAGACACCTACCTGAGGGGCAGCAAGACCCGCCCCTTCGGCAGCCTGCATCGTCTCTATCATGTCGTCGATGAGCTTGAGCACCGCGGTGTCGATGAGCGGCACCTTCTTGGCCGGCTCACGCAGGATGGGGTCAGGCACGGTGCGAATCTTGCGGATTGCCACGGTCGTAGTCTACCTCATTTCGCCCGGAAGCGCGCCTGACTCCGGGACGGTCAACGTCCGCCGAGGGCGCAGTCACTCGTGATAACGAAACAGCCCCGCCCGCGGTTGATGCCACGGGGGAGCGAGAGGCGACAGCCAGGGCGGCCGAGTCTCACTACAGACTCACGCGCACGCCGGGGTCTCCGCTAGAACGGCAGACCAAGGAAGCCGGCAGCGAAGACCACGTGCACCACGAGGGCGATCACGAACACGATCCAGAGTGTGCAATGCCGTTTGAACAGGCCATGGAACCATGATGCCCGCCGGACCGCGCTGAGCCCGCCCTTCGCCGGTACGCAGCGACATGACAGCATGATGAGGATTGCCGTTACCAGCACCACGAGGCCGGAGGTGAAGAGCACCCTTGCCGCCTCGATCGTCTTGAATACCGCCATGGGACACCTCCTGACCGGCAGCAAGCTAGGGTACTATCTCGCCGTACCCCCTGGTGGAGTGCTGCATCCTCTCCTCATCGGAGGAGCCGTACGCCCATATCACCTTCATCGCAGAGCCCCGCTGCAGCACGACGTCCCGCGAGTCGCCCGTGTCCAACTTGCGTTCGAACTCGATTGTCGTCACGGAATCCACTTCGCTGCCTCCGACTACCAGCAGGTCGTCCGTGCCCCCCTGGTCGACATCGGCGGGGTGGGGACCGAAGTCGCCCGTACTGTACGAATCCAGCACCACGACGTCGCCGTCCACGACCATGCCAAGGATGATGTCCGCGTTCTTCATGCGCGACCCGGGCTGGAAGCCGACCGCCACCCACCCCTTCGTGGTCGCCTGAAGGGCGACTCTAATCGTCGCTTCGGTGCTGTTCCAGAAGAGTCGATGGGTGCCATTGGTCAACTCGTTGGCATATTCGCCCGGGCTGACGATGCCATCCGCCACCCACTTCGCCGGACTCGCTGTTGGCTGAGGCTCGCTCCCCGGCTGGGGCTGAGGCGCGCCATTGCCGCCGGGGGACGTGGGTTCCGGACTCGCCGAGCACGATGCTCCAGCGACAGTCAGCATTGCGCTCAGGAGGAGGAGCCCCGCCATCGCAAGGCGCGACTGCCCGAGAATACTTCTTCGTGTCATCGAGTCACCTCCAGGCCCATCGCGGTTCAACTGCCTTCACCATCCGGGTCAAGCCAGACTCCTCTGAATCGCTCTCGTCCTCTCGGCACGGCCGGGACGCGTCCGAGCCGGGACCCGGTCTCCAAGCAGTTCCTGGTGGAACGGCTTCTGTGAAACGTCGCGAAAGACACCGATGAGCAGCCGGTCGGTACGCCGCGCGGCAGCCATGGAGTCCTCCCATGCGGCTGGAACGCTGTCCAGCTCGGTCGTCAGTCGGTTGTAGAGCTCGTAGGTGTTGTTGAAGCTCACACACGGCTGGAGCACGTCGACGATGGAGAAACCCTCGTGCCGGATGGCCCGGGCAAACAGGTCGGACAGATGATCGAGCTTCAGCGGATAGCCGCGGGCGACAAACG
>CAZVCS010000138.1:1530-4738 GCA_964625765.1 uncultured Dehalococcoidales bacterium | reverse complement strand
CCTGACACGGACGACCCGGCAGCAACTTCTGTGGTCGATGCTGACACGGCCCAGGCTTCCTTCACGCCGAGAACGCGAAGCCCTTCTCTCTGAAGAGACGCACGCAGGCGGCCACCACGTCCGGGTCGTAGCGTGTCCCGCTGCCGGCGGTCACTTCCTCCAGCGCGGCATCGATGCCGAGCGACGGACGGTAGGGTCGGAATGAGGACATCGCCTCGACCACGTCCGCGATCGCCAGTATCCGTGCCTCGGGCAGGATGCCCTCGCCCGAGAGTCTCCGTGGGTAGCCCGACCCGTCGAGTCGCTCGTGATGTTGCCACACGACCTCCGCGACCGGATTCGGCAGGTTCGCCCGCCGCATGATCTCGTGGCCCTCTTTCGAGTGCGTCTTGACCAGCGCGAACTCCGCATCGCTGAGAGCGCCAGGCTTGCTCAGTATCTCGGAGGGAACCGTGGTCTTGCCGACGTCGTGGATGACGCCGATTGTGTGCATCAGGTGGACCGTCGGCTCCTCCGGCAGACCCATCTCCCGCGCTATGGCCACGGCCAGCTCAGCAACTCGTCTCTGGTGCCCCGACGTGTACGGGTCGCTGACCTCGACGATCTGCTGCACGACGCCAAGCGTTCCCTGGAGCATCTGCTCGCGCTGGGCGTTGCTCTCCCGCAGGGACGCCTCCGCTTCCGCGCGGCGGGCGACCTCTGCTGTCAGCTCTCTCGTCCGGGCGGCCACCCGGCGTCTCAGGACGATGCTGCCGGCGCCAAGTATCAGCGCGATGGCAAGGACTCCGGTGGACGTCAGCTTCAGCCACGAAGGTATCACAGCCTGGGCGACAGGCTCCTGGGCGAACCAGGTCGCCAGTGACTGGTAGTAGACCGAGCCGGAGGTCTCTCTCAGCGTCCGGATGTGGTGGTCGGTGACCGCGATGAGGTGCGAGGTCAGTTCCCCGTCCTTCGGGAAGGCGAAGTAGAGCTGAGAGGGCTGAAACACGATGGGCGTCTCCACCAGGCCGAACCCGCCGCTGTGTCGATAGCCGTGGTCCTTGCTGACGACGCCGGCGTCGGCGTCGCCGCCGGCCACGCGGGCCAAGACCTCGCCGTAGCTACCCACCTCAAGGAAGAGGCAGTTGACATTGAACGCCTTGACGAGCTCCTTGATGCCGTTCGGTCCCTCCACGTTCACGCTGCCCTTGAGCACGGCAACGGTCTTCCCCTCGAGGTCGAGCACGGACTGTATGCTGGAGCCTTCGCGGACGTAGACCATCGACCAGCTCGTGTACACGCTTTCTTCGGGGAAGGCGTATGCCTGGCTCCTCTCGACCGTGTACGCAACGTCCGGCATCATGTCGATTTCGCCGCGCTCGAGCCTCTCCAGGCACTCCGTCCAGGAGCCGTGTACGTACTCCACCTGCCAGTTCTCCTCGCCGGCGATGTACGTCACGATGTCACCCCAGAAGCCGGAGACGAAGCCGTTCTCGTCGGTGAATATCTTCGGAGGGTTCTCGTACGCGCCGACGCGCACCATCTGCGGTTCGTCCGCCGCGGCGGCTGAACCGGGCGCGAAGGAGCAGAGCAGCGCGAGACAAAGGATAACGAGTGCTCCAGCTCTCACGGCAGCTCTGTACATGATGTCACTCCGGTACCGCGGGGGCCGCCCGTCCGGCGGTTGCCCAATCCGGTCTGAGGCGGCGCCGTCGGCCGGTGCGCCTCAGACCGAGAACGCGAAACCCTTCTCTCTGAAGAGCCTCACACACGCCGCCACGACATCCGGGTAGTAGCGCGTCCCGCTGCCAGCGGCGACTTCGTCCAGCGCCGCATCGATGCCAAGCGCCGGACGGTACGGCCGGTACGAGGACATCGCCTCGACCACGTCCGCGACCGCCAGTACCTGCGCCTCGGGCAGTATGTCGTCGTTCGATAGGCCCTGAGGATAGCCGGACCCATCCAGTCGCTCGTGGTGCTGCAGGATGACCTCCGCGACGGGGTCGGGCAGGTTGGCGCGCTTGATGATGTCGTAGCCCGCCCGCGAGTGCGTCTTGATGAGGGCGAACTCCGCCGAACTGAGCTTACCCGGCTTGCTCAGTATCTCAGCCGGGATGGTGGTTTTCCCGACATCGTGTATTACCGCCGCCGTGTGTATGAGGGAGACGCACGATTCCTCCGGCAGCCCCATCTCTCGCGCTATCGCCACGGCCAGTTCGGCCACTCGCCTTTCGTGTCCGGACGTGTACGGGTCGCTCGCCTCGACGATCTGCTCGATGACGGCCAGCGTTCCCTCGAGCACTCTCTCGAGCCGGGCGTTCGCCTCCTGCAGTCGCTCCTCGGCCTTCTTGCGCTCGGTGATGTCGCGCACCACGGCAAGGCGCACCTTCCGTCCGGCCCAATCGGTAATGCTCTGGTGCACCTCGGTCGGCACCACCGTTCCGTCCCTGCGTACGTGCCCGGACTCCAGCATCGCCTCATCGCTCAGGGGCGACGGCGGCAGCGTCGCAACGAACTCGGGGGCGATGAAGGCGCGCAGGTCGTGCCCGAGCAGTTCCTCTCTGCTGTACCCGAAGCTCTGGCAGGCCGCCTCGTTCACGTACCGGATGAGCCAGTCGTCGATACCTGCGACCACGATGATGTCGGTCGCCGCGTCCAGCATCTGCGCTTTCAGGCTCGACTCGGCCTGGAGCCTCTCGCGTTCCGCGATGTCCGCCTCCAGTTGCGCTACCTTGGCGCAGAGCTTCGACAACAGGCGCTGGCTGTATCCCACCAGGAACCCGGCGTATCCGGAGGCGCTGCCCTGGTAGGCCGATGGGCGTGCGACGCCGGTGCGCGCTTTCCCAGCCACTTCGGAAAGGATGCGCACGAACTCACCGATCTCGGTCGGCTTGCGGACAAATGCGTCCGCCCCGAGGCTGAGGGCGAACTTCTCGTCATCGTCGGAGGTGTACGTGGCGGTGTAGAAGACGAGAGGAATGCCCTTCAGATGCTCGTCCAGCTTCCACTCCATGCAGAGCTGAAAGCCGTCCATCTCAGGCATCAGGATGTCCGAGACCATCAGGTCGGGAGGATTCCTGTGTGCTTCCTCCAGGGCCTCCTGGCCGTTCGAGACGCCCACCGCATGGTGACCCAGCCCCCGCAGTTGCTTCAGCAGCAGTCTGCGGCCGTCCTCGTTGTCCTCTGCCACCAGGATCTTCATCGCTCTCTCCTTGCCCACGTTGCTGCT
>CAZVCS010000138.1:0-1520 GCA_964625765.1 uncultured Dehalococcoidales bacterium | reverse complement strand
CTGCGGTGAAGCTACGCCGTCTGCCGCGCCAGGTACTCGGCAACCTGTTTCGGGAACTCGTCGATGTCGATGGGTTTCCGGATGAAGCCGTTGCAGCCGGAATCGAGCGCCCGCTGCACGTCTTCAGGACTCACACCTGCCGTGATGGCAACCACGGGGATGCCGGCCAGCGCTGGGATTGCCTTGAGTCGTATTGTCGCCTCTATCCCGTCGATGCCTTCGCGCAGGCGGAGATCCATCAGCACCAGGTCGGGGCGCTCCGACTGCGCCAGCTCGATGGCCGTTTCCCCGGTCGCAGCCTCGATGATGGCGTAGCCGTGGAGCATCAGCAGCTTGCGCAGCAGGCGCCTGTTCTCTTCTTTGTCGTCGACCACAAGTACCTTCTTGCCGGTGCCTTCTTTCTCCATCTGCGTCCTCTCCTCAGGCGCTGTCGCAAGGGGTGGATGACCGGGACTACGTCTTCTCAGGAAGGGTGAACGAGAAGGTGCTGCCTTTCCCCGGCGTGCTCTCTACCCATATCCTGCCGCCCTGCATTTCGACGAACTGCTTGCTGATGACCAGGCCGAGGCCGGTTCCCTCCGAGCCGTCAAGCCGGGCCGGTCCGACCTGCTTGTAGCTCTCGAACAGCCGGCCGATGTCCTGGGGCGAGATGCCCACGCCGGTGTCGGTGACGGAGAAGACGAACTCCCCGTCTCTCTTCCCGATGTCGAGCCGGACGCTCCCCCTCTGCGTGAACTTCACTGCGTTGCCGAGCAGGTTGAACAGTATCTGCTTCGTCTTGTTCTTGTCCGCGTAGACGGTCTCGACGCCGGGAGCCACGGTGTACGTCAACTCCAGTCCCTTGTCCCGAGCCAGCTTCTCCATGCTCGGGACGACCTGGGCTACGATGTCGGAGACGAGATACTCGTCCTTCACTATCTCGAACTTGCCGGCCTCTATCTTCGAGAGGTCCAGCAGGTCGTTGATGAGGCTCAGCAGGTGCTTGCTGTTGTCGTAGACGGTCTGCAGGTCCTCTTTCTGGTCGGCCGTCACATCGCCCTCCATCCCGTCCAGCATCAGCTTCGTGTAGCCGATGATGGAGTTCAGGGGCGTTCTCAGCTCGTGGCTCATGTTCGCCAGGAACTGAGACTTATGGCGATTGGCTTCCTCCAACTCGCTGGTCCGCTGCCTCACCAGCTCCTCGAGGTGCTCGTGCGACCTGCTCAGCTGCTCCTCGGCTTCCCTGCGCCGGGCAATCTCCAGCGTCAGCTCCCGCGTCCTTGCCGTCACCTGTCGACTCAGAACAAGGCTTCCTGCTCCGAGCAGGAGCGCCACGCCCGCGACTACCATCACTATGATGTTCACCCACCTGGGTATGAACGGTTCTGCGACCGACTCCTGTGCAAACCAGTGTTTCAGCGACTCGTAGTACACCGAGTCATGGTCCGCCTTCAGGCTCCTGACGTGGCGGTCAGTTGCCTCGACGAGGGCCGGGGTGAGGCCGGCGCCTTTCGGGAAAGCGAAGTAGAGCTGAGACGGCT
>CAZVCS010000137.1:0-4755 GCA_964625765.1 uncultured Dehalococcoidales bacterium | reverse complement strand
CGGCAGGAGCGGCGACTCCCAGTTCCGGTCGGTTGGTCCTGACCCCGCAACCAGGACCACGGCCGGGAACCTGCCCGGACGACCGGGGGCGGCAACAGTGCCATCGACAGTGGTCTCACCCAGCGACCATGAGAGGTCTTCCGAAATCATCGCAACACTCCTTTGCCAGGTTGTGCCGGCTGAAACCTGCTGCCGCCCTCGGACCGTGCTGAGAGGGCCGTGTCCGTCAAATGCGCGGCCGCATCCGCCTCGCCCCGGCATCGTCCCCGCCCGGACGAGTCCTGCGTCCGACTACGGTGCATTGCCGACCACGACGGTCCACGGGCGGATCTCCCACTTCGGGACCAGTCCGTTCTTGACGTACGGGTCGTTGCGAACAAACTCCTCCACGACGGCCCTGTCAGGCGCGCGAAACACGAGCAGCGCCCTGTCCATCGGCTCCGCGAAGGCGCCCGCCATGATGACTTCGCCACGGGCATGCGCCGCCCGGATGCGCTGCAGGTGCTCCTCCCTGTATGGCATCCTGCGGGTCTCGTGGTCCTTCACGAGGTCGTACATCAGTGCGTAGTAGCCCATGCTTCTCTCTCCTTGCCTGGCGTCCGGCGAACAAGCCGGACTCACCTGGTTGCGCCGCAATCATACCACCAGCCCGGCCGAAAGCCGGACCTCGGCTTCTGGATGCCCTCCTCGGCTCCACACCACGTCCCGGGCCGTCTTTCCTCCGCACTCTGGTCAGCGGTCTTCCTGCCACCGGCCGACCTTCGGTACAATGCACCGTTTGACCTGGCCGGCCGCGTCCCGTCGGCCCACGCCGGCTCTGAGCAGCAACATGGCACACCCGGTCGCCGCGACATCGAGGAAGTGGGTCTCGCCGCGCGACAACCCACTCGTCATAGCAGGTCGCGCACTGTCGCTCGCCCGACAGGAAGGGCTCTCGGGGGTCCTCCTGGGCGCTGGGCGATTCCTGCAGCATGCGCTCGGCCTCGTTTACACCGACAGGCTGCTGCGCGTATACCACCTCTCCGTCGCCGAGGCGATGGCGGCCCCGGTGACCCCTCCCATGGAGAACCTTCACCTGCATATCATTGAGTCGCACCGCGACGCGCTGAAGCTCACTCACGAGGGTTTCGAGAACATCCTGGAGGCCGTGCCGGGTGCCGAACACAAGCTGCGGGGCGGGGCCGTGGCCGTCTGCGCCTTCGTGGGACAGGAACTGGCCAGCATTGACTGGATGGCCCTTTCGGACAGCGCGAAGCGCGTGGTCGACTGCTTCCCCTATCCTGCCGGTTTCGACGCAGGCAACGCGTGCACGGGTGGCGCCTTCACGATGCCGCACCTGCGGAGCCGGGGCATCGCCGCATACCGCTTCTCGGCGGAAGTCGCCTACCTGCACGCCGCGGGACGCCGCACGCTCTACAACGCCATCGAGGTCGACAACATCCCGTCTCAGCGGACCGTCGAGCGGTACGGCGCGACCTTCGACGCGGTGTATCGCCACCGCCGCGTACTGGGACGAAACTCGTTCACGCAGGTCTGGTCCAGGGATGGAACAGCGCCACGCGCAGCCGTGCCCTGTTGACAGAAAGCGTTATGTGATACGCTGCCGCGAGAGGACCTAGCGGGGCGGCCTGTCCTTCGGTCGCCGTCGGTCCGCTTCCTGTCGATTGGGGGGTGGGATGCGAATAGTGCACTTGGCCCTGGCCACAGTCATCGTGCTGGCCATCTACTGCCTGGTTGCCGGTCCCATTCAGCGAGAGCTGTTTCCTTGCGCCACGGTTTCCAGCGACTTCCTCTCCAGTCTTGCCGTGATCATCTCGGTCATAGTTGTCTACTTCGGCTACATTATCAGCCGGAGTCACGAGCGCCAGACCCTCGGCGAGAAGATGCGGAGCGACTTCCTCAACTGCGAGAAGCTCGCCCGCATACGCATGCTGATCGAACACAACGATATCGAACTGCAGACGGTCTCATCGATTGCCTGCATCACGTCTCCCCATCACTACGAATCCGAGACGCTGCCCACGAAGTACTGGAACTTGGTCAGAGACATGGACGACTACCTCGACTTCCTGGATGGGGTGGCGATCCTCTACCAACACGGGGATCTCCTGAAGGAGTCCGTTGAGGGGCTATGGGCATACTACGCAACGAGGCTGGCCCGGGTTGACACCCTTGACCACGAGGCCCGCAGGATCAAGCTCGGTCAGGTCGAGCAGTCCTTCAAGAGCATCTATGCTGGACACCCGCCGGAATACGTACAACGCGCGTGGGACGACGCTGTTCGGCGCTATGGCGACTGCGCCACAGCGAGCGACGAGGACGCGCTCAAGTGCATGAACCCTCTGGAAAGGCCCATATGGTGCTATGTCAACCAAACGGACTACCAGTACGGGCCACTCGTCGCGATGGTCTCCACGTTCTTCGCGAACGAAAGCGGAACGAAGAAGCGTCGCAAACTCGGACGCCCCTTCAGCCGCGGTGACCGAAGACGGTCTCCCTGAGAAGCCTCCCTCAGACTGGGGAGCACCGAAGGCGCCGCACCCGTGGCCGCGACGAGGGATAGTGCCCCGGACCGGGACACAGAAGCTCACACTGCTCCAGCCTTCCGAGCCGGCACGCGGCCTGCTCTTCGGCCGCAGTCCGGAACCGGATCCCGCTCGGCCCCGGTGACTGAGTCAACCATGCCGCAGCGCTGCACGCGGCGCATGATCGGACTCGAATCCATTAGAATCGCATGACCGGAGGTGAACCAGTGAGCATCGCTGAGATCTGCCCCTGCGTCAATGTGGGATGCCCGAACCATGGCCAGTGCGACAAGTGCATCAGCCGCCACACGCGGCTGGGCAGCCTGAACTACTGCTCCCTCTACACCATCCTGCCCGTGCTGCAGAAGGCGATTGCGGCCGACCCCAGGTCCCCCGCCGCCGCGGTGTTGCGGGAGGTCGTCGACCGCAGGCTTGAAGTGAACGCCGGACTGATGCAGAAGAACGGCCTCACGGAAGAGAAGCAGGCGGACCTGCGCAAGAAGGTGGCAGAGTACAGCGACTACTAGCCGGTGCTAGTATCGATGTTGCTGCAAGACGGACGGAACAGCGGCGGGCCGGTCTGAGACCGATCCTTGCCTTCGAAGGCGGAAGCGGTCGGCGGCCCCGCGAGTATCCCCCTGCCGCGGGCGGGCATGGGCACCCGCCCCTGCAGCCGAGGGACGGCTATGCACACCGAGGCGGACGGGCAACGCCCGCGCGGTGCCCGTATGCGGTCCGGCGGCATCCGTGGAACCGCCGGGCACTCAAGCCCTTTCCGCGGCGACGTACGGCAGCAGCTCAGCGGCTATCGTCCGGACTTCCTGCGCCACCGTGTTCGATACCTCGTCGCCCTGCTGAGCGGCGTAGACCACCTTCTCAAGCACGATGGTGAACTCGGGGTCGAGGTCCGGCTCCCCGGTGCGCGCGCTCCGGAGTCGCCGCTCGAAGAGGTACCGCTGGGCGTCGCGCAGTCGCACGAACTCGGTCTCCAGTGTGCGCAGGGAGTTTGCCAGCTTCCACTTCGCCGGTGAGAGGAGGAAGGACGCGCACTCGCTCAAGGCGCCGGAGCACGCAGTCAGGGACTGCTCGATGGGTTCCAGAGCCGTACTGCGCGCACGCAACTCGGCAGTGAGGATAGCGGAGGGGTCTTCGTCCAGGCCGTCAGGGCCGCATCCGGCCAGGACATCCAGTTGGCCGCGGGCGGCCGCAAACAACTCCGGCAGGAGGCAGGCGCTCCGGCTGAGTCGACCCACTGGTTCAGGCGTCGTCACCACCCCCGTGCCCACAGCTCCGGCATGCGCTCGTCCAAGGACGGTGTGGAGAGTCGCGGCGAACGAGTAGACGGCGTCGCCGGCGCCGGCAGGCTTCCACATCGCTAGAGGCCGCTTCTGCCGGACGGAGTGATACCAGAAGAACCGCCGCGCCTCACGCCGCAGCGCCAGTCCTCGTCCGTTGACCGCAGCAGGGACCCGGTGTCCTCGGGGCGTCTTTGGCACGGCGCGCAGAGGCGTCCGTGCGCTGCCCGAGGTGCAGGCGGGTGCGGAATCTCCCGGACCGGACAGCCGGTCACAGCATTATCGCTGCACCGTCCCATGGCAAAGGCGGCAGGCGCTGAGAGGCAACAAGCCGTGGCGCCGTTGTCGGAGGAGGTTTCGACCGGGGTGCTCCCGAACCCCGGAGTCAGCCGGGCTGGAGGACAGGCCCGGTGAAGCTCAAACGGCAGGCCCACGTTGCTCATGAACCAGCCTCTCGTATGGCGTTCCGACGGGCTCCAGTCTCGACGGAGGCCGTCATCAACACTGCCCTCAGGCAGCGCGGACCACCGCATAGCAGTCTAGGCCCGCGTCCGGCGGGTGTCAAACCGTCTGCACGAACGAATCAGGGCGACCGGCAGGCCGCGCTGAGGGATTCCGTGCCCGGCTCTGAACGTGAATAGCCTGTTTCCGACCATCTCAAGCACGCTCCCGGGGAGAATCTCCCGCCGAATCCGCGAAGCCCGTTGCCCCGTGCCACCCCAAGGGGTAAACTAGTCGTATACGACCATAGACGCCAGGCGTTCCGCTGCCGGATGTGCGGCGCGGCGGAGGTCGTGGATGAGGTGGGACCGGCTTCTGCTCGTTGCCCTGGTTCTCATGGTGCTGCCATGGAGCGCCGCTTGCACTCACGCGCAGGAAGCCACAGTCTCGCAGACTCCCTCTCCGCCCGCCACCGGACAGACCGCAGCCACAGG
>CAZVCS010000136.1:0-4792 GCA_964625765.1 uncultured Dehalococcoidales bacterium | reverse complement strand
CCTGCAGGGACTTGATGGGGCTGCTTGCCTTGACCACGAACTGAATCGTCTCGGGATAGAGGCAGGCGATCCCCTGCAGTTCCGGAATCGCCGCTTCGAACATGTTCGTGCCCTTGCTGGCGTAGAACGACACGTCGTTCTGCAAGAGGGCTGCCTGGCACTCGTTCGTGCCGATTGCCTTGGCGTTGGTCACGCTGGCGCCGCTGGTGACGGCCTTGGCATCGATGTTCTCGGAGTACTTGTTCAATAGCTCCGCATACTTCGAGCCAAGAGGGAAGTAGACGCCTGCGGTTCCTCCCGTGAAGATGGTAACCTCGGTCTTGCCGCCACCGGAGCAGGCTGCAGTCCCTGCCAGCAGCGACGTGACGACGAGTGCAAGTAGGAGAAGCCTGAGACTCGACCTTGTCAAGATACGCACCGCTAGTCCTCCTTCTACACCGAACCGGCGTGCCCGCCCGGCATCGCCTAACCGATCAGGTTGAGCAGCATCGCACGCGCTGGAGCCGCACGCGGCCGGGATCACCCGACGGGGCATCCCGTGAGAGCGCCTTCATCGTGGCGGCTATGTTTCTATACTACAACTATAGTACTATTACAAGTCAAGGTCCGTGTCATCTCATCTGCCCGGGCGAGACAGAGCACGTCGTCGCCGCGACGCCATGGTGTTGGCCATCTTCCTTCTGGCGGCGCTCTGTCTTCCTGTCGGTGCGTTGGAGGTAACGGCGAATGGAGAGCCGCCGGCGCGCTGCACGTGGGTGCGGGATGCACCGATGCTCACCATCTCGTACCTGCACAGTGTCGAGCGGACGCCCATCGAGGAGTCCTATCAGGTGGGCGTGGCCGGACTCCGTCTCCGCGAGATGCGGTGGCAGTCATTCGGCTCCGGTTTGCCGGACGAGTATGACAGGTCTGAGAACGGCTTCTATGTCAGGAGTATGGATGTCGGGCTGGGGCGCAGGCTCGAATACTGGTTCCTTCCTCTCAACGATGTGCGCATCGTTGCCGGCACGGAGATGTTGTTCCAGGGACCGGCGGAGCCGTCTCGTGTCAGCATACGCGTCCGGCTCGTGCCGCTGTTTGTCGCGGCTTGGAGTTGACATGCGCCGGTGTCGGACAGGCAGCAGCGCGCCACGTTTTCGGGCGGCTCGGGTCGGCTCGTTAGACGTGGCGGCCGCATCGGTCGTCGTGCAGGCCGGAAGGACCATTCCGGCCATGGAGGAGCAATGAGCGAGCAAGAGCGGAACAGCGAACCTCAGCTCACCAGAAGCCTGACCTCCCTGCCAGCGCGTGTGGTGACGGCGGCGGCCCTTCTATTCGGGCTGTACGAGGTTCTGTTCTTCTTCAATTTCAACTACACCCTCTACGCGTTCTTCTCGCGTCTGGGCCTCGACCTCGCCTTCCTGCGGCACACCTTTCAGACCAAGCAGGGGATGGTATTCGTGCTTGCCATGGTCTTCGTCATATCGTTCCTGCTCTATCCCGCGCGCAGGAAGACCTCTGCTGTTGCCCGAGTGCCTGTTGCCGACTGGGTTCTCGCCATCGCCGGAGCCTCGTGCGCGTTCTACATCTTCTTCGTGTACGGCAGATACGCGCGTTCTGCGGATGTTCTGCCTGCGGACATTGTCTTCGGGCTGCTCACTGTGCTGCTCGTGCTTGAGGCGACCCGGCGCGTTGTCGGTTGGGTCCTGCCGGCCGTCGTCGGCGGCTTCGTCCTCTACGGCGTCATCGATCTCGGCTTCAGATGGCCTCGCATTGTGCAGCAGCTGTGTTTCGACGAGGGCATCCTGGGCATTCCGTTGATGGTGATGGTGACGTACGTGTTCGCCTTCGTCTTCTTCGGCGCCTTCCTGCTGCGTATCGGTGTAAGCGACTACATCACCGAGTTCATGATAGCGCTCTTTGGACCCAGACCCGGCGGACCCGCGAAGGCAGCGGTTGTCTCGAGCGGGCTCATGGGCACGGTGAGCGGAAGCTCCGTGGCCAACGTCCTGACCACGGGAACGTTCACCATACCGCTCATGAAGAAGGCAGGCTACTCGGCGGAGGTTGCGGGCGCCATCGAGCCGGTGGCCTCAACCGGCGGCCAGCTCATGCCGCCAATCATGGGAGCCGCCGCCTTCATCATGGCCGAGTTCCTCGGCATCCCCTATCGCACCATCATCATCGCCGCGATTGTGCCGGCTCTCGTCTACTACTTCAGCGTGTACGTCTTCGTCGATCTGGAGACACGGCGCTTGGGTCTCGGCGGACTGCCGCGCGAACGCGCTCTCGGCTACTTCTATCGCAAGCTCTACGTCCTGCTTCCGGTTGTCGTCATCACGGTGGCACTGCTTCGCGGGCTGCCGCCTCAGATATGCGCGGTCGCCTCCCTCGGCGTCGCGGTGTGGGTGGCGTGGATCGCCCGGGATCGCATACCAGGTTCTGAGCCACTGTACGTGGCGGTCGCCGCGGCGACCACTGTTCTCATGTTCGTCGGCGGTGAACGGAATGGAGTGGTCGTCGCTGCACTGGTCGGCCTGATATGCATGCTGGCGGCGCTCTCATTCACCAGGCTGGCGCCGCGCAATGAGAAGTTCTGGGTGAGCGTGCTGCTGCTCGCCTTTGTGGCCGCGTCCCGGGCGTCGGGATTGCCCGTCGAGCAGGTGCTGTTGCTCTCCGGGATGGCCGGCGTGCTCATTTCGGTGGGCGTCGCGATGGTTCACCGCAGCGAAGAGGGGCGCGCCATGACGCGAGCCACCTATGACGCAGTGCTCTCGGCGAGCAAGACAAGCGTCAGTGTCATGCTGGCCGCGGCAAGCGCCGGACTCATCCAGGCGGTCCTGACGATGACGGGCCTCATCACGTCCATCGGCTACGACCTTGTGTCCGTCACCGGGGGCAGCCTGTTCCTGCTGCTCCCGCTGGCCATGCTCTTCAGCCTCATACTGGGAATGGGCGTGCCGACGACTGCGAATTACATAATCACCTCACTCGTCGTGTCGCCGGCCATCTTCCTCGTGGTCAAGAGCTCGGCGCTGTACGGCGTACCGGTGCCCGGCTTCTCCACCCCTGTCGCTCTGCTTGCGGCGCACTTCTTCGTCTTCTACTTCGGCATCCTGGCCGACGTCACGCCGCCTGTTGCACTGGCGTCCTATGCAGGGTGTGCGATTGCCCGCGGCGACTTCTGGAAGACCTCGCTCAATGCCGTGAAGTACGCCTCGGCTGGCTATGTCGGTCCCTATGTCTACTTCCTGCACCCGCAACTGTTCCTCGTGACGGTCGGGGACTGGAGCGCGACGGCGGTGCTCTACGTGCTGTTCTGTGTTGCGGGGGCTCTCGTGGCGATGTTCCTCCTGGCAACGGCCATAACCGGCTGGTGCGACGGGAGGCTGCGGCGGGAGGTGCGAGTCTTCCTGCTGGCGTGGGCGCTTGCCATCGTGCTCACCATGCACCCCGCGGTCGTGGTCGCCGGTCTGGGTCTGACGATTGTCCTGCGGCGGTATCCACGGCGGCTGATAGGGGTGCTGTACTGACCGTCACGAATGCCACTCGAAAGGAAAGGGTAGATGGACAGAGAGATTCGGGCCGTTCACGTGGGGCTGGGGCCGATGGGGCTGCTCGTGGCCCAGCACATCCTTGGCGTCCGACAGGGCATCCGGTACGTCGGCGCGGTGGACGTGGCGCCCGGACTCGAGGGCAGAGATCTGGGGGAGCTTGCCGGCTTCGCTCCGCTGGGGGTCAGGGTCACCGCCGATGCATCGCGACTCTTCGCGGAGACGCGTCCCGACATCGCCATCTACACCACGGTCTCTTCACTCGGCCGGTTCCTGCCGCAAGCCGAGGCGGCGATCAGGCGTGGCGTGAATGTGATCTCAACCTGCGAGGAGCTGGCCTACCCGCGTTACGTAGACCCAGGGCTGGCAACCCGGTATGACGAGCTGTGCAAGCTTCACGGTGTGACCATGCTGGGCGCCGGCATCGACCCGGGCTTTCTGATGGATCTGCGCCCGTCGCTGCTGTCGGCCGCGTGTACGGAGGTACGCCAGTTCGTGGTTGTCAGACGTATTGACGCCACGCCTCGGCGACAGCCCTTTCAGAAGAAGATAGGAGCCGGCATGGGTGTCGAGGAGTACCGGCACGCCGTCGCGTCGGGAACCATCACCGGGCACGTTGGGCTTGAGATGTCGATCTGCCTCATCGCCGATGCGCTGGGTTGGGCACTGGACGCCATCCGCGTGGTCGGGCCCGACCCGGTGGTTGCGGAGAGCGAGGTTGCATCGGAGTTCTTCCGCGTGGCTCCCGGCCAGGTGAAGGGAAGCATGCAGGAAGCCGTCGGCGTGGTAGGAGGAGAGGAGCGCATCCGGTTGTCCTTCTCGGCGTTCCTCGGCGCCAACCCGTCCTACGATGAGGTGGTTATCGAGGGCACGCCCGAGGTGCGGGCACGGGTGAGCCCGTGCTGGCACGGCGATCACGGCACGGTGGCGATGGTGGTGAACCTGATTCCGGTGGTGATCGACGCGAGGCCGGGGTTGCTGACGATGAACGACCTGGTGCCCGTGTCGTTCAAGTCGGGGAATCTCGGGAGATTTGTGGTGCGCAAGGGCTGAAACCCCTTTGCGCGGGGACAGAGACCTGCTACAATTCCCTGTCTTTTGCGCCGAAGGGCGGAGAAGACGGGGTGGGGCAGAACGCGGTGTGTTTGACAGCCGACGACCACCTCAGGTAGAATCGTGTTTCGCGAGTTGTGCTTCCGCACGTTAACAATCGAATACGTTTTGTGTCCGGCTTGATGTAGGTCAAGGGATTAAGGGCA
>CAZVCS010000135.1:0-4801 GCA_964625765.1 uncultured Dehalococcoidales bacterium | reverse complement strand
GGCGCAGCTCAAGTACAACCCGGCGCGGCGCACCAAGGCCGAATCCGCGGTGTGGTGCGACTTTCTGGCGCGCAGCGGCGTGCGGCTGCAGGCCTCCGACATCTTCGAGAGCGGCTACTTCGCCGGCCGCACCGAGCTCACGCGCGGCGTCGCACGCGACGTCGGCGGCGTGCAGCCGCTGATCGCCGCCGCGTCGTCGCGCTTCAGCGCGGTGGCCGCGGGCATCGGCGCCACGCCGGCACAGCTGGCGCTGGCGTTCTGCCTGTGCCACCCCGAGATCGGCAACGTGCTGTTCGGCTGCACCTCGCGCGCGCAACTGCGCGAGAACCTCGGCGCGCTCGCACTGTGGCAGCGCGAGGGGCGTCGCCTGGTCGCGCTGGTCGAGGAGTTCTGGTTCGACCGCGACCGCGTTGACCCCGCGGCGTCGTGGTCGGCGCAGCCGGTCGAGCTGCCGCCGGTGGTCGGGCACGGGCACGGCGCGAGCGGCGCGCCGGCCTGACACGCCCCGCTCGCGCGGCGCATCGGGCTGACTGGTGCCGCGCGCACGGCGCATCGGCTTGGCTGGTGTCGCGCGCACGGCGCTACGATGGCCCGATCGGCAGCGCCGCCGCCGCGTCGATGCCGCCATGCCATCAGCCACCGATGCCCGAGGAGCTCTCGCCATGCCGACACGCGCCATCAACCCCTGGACCTGGCAGGACCGGCTCGATTTCTCGCAGGCGATCGAGGTGGTCGGCGCCGAGGCGGTGGTCTATTGCGCCGGCCAGGTGTCGGTCGACGCCGATGGCCGGCCGCTGCACGCGGGCGACCTGCAGGCGCAGTTCCATTGCGCGCTCGACAACCTCGAGCGCGTGGAAGTCATCCGCGGCCTTGCGGCGGGCCAGCTCCGCGGATTCGAACTCCCTGACAGCCGCGACGTCGAATACTCGTGATGGGCGCTTTTTCGGCTCGCCTTCGTTCTCCGGAGTGAGCACGACGTATCTGGAGACGGTCTCCCAGTATGCGCGCTCGGCCTGCTGCAGGTCGGCGGCCCACCGGCGAATCTCCTCACGGGTCTTCGGGTCCGGCATCCTACTCTCTCCCGCGCGGCGTTCCGCGCCTGCCTCGACTGCTCCCGGGGCTGTGTCCCGCGGGAGGCTACTCGCTCACGCTGTCGTCGGACTCCTCTTCGTCCTCAGTGGGGAGCGTCGGCGTGGGGCACGTCGACGAAGCGCATCCGGTACGTGTTGGCGTCGCATACATGGTGCGAATCTGTTCGGCGCACGATTCAGAGGCCGTGGCGTAGGCCTCCTGGTAGCCTCTCGAGTAGCCGTCGAGGTAGCCCTGTTCATATGCGTTGCGGACGGCATCCGCCTGTGAGGACGCCGCTGCTTTGCCTGCTCCTCCGGACAACAGTCCGATGGCGGCAACGGCCAGGAGTACCACCGCACCGGCCGCCGCGACGTAGTAGAGCCTGTTGTGTTTGTTCATCCCTTGCCTCCGACCGCCCCGGCGGTCTCACGCCGTGAAGAGTAGCGCAGGCGTGCCGTGTGCACCAACTCCTTCGTCGTGGCCGCCCACCGGCCGTGCGGCAGACCGGCGACTGGCTGCGTCACTTTCTTGCAGCGCCGCCGCCCTGCTGTTGTCGCTCGCGTGCGGTGCGCTCGTAGCGCTCCTGAGCCTCCTCGGCTTTCCGCCGCACCTCGTGATACTCCTCCCGCGCTGCCACGGTGGGGAAGACCAACTGACGCTGGCCGACGTACGGGACCTCTTCGGGTGGATACAGGTACTTGCGAGTCAGCTTCCAGAGGCTCTCGTCCGCCGCCTTGTACTCTTCCAGGGCTTTCTCAACGTCACTGTCTTCCGGGATGTGGTAGCCCTCGAATGATTCGGACTCGCTCTTCTCGTCGTCCATCGTCGCTCCTCTAGCCCGCAGGCACGCTGACGGTCACATGGCACCACGCGTCCTGACGCGCGGTGTTCGTCAGAATGAGCCAGTAGTAGTCGCTGTTGAGGGCAGCAATCGCCCACCCTATCTGCCAGTTGCCGCCGGCTCTGGCAAGGTCTTTGAAGTAGCCGCTGTTGCCCGTCTCCGTTGCCGGGATGTAGTCACTCGCGCTCTCATGACCGTACGGCGCGTTTCCCGGGATGAGCATCACCGAGATGCCCTCGGTCAGCACGGAGAGGTCGGCGCCGAGAGGCACGCTGGCCTCCATGCGGAGCTCGACGACCTCACCTTCCTTGAGGAAGAAGCGCGTGTAGTACCTGTTGTACCGCGCGAAAGGCAGCCCTTCGGAGACGACCTGGTCGAGCGTCAGGTCACGCCAGAACTGCTGCGCCTCGGTCGACAGCGTGGCGCTGTTCTGCAGCACGAAGCTCGCCTCCACGATGTACGGACCGAGGTTCTCGCCCGGGTTCACGGGGTTATCCGGAGGAGAAAAGTCGTCTCCGCCGATGGTACAGGCGCCGACGATGATGAGCGCAATGGCGAGGAGGGCGCCGCAGACGACAAGCACCAGGCGCTTGCCCGGTCCTCTGCGTCGGGGACGCTCGGGTTCGACGACGGTTGTCATTGTTCCTCCATTGTGGCACAAGAGCCGCCTCGATTTACAGCGGCTTCGGCGGCGGGGACTTTCGTGCCGCCCGGTGTCCCGCTTCCGGCGGCTGTGCAGTTCCTCCTTCGACAGTTCGGATAACGTGCCGGCTGCCGCTATGGATGAGTCCTGGAGCATAGGTCCGGGGTTCCCGCACATCGCGCAGCGGGTTCACGATGCCTCCCTCTTGAGCCAGGAGTCGGGATCAACCTTCGAGACGACGAAAAGATGCTTGCCACCCGGCGTGGTTTCGATGTGGTCGCAGAACCGGACTTCCACGCGCACGTCGTCGCCGACGATGCGGTTGAATATGGGAGGGATGCGCAGGCGCATGTCTTCCAGTCCTGCCGGTTCGGTGCCGGGGAGCGGCGCGACACGGACAGTGAGGCGGTCGAGATCCTCCTGTACGAACTGGAACTGCTGCACCGGAAACTGCGCCAGACGGTTGAGGCCGAGGTTCGAGCCGGCGATGCGCCGGCCCGAGGGAGTGTAGACGATGTCGCATCGCCTGCCGACCACGTGAGACAGCAGAGGCAGGGAACGCCCGCAGGGACACGTCACGCCTGAGAACGAGCCGGTGTCGCCGTTCTCGTACCGGAGGAAAGGCATCGCGTAATTGTGCAGGTTCGTCAGAACAACGCGGCCCTCGCGTCCGGCCGGCAGAGTGGCGTTGTCTTCGTCGACGACCTCAACGACTATGTCCTCCGCTGCTACGTGCAGGCCAGCATGTGCCTCGCACTCCATCGCGATGTTGAACACTTCCCGGCAGGAGTAGTCGGAGTACGGCTCCACGCGGAATACGTCGCGGATACGTTGCCTCTGGTGCTCGAAGAGTTGCTCGCCGCCGGTGATGACCGTCTTCAGCTCGGGAAGTGCGACCCCTGACTCACGTACCCACGAGGCGAGGTAGGAGATGGCCGACGGGTAGCCGGTGAGCCAGCGCATGTCCGGGTCACGAAGGAGGGCCACTATGTTCGGCAGCCTGTTGAGCGTGATGTCTCGTGAGTCGAGCTCGATGACTCGCTCAAGGCGGCGACTGAGGCGGTGCAGCAGCCGGTCTCGTGCGGCCTCGTGACGGCGGGCGATGCGTATCAGCATGCCTTTGTCGCCCAGCCGGAGACCCGCGAACTCGGCCGCCCGGATGGCGCGCGAGAAGCCGCGCGAGCGCTGGTCTTCAGCAGTCGTGCGGAAGAGGAGCGGAGTGCCCGTCGAGCCGCCGGTCATCTCCCTGCGGACCCGGCCGCCCGGAAAGCCCTCAGCCATGAGGTCATCGAAATTCGCCCGCACCAGGTCGCGGGTCAGCACGGGCAGCTTCGGCAGGTCGGCGGCGGAGAGGATGTCAGATGGCCGCAGGCCTCGCTCATTCATGATGCGGCGGTAGTACGGGACGCGCTCCCAGGCATACGCGATGAGACGGCGCAGCCGGCTTGCCTGCAGTTCCCCGATGCGCTCGGGGGGCCACCACTGCGACTCCTCCAGGTCACGAAGACACGACATCGTGTGAGTACCGCGGACGAGGTCCATCGCCGGCGCCATGACGTGCCGGGCGAGTGCGTTGTAGAGGCTCACCCGCCCCCTCTCCGCCCCACGTTGTCCTGAGCCTTGTCCTCGGTTGCCGCATTGCCGTACGGAAGACGGGACGAGAGTCTCGAGACTACGACCAGATGCTTGCCCGCGGCGGTAGGCTCGATGTGCTCCACTGACTTGACGTTCACCTCGATGTCGGGCCCGACTCTGGCGCGAAGCGCCTCAGCGAGCTTCCTTCCTCGCTTCTTGCGGGCTTCCGGGCTCACGTCGGCGTGCCAGATAACGAGGGCCTCGATGAGGTGCAGGTCGTGTTGAACTACGCGGAACTGCTTGACGCCGAGAGAGCTGAAGGACTCGAGGCCGAGGTCGGCGGCGAAGATGCGCCTTCCGTCCGGCGCGACGATCAGTTCGCTGGCGCGGCCGACCACGCCTACCAGCCTGGGGAGTTCGCGGCCGCACGAGCACGGAGTCGAGTCCAGAGTCCCGATATCGCCGATTGCGTAGCGTATGAACGGCATCGCATCGTTGTGCAGGCTGGTGAGCAGCAGACGGCCGGACCGGCCATCGGGCACGGGCATCCCCTCCTCATCCACAACTTCCACCACGACATCCTCCGCGTGGACATGGAGGCCGGCATGCGCCTCGCACTCGCCCGCAATCTCGAAGACTTCGTACGAGCTGTAGACAGAGTAGGGCTCGCT
>CAZVCS010000134.1:0-4802 GCA_964625765.1 uncultured Dehalococcoidales bacterium | reverse complement strand
AACGTCTGCGCCTCAAATACTTCGCTGACCGATACCGCGACGAAGAGGCCGAGGAACGTTGAGGATGTGGCGATCAGGACGACTGCTGCGAGAATCATGTCCCAGGCCGCACCCGACAGGTCGGTGATGAAGCTTGCCAGCAGCACGGGAACGAAGGCGTTGGCAATGCCGAAGAGGATTGCTCCCGATGTCTTCGCGAGCATGAGCAGTTCCAGTGGGATGGGCGCGAGAAGCAGCCGCTCGAACGAGCGCCCCTTCTTCTCAAAGGTGACTGTCACTGCGAGGACGGACGTTGTTCCGAAGAGCACCGACACGGCCATGACGCCAGGCAGGAGCGGCAGCACCCCTTCCAGTCCGGTTCCAGACCGGACGAAGAACATGCCTGTCCAGGCCAGGGGGAAGACGATGCCCCAACTGATGTTCGGCGGCTTGAGATAGTAGGACCGCATATCCTTGAGCAGGATGTTCCAGAAGGCGATGCCGTGTCTCATCCTGCGCCCCCACCGCCTCCCATCCGCTCCTTTTCCCGCTTCATCTCCTGAGCGGCAAGGCCGGTAACCTGAACGAAGACGTCCTCGAGAGAGGGGCGCACTACGCGGGCCTCGGCGACCTCGAGGCCGCGTGCCTCAAGGAACACCACGGCGGCGCCGGCGCGGATCGGCTTCGTGGAGACGATACGGAAGAGGTTGCTGGAAAGCGCTTCGGCCGATGTCCCGGGAAACGCAGCGGACAGCTCCGCCGCAAGCTGTGTCGTCGCGCCTCTCGCGCTGACTTCAACCACGTTCCGTCCTTCGGTCTGACGCAGCAACCGCTCGGTGGTATCCTCCCGGACGACGCGGCCGGAAACGATGAAGGAGATGCGGCTGCAGAGACGTTCCGCTTCCTCGATGTAGTGCGTGGTGAGGAAGATGGTGGTGCCGGCCCGGTTAAGCTCTCCAATGAGCTGGCGCACCTGGCGCGCGCTGGCGACGTCGATGCCGGATGTCGGCTCGTCCAGGAACAGCACGGGAGGGTTGTGCACCACCCCGGCGGCGATGGTGAGACGGCGCTTCATGCCGCGCGAGTAGCCGGCGAATCTCCTGCCGGCAACCTCCTCGAGCCCGAACCGCTTCAATAGCTCCCGGGCGCGTGTCTCCCGCTCCTGACGTCGCATGCCGTACAGCGCCCCACAGAAGCACAAGTTCTGGAAGCCCGTCAGCTCGGGATAGAGATTGCTCTCGTCGGGCACGATGCCCATGAGATGCTGGGCCGCTTTCGGATTCCGTGAGCAGTCGATGCCTGCGATCCCTATGCTCCCTGCGTCGGGCTTCGCCAGACCCGTGAGCATGTTGATGGTGGTGGTCTTGCCGGCGCCGTTCGGTCCCAGAAAGCCGAAGACCTGGCCAGACTGCACGGAGAAGGAGACGCCGTCGACAGCCTTCACCTCCCCGAAGGATTTGACCAGGCCCCGCGCCTCGATGGCCGGAGCAGCGTGTCCGCCGCGGCCCGACGTATCGGCGTCCCGGGATAGACTCTGGGCTGCCATCGTGCGCATTGTACTGCAGAGATGGGCGAGGCGGTTGTCCGCATCGCCGAAGTGTGTTGGGACTGCGCTCAGTGTGCGTTGCCGCGGTCTTCAGCGGCGCCTGCTACGCTTTTCGAACCTCAGCGCCACGAACCCGGCTCCGGGCAGGGCGCCGCGCTCCACGTGATGCGGCACGGCCGCCGTTTCTCCCGGCGGTTGCAGTAGTGTGCTGGCCGCGTCCACGAGCCTCAGCCCGGCCCCGGCGGCCATCCGGACTGTCTGGTCCACGTCGAGGAAGCGAGCCTGTGCGAACACGTCGTCGCCGGCTGTCCCCCGGCGGGCGTATTCCCGCCCCCAGGGGCTCGCTGACGGGATGAGGCCGATGACGAGTACACCGCCGGGCCTCAGCACACGAGCGAACTCCTGCAGGGACCGCTCCGGGTCTGTGGTGAAGCAGAGCGTCGTCACAATCAGGAGGCCGTCAAACGAGCCGTCGCCGTACGGCAACGTCTCTGCTGCGCCGACCTGTGTGTGGATGCCGCGCTCCGCGGCGAATGCGAGCATCCGAAGAGACGGGTCGATGCCCTCCTCCACGCCGAAGGCCTCGCCGAACCGGCCCGTTCCGACGCCTACCTCGAGCCAGCGGCCGGACTGCCGGCCCTTCACCAGCAGCAGAGCCTCAACCTCCCGCTCAAATACGGACCTGCCCTCCGGCGAGTCGTACCAGGCATCGTACCGCGCAGCGGCACGGTCGAACGGGTTGGTCATTGCCTTTCACGGAACACCATAGGACACAATGGTGATGATGTCCATAGGTGGAGCCGGGATATTCCCGCCTCCGGGTGCGCCGGCGCCGGTTTCGCCGGCTGCAACCGGACAGTGGCGCACGGACCGCGGGCGGTCCGCTTTCTGCCGTGGTGTCACGCGTGTGGTAGAGTCTGCCGGTAGTGCGCGGTCCGGCAACTAGAGGCGTCAGTACAGGACCGGCAGCAGACAGGATGATGGACTACTCCGTACGGCGCAGCGTTCGCGCAAGGCACGTCTGGCTCAGGATGTCGCCCTCGGGTGAGCTTGTGGTCGTGCTGCCGCGCGGCTTCAGCGAGAAGCGCGTGCCGGAGCTTCTGCTGAAACACCAGGCATGGCTGGAGCGCGCGGCGAAGCGCCTGGAAGCGCGGCGTCGAACGCCGCACGATGTGGCTCCCGCGAGTCTGCCTGATGCTGTCCACCTTCCGGCCGTACACGAGTCGTGGACGGTGGAGTACCGCGCCACAACGTCCGAGCGTGTAGTAGCGGTCGAGCGGCCGGAGGGCGTGCTCCTCGTGTCGGGCGCCACGACCGACCGGGATGCCTGCAGGCAAGCACTGCTGCGCTGGCTTCACCGCAAGGCCGTGGACGAGTTGGAGCCGTGGTTTCGCGACCTCGCTCGCAGGGAGGGGTTCTCCCCCGGCCGCGTCACAGTGCGCTCCCAGAGGACCCGATGGGCGAGCTGCTCGCGGAAGGGCGCAGTCAGCCTCAACATCAGGCTCCTCTTCACCGGACTAGAGCTTGCGGAACACGTGATGCTGCACGAGCTGTGCCACACCGTGCGGATGGACCACTCGAAGCACTTCTGGGAGCTGCTGGCCAGGCACGATCCCGAATGGCAGTCGCACCGGCGGCAGTTGCGGACCGCGTGGCGGAATGTACCCGCATGGCTCGATGGCGAAGCCCGAACCTGAACCTGCGTTGACAACCGTCAAGGGGCGGCCTCCGCGACCGCGTGCCCGAGCGAAGTCCGATTGCGAACGACGTTTGGCGGTGCTACACTTCCGGGAGGCGCGCTGTATCGATGCTGAAAGTTGCCCTTCCGATGCGATTGCTTGTGACTATCCGCCGGCGCACTCCCTCGTCGTGATGTCGCAGCGGCACGGCCCAACCTTCTGAGCCTTCGCTATCCAGATGCTCCCGCTCATCGTTGTCGCCTGCGTCTTCGTCCTCATCGCCGTACGTCGCGTTGGGCGCTTCCGGCTTCAGATATGGCAGATCATGCTTCTTGGCGCCGCTGCGGTGCTGCTGTCCGGCAGCATCACGCCGGGCGCCGCGCTTCGCGCCATCAACCCGGATGTGATGGTCTTCCTCTTCGGCATGTTCGTGGTCGGTCAGGCGATGGAGGAGAGCGGCTACCTCTCCTACATGTCCTACCGCCTTTTCCGCCGGGCGCGCACAGCCGATGAGTTGCTGCTGTCGGTCCTCTTCGTCATGGCGTTGCTCTCGGCCCTGCTGATGAACGACACCATCGCCATTATCGGCACGCCCGTCGTGCTGGCGCTGGCGAAGAGCGCCGGCCGGCGTCCGCAGATGATGCTCCTCGCGCTGGCCAGTGCGGTGACAATCGGCAGCGTGGCCAGCCCCATCGGCAATCCGCAGAACCTCCTGGTCGCTATCTACGGCGATGTTCAGAACCCCTTCATCACCTTCGGCCGCTATCTGCTTCTTCCGACGGTGCTCTGCCTGTTCGCGGCCTTCGGAGTGCTCCGGCTGGTGTACCGGCGCGAGTGCAACGGCATCCACATGACACAGGTCTGCCCGGTTCTGGTTGACCCGCCGCTGGCGCGCCTCTGCCGCGTCTCACTCATCGTCCTGGCGGCGATGCTGGCCTTGAAGGTGTCACTGGTGTTCCTTGGCGTGGAGGTCGATTTCCGCCTGACGTACATCGCGCTCGGCACGGCGCTGCCCGTGCTGTTGCTGAGCCCGAAGCGCTTCCATACGGTGCGCCGCATCGACTGGACGACCCTCGTGTTCTTTGCCGCGATGTTCGTGCTGATGGAGAGTGTGTGGCTCTCCGGCTACCTGCAGTCGGCCATTGACCGCTCCGGGCTGGAGCTCGACTCGCCCGGCGTCATCATGACCGTGAGCGTGCTCGCCTCGCAGTTGCTGTCGAATGTGCCCCTGACGGCGCTCTACCTGCCGTTGCTGCAGGGGCTTGGGGCCGGGACGGCGGCGTACATGGCGCTTGCGGCTGGGGCGACCATGGCCGGGACGCTCACCATCCTCGGGGCGGCGAGCAATGTCATCATCATTCAGAATGCGGAGCGCAGGTGTGGAGAGAGCCTCAGCTTCGCGGAGTTCGCACGTGCCGGCGTGCCGTTGACGATTGCCTGCGTGGGGATCTACTGGCTGTTCCTGGTCTGAGTCGGCAGAGCGACTACTCTTCCATCGCGCGCGCCCGCCGCTTCAGCATCGCGTGGAAGTCATCCGCCGCCTTGCGGCGAGCCAGCTCCGCGGCTTCGAACTCCCTGACAGCCGCGACGTCGAATAC
>CAZVCS010000133.1:0-4809 GCA_964625765.1 uncultured Dehalococcoidales bacterium | reverse complement strand
GCACCTCATCTTCCTGCTGCGCAGCCCGGCCGGCCACATCGGCGCCTGTGTCGATGTCGGGCGGCTGGATGACTCCCGCGAGGCTCTCATCGGTTACTGGGCAGGCTCCCGTCACCGGGGCCTCGTGACCAATGCGGTGAACTGCCTTGCCGGCATGGCGAAGACGGCGGGATACCTGAAGTTCATGGCGCTGGTCGAGCCGGAGAACGTCCGCTCGCAGGCCGTGTTGCGGCGCGCGGGATTCGCCCATCTTGGCTCGGTGGAGCACCCCATCACGCTGTTCGACAGGCCCCTGGGTACGACGAAGCGCTTCCTCCACTTCGAACGCGCGCTGTAGCCGTTCCGGCTATCTCGCCTCGTGCCTCTGTGTCTTCCTCTCTTGACACCGCGCCACTGATATTGTATATTCATACAAGTCCGCCGGGAGGAGGCGCTGTGGTCAGAGGAAATACGAGCGGGACACGGGACAGGATACTGGCCTTCATCAGGTCGTTCATCGCCGAGAATGGCTACTCACCCTCGGTCGGTGACATCGTTGCCGGCTGCCGCCTGAGCTCGCCGAACCTCGCCCAGTACCATCTGAACGTGCTGGAGCGCGACGGCGTGCTGCGGCGCTCCCCCGGCGTCGTCCGCAGCATCCAGCTTGTACAGGGTCACAACAGGGAGGTGCCGCTGCTCGGCGTGATTGCGGCGGGCGCCCCCATCCCTGTGCCGGAGTCGGACAACTGGAGCGCCGGCGCGGAAGAGGTGCTCAACCTGGCGCGCGACCTCGTGGGCGACAGCCCGAACCTGTTCGCACTGCGCGTGCGCGGCCGCTCTATGATAGATGCCTGCATCATGGACGGCGATATCGTCGTCATGCAGGCGACGAATGCCGCACCCGACGGCGAGATGGTCGCTGTCTGGCTCAAGGATGAGCACGAGGTCACCCTCAAGCGCATCTACCGGGAGGCGAACCGGGTCCGGCTGCAGCCGGCGAACCGGCAGATAGAGCCGCTCTATGTCGACCCGGCGAATGTCGAGATCCAGGGCAGGGTTGTGGCGGTCATCCGGAAGGTCTCCGGTTGAGCCTTCGTCCGGAGTGCTGCTATGAGAATAGCCTCTTTCTTCTTGCCGCAGCTCGCTCTCCAGGCGGAGTGCCGGTCGAACCCGACGCTCCGCGGACGGCCTCTCATCGTGGGCGGCTATCACCACGAGAAGGGGCGCGTCATCGAGGCCTCGGCGGAGGCGGCCGTGTATGGCGTGACGCCGGGCGTGTCGCTGCGACAGGCGTACGCCCTCTGCCCTGACGGCGTGTTCCTGCCGTACCGCGAGGAGCGCTGCGCCGAGGCATTCTCGCTCGTGCGCTCGCACCTGGTGCAGCTCTGCCCTCTCGTGGAGCCGTCGCCGCCCGCGCACTTCCTCCTCGGCCTGCGCTACGAGAAGGACGAGCACAGCTTCGCCGTGGGGGTGAGCGCCGCCGCCGAAAATGAGACCGGATTCCGCATGTCCTGCGGCATCGCTTCTTCCCGGTTCGTCGCCGGCCTTGCCGCTGAGGATGCCGGGCTGTCGCGGGTGCTGCTCATCCCCGCCGGTGCCGAACGCAGCTATCTCCACGGCCTGCCACTGGAGCGCCTCCCGGTCTCGGCGTCGACGCTGCGCCGCTTGCGCCTTTTCGGCATCGCGCGCATCGGGGAGCTGCGGCTGCTGCCCGCCGGTGCGCTGGAGGCGCAGTTCGGCCTCGAAGGCCGCAGGCTGCTCGAACTGGCGAGCGGCGTCGACGACGCACGGGTGGAGCCCTGGCGGGATGACGCCGAGGTCGTCGCGGAGCGGAGTTTCGATGTCCCGGTGGAGGACGGCGGCGAGCTGCTCGAAGCCTTGAGTGAGATGCTCGCCTGTGTGTGCGGCGGCCTTGAGGCGCGGTGGCAGGCGTGCGGCCGTCTCACGCTGACGGCACGGTTCGAGAACGGCGAGATGCTCCGGGAGGAGATGCGTTTCAAGGAGCCGACCGCCTCGCGCGACGCGCTGAAGCGGCGCGCCGCCGCGTGCATCGAGCGCCTCTCCGGCGCGGCGCCGGTGTCCATGCTGCGGCTGGAGGCTGCCGACCTCGGCGCAGGTTCCGGCCGGCAGGCCTCGTTCCTCGATGGTCCGCGGCGGTCCACCCCGCAGCTCCGCGACGCGGTTCGGGCGTTGCAGTTGCGCTACGGCAAGGACGCGGTCAAGCGCGTCGTCGTCCGCGCCGGCGGCAGGCGGCCGGAGGAGGCGTTCGCCTTTACCGCCTGCGACCCGGAGGCCACGTGAACAAGCTCTCGTGGGATGCCTGCGAGCTACGCGTCGCCGAGTCGGAGGCGCACGAGCCGCTCGCCATCGTCTACGCCGGCAGCGAGAGGAGGGTCGAGGGCATCCTCTGCCGCTGGCGGATGTGCCAGGAGTGGTGGAAGCGTCCCTCGGAGCGTGACTACTTCCGCGTGCGGCTCGACGGCGGCCTTATCTGTGAGGTCTTCCGGGATATCCGCTCGGGCTGCTGGCGGCTCCAGCGGGTGTACGACTAGCCGGAACCGGCATCCGATGGGTGAGAGACGATGGCTGACTACGTGGAGCTTCATTGTCATTCGGCCTTCTCGCTGCTCGACGGCGCGTCGTTGCCCGAGGAGATGGCGCGGCGCGCGGCTGAGCTCGGCATGCCGGCGCTGGCGCTCACCGACCACGATGGCCTGTACGGTGCGGTCCGTTTTGCCCGCGCCTGCGAGCAGACGGGCGTCAAGCCCATCATCGGCGCGGAGCTGACGCTCGAGAGCGGCTTTCACGTAACGCTTCTCGCCGCCGACGCCGCCGGCTACACGAACCTGTGCCGGCTCATCACCGCGTCGCAGCTCTCCGGCTCGAAGGGCAACGCCCCTGTCTCCTGGAACGCGCTCGCGGCGCACACCGCCGGCCTCATCTGCCTCTCCGGCTGCCGCGAAGGCGAGCTGTCGCGCCTCGTCCGCGGCGAGCAGCACGAGAACGCCTGCCGTGCGGCGCAGCGGTACATCGACGTGTTCGGCCGCGACCGGTTCTACGTCGAGCTGCAGCACAACCTGTATCCTGACGACTCCCTGCGCTGCGCCGCGCTCGCCGCGGTCGCGGCCCGCTGCGGCGCCGGCTGCGTCGCCACGAACAACGTGCACTACGCGACCAGGGAGGAACACCGGCTGCACGACGTGCTCACCTGCATCAGGGAACGCAGCACGCTCGACGATTGCACCGAGCTGAAGCTGAACGCCGAGTTCTACCTGAAGCCTGCCGCGGAGATGGCGCAGGTCCTGGGCGACTATCCCGCGGCGCTGCGCGCCACCATCGAACTGGCCGAGCGGTGCAACGTGAAGCTCGAGTTCTCCGGCTACCGCTTCCCCGATTTCCCCCTGCCGGAAGGCGAGACGGCGAAGAGCTACCTGGCGCGCATCTGCCGCGGCAAGGTGGGGCAGCGGTACGGCGAGCCGACGGCCGAGGTCGAGTCGCGCGTCGCCCTCGAGCTTGACCTCATCGACCGGCTCGACCTCTCCGGCTACTTCCTCATCGTCTGGGACATCATGGAGTACGCCCGCCTCCACGGCATACCGGCGCAGGGGCGCGGCTCCGCGGCCAACTCCATCATCGCCTACCTGCTCGGCATCACCAAGGTCGACCCCATCCGCAACCGCCTCTTCCTCGGCCGCTTCCTGAACGAGGAGATGTCCTCCATCCCCGATATCGACATCGATGTCTCCACCGCCCACCGGGAGCAGCTCATCCAGTACGTCTACGGCAAGTACGGCCGGGAGCACGCCGCCATGGTCTGCACCTTCGTGACGTTCCAGGCCCGGAACGCCCTGCGTGAGGTCGGCAAGGTCCTCGGCATGCCGGCTCACGTCATCGACCGCCTGGCGAAATCCGTCTCCTGGTACGGCTACGGCCCGCGCAACCTGCAGCAGGAGCTGACCGGCATCGAGGAGTTCACCCCGTACTTCAGCCGCGTCACCTTCCAGGAGTTCCTCTCCATCTGCACACAGCTCGAGGACTTCCCCCGCCACGTCTCCATCCATAACGGTGGCGTGCTCATATCGTCGTGTCCCCTGAGCGACATCGTACCGCTGGAGCAAGCGACCATGCCCGGCCGCGTCGTCTGCCAGTGGGACAAGGACAGCGTCGCTGATGCCGGCCTCATCAAGATCGACCTGCTCGGCTTGCGTATGCTTTCGCTGCTCGACGAGGCGCGGTTGCTCATCCGGCAGCAGCACGGCGTGGCGCTGGACCTCGATGCGCTGCCGCAGGACGATGCCTCCGTGTACGACATGATAGGCCGGTGCGACACCATCGGCGTGTTCCAGATAGAGAGCCGGGCGCAGATGCAGACGCTGCCGCGCACGCGGCCGCGGAGCATCGACGACCTGACGATAGAGGTCTCCATCATCCGCCCCGGCCCCATCCAGGGCAACATGGTGCACCCGTACATCCGGCGGCGGAACGGGCAGGAGCGGGTGACGTACCTGCACCCGAAGCTCGAGCCGATACTCGGTGAGACGCTCGGCGTCATCCTCTTCCAGGAGCAGGTCATCCAGGCAGCCGTGGCCATCGCAGGCTTCACGCCCGGCGAGGCCGACCAGCTCCGGCGGGCGATGAGCCGCAAGCGCTCGGTCGAGGCCATCGAGCGGCTGCGCGGCCGCTTCATGCGGGGCGCCACCGCCAGCGGCGTCGAGGCCGAGAGCGCCGACCGTGTCTTTTCCTCCCTCCAGGGCTTCGCCCAGTACGGCTTCTGCAAGAGCCACGCCGCCGGCTTCGCCCTCATCTGCTACCAGTCCGCCTGGCTCAAGC
>CAZVCS010000132.1:0-4816 GCA_964625765.1 uncultured Dehalococcoidales bacterium | reverse complement strand
CGGCTCGGACTTCTCGGGCAGCACTTTTGGCGGCTGTTCATCCTGTAGCTCGGGGAATTGCGCCTCGTGCGGCAGGTAGGAGGGACCGGACGCATCTCCGCTCTCCGTCTTTGTGCTCGCCTGCCTCTGTACGGCGATTCCACGCACGGTGACGGCGCCCGGGCTGTCGCGTTCCTCCTCCTGAACCACAGCGCGGCGCCCGGCGGGGGCGAACGTCATGCTTGACTTCCTGCCCATCCTTATCGCCACCGGCGCCGTTGTCGGCTTCATGGCCGCACTGCTCGGCGTTGGCGGCGGCTTCATCCTCGTTCCTGTCATGTACTGGGTCATGTCCGGAGCGGGCATCCCCGAGGATATAGCGCTGCGTACCGCGTTCGGCACGAGCCTTCTCGTCATCGTTCCGACGGTTCTGAGCAGCACCTATCGCCATCACAAGGCAAAGAAGGTGGACTGGCGCACGTCCATCACGCTGGGCGTTTCCGGGGCGCTGGGCGCGCTGCTCGGGTCCACGGTCGCTGCAAGTCTCCCCTGTGCCACGCTCAAGACGGGTTTCGGCGTCTTCGTTCTCATCATCTCCGCGCGCATGCTGATCGGCATCCGTGCCGAGGGGGCATCCCGCGACCTCCCGCCTCAACCGCGAATGGCCTATCTGATTCTCCTTGGCACCGTCATGGGGGTCATCGCCGGCCTCACCGGGCTGGGTGGTGGGGCCTTGATGGTGCCTGCGCTCGTGTTGCTGTTCCACTTCCCGATGGTGCGCGCCGTTGCGACATCGAGCGCTGCTATCGTCTTCACGGCGCCGGGCGGCATCATCGGCTACATCGCAAGCGGTCTGGGCGCTCCCGGCCTGCTGCCGTATAGCGTGGGCTATGTGAACCTGGCCATCGGTGTGTCGCTGATGGCGCTCAGCATCCCGATGGCGCAACTGGGCGCCCGCGCGGCCCACGCCATAGACGCGCGCAAGCTGCGGCTTCTGTTTGTCGTGCTGATGGTCTACACCGGCCTGCGGATGACGGGGCTGCTCGAGATGCTGGGGCTGTGACGGGCGTCAGGAAACCGCAAGCACACGGACCGCGTCTCCCGGGAGTGCACTGAGCCGCGCGGCGGCGTTCCCGTTGCGCAGAGAGATCTCCAGGTAGCCGCTGCTGCCTACGATTGCCGCCAGCCCCGTCGTCTCCTCGTAGTGACGCGAGATGCCGTCGATGCGCACCGACCCGATGGTCACTTCGACCGGCCCGGGCGGCAGGTGAGAGCCGCGGATATCCGTTACAAGGTTGCCGAAATGGTCGGCGTACATCACCCGGCCGACCACTTCATCGGGAGTGACCATCGTGGGCCTCGTGGTGGGAAGCATGGCCAGCGTGTTGGTCTTCTCTCCGAACTCGTAGGGCGACAGGCCGAGCGACAGCCCGGCCGCGACCGGCGCGAAGATATCCCTCCCGTGGAACGTGGGGCACACCGGCTGCCGCCAGAACCGCGGGTCCGTGATCGACACGGCCTCGATGCCGCGCTTCAGGCGGACCTCCGCGGCATCCTCTCCGGCCTCCGGCGCCGTTTCCTCGTTCAATGAAAGCTGCTCGATGACGTAGCTCAGCACGCCGTTGTCCGGCGCAACGAACAGCGCATCCGGGACCTTCAGAATGATGCCGCGGCGCTCGCCGCCGACGCCGGGGTCGACGACTGCCAGATGAATGCTGTGCTTGGGGAAGTAGTGATAGGAACTGGCCAGAACGAACCCTCCCTGGCGGATGTTCTGGGGCTCGATGGAGTGGGTGATGTCGACGACGACGGCCTCGGGATTGCGGGTCAGGATGACCCCCTTCATCACAGCGACATACGCGTCTTCGATGCCGAAGTCGGTAAGCAGCGTGATGGGCGGAGCCATGTGCCGCCTACGATGAGGCCACGATAATCATCGCCAGGACGACGAAGACGGACGCAAGAACCAGCGTGAGGCGGAAGAGCGTCCGCTCAATGCCGCGCCTGGTGCGGTATACGGCATCCGGCTGTCCGAAGATGCCGCCCAATCCTCCCCCCTGAACCTGAAGAAGGATGACGGCAATGAGAGCTACGGCAATCAGCAACTGGCCAACAGCTAGGTACGTGGGCACTCTCGCTCCTCCATGACGGGCTGCCTGCCTGTCCGCTCGCTACGAAAGCTTCACCGCTGTGCGTGACAGCCGCATGCCCTGGAGCGCTAGTATACCAGTTGCGGTCCGCTCGCGAAAGGCGCACGTTCCGCAGAATGGTGACTTTGTGTTTTGACTCTGCACTGGTAGTATAGCGACGGTCGCGCATACTCCGGCAGTATCCTGGGAACGGCCCGGATGCGCGGGATACGTTGGTACTGATGGACGCAACCACCGGCACGACGGACGGTGTCGCTCGGGAGCTCAGCGGGTTCGCCCGTGCGCACGGCCTGGTGCTTCCCAACGGCGAGTGTTTGAACCGTCACGTGAGCCGCTACCTCGCCCTCGGGCATTGTCCCTGTGTCGAGACGCGCAAGCGATGTCCCTGCGAGGAGTCGCTGACCGACATTGAACGGATGGGGAGATGTGAGTGCGGCATACTCGTGGACCCTGCTCGATTGTGCATGCTGCGGGACGTGCGCAACAACCCTGCGAATCGCGGCGGTTCAGGAGGTGAGTCCAAGGTGGTGACTATCGAGCGTCTCAGGGAAGTCGGCATCTTCCAGGGCATCAGCGACGCTGAGCTCAAGATGATCCAGGAGAGTGTCGTCCGCGTGCAATCGTTCCCGCAGGGCACGCAGATCTTTGCCGAGAATGCCGAGAGCTCGGAGATGTACGTGGTGGATTCCGGGCGAGTGAACCTCGAGATCGAGGCGATTCCGGATACCCGGCTCCAGGTCGCGTCTCTCAAGCGCAACGAGGTCTTCGGCTGGGAAGCCCTCGTTCCTCCGTACAAGTACACCAGCACCTCGAAGGCGGTTGCGGACTCGTCTCTCGTGGTTCTGGACGGCGCCAGCATGAGGAATCTCTGTAAGACCTATCCGGACATCTGCGCGCGCGTGATGGAGCGCGTGGTGCGCATCGCTGCGGACCAGTTGGCTGCAACCCGCCAGCAGATGTGCATGCTGAGGGACTTGCGCAGCGACTCTTCAACTCATTCTGGTACAGGAGGTGAGTCCAAGGTGGTGACCATCGAGCGTCTCAAGGAAGTCGGCATCTTCCAGGGCATCAGCGACGCTGAGCTCAAGATGATCCAGGAGAGTGTCGTCCGCGTGCAATCGTTCCCGCAGGGCACGCAGATCTTTGCCGAGAATGCCGAGAGCTCGGAGATGTACGTGGTGGATTCCGGGCGAGTGAACCTCGAGATCGAGGCGATTCCGGATACCCGGCTCCAGGTCGCGTCTCTCAAGCGCAACGAGGTCTTCGGCTGGGAAGCCCTCGTTCCTCCGTACAAGTACACCAGCACCTCGAAGGCGGTTGCGGACTCGTCTCTCGTGGTTCTGGACGGCGCCAGCATGAGGAATCTCTGTAAGACCTATCCGGACATCTGCGCGCGCGTGATGGAGCGCGTGGTGCGCATCGCTGCGGACCAGTTGGCTGCAACCCGCCAGCAGATGTTCATGCTCATTCACAGCAAGTAGCCGATGCCCGGCTTCGGGCGCGTCGAAAGGGGTCTCGACCTTGCGGTACGTACATCTGCCCGAGGGCGCGGATGAGCAGAGCGGACACGGCGTGCGCGCACACTGGGGTGAGCGAACGGCCACCTATCGTGGCCGCGAGGTCCTCTACCTCCTGACCGACGCCGTTGTGGATACCGTCTGCTGTGGCGACCGGGTGTTCCACTACGCTACGGTGCTCGGCTATGTTGACGCGTGGAAGACCGAGACGGACGCAAGCGGCCTCCCGGTTTCCTCCATCGAGCCGGTTTCGGACCCGGCCGCACGGCAGGAGATTGAGGTCCTGCTGAAGCGGGATGACCCGGAGCTTCAGGTCAGCTTCCGTCCCGATGGGGAACCATAGTCGTAGACGATGTATTGACACCGTTTTTGGCCGCTGCCTATAATGCGTCGCTCATGGCAGCGTGCTTCAGTTCAGTCCGCGTGAGCGCCCGGGCGCTCTTGGGCCCGATGTCCCCCTCGCCCTACCGCAAGTCAGTTGCTGTGTTGGATGCTCCAAGCTGGAATGACATCGCTCTTTATTGCTACGCCTGATTTCGACCGGCTTCTGTCTGCGTGGTCTGCGGACAGGCCCGTGTATGTTCCTGTCACCCAGGCCGGATACCGCCACTGGGTCCGCTACTCCCCCGACGCTCCGGTCCGTCCCGAGATGGACGGCATCAGGGCCGTCGAGCCGCTCAAGTCCTTCTACTTCCGCGTGAAGGAGAAGGTTGCTACCTACCCCGGTACGACCGATTTTCTCGATGCCGAGCCGGGGTTCGTCATCGTCGGCGCCAAGCAATGCGACCTCCGGTCGCTCTTCTGCCTCGACAAGACGTTCGCCACCTCCGACATTCCCGATCCGTTCTGGGTCACGAGGAGGGAGAAGGCCCTGGTCGTCGGAGCGGACTGCTCCAGCCCCGCGCCGACCTGCTTCTGCACGCTTCTGGGAATGGAGCCGCATCCGCAGGACTGTTTCGACCTCTCGCTGGCTGCCGTCTCCGGCGGCTTCGTCGTCGAGGTCGGCAGCGAGAAGGGCGAGAAGGCGCTGCAGGTAGAGGGCGTCGCCCTCCAGACTGCCAGCGCGGAGCAACTCGCCGAGCGGCAGCGCAACAGGGAGGCCACCGGGTCCGCTGTTGAGAAGCAGAATCGCAAGTACCAGACCAGCCGGTCGTTCACCGAGCTGGTCCA
>CAZVCS010000131.1:0-4846 GCA_964625765.1 uncultured Dehalococcoidales bacterium | reverse complement strand
CGCGCGCCTCCTGTATCAGGTCGACAAGATGAACTACACCCTCGTCACCAGCGAAGCGTGGCCCTCCTTTGTCCCGTCCACCACGCTGGCCGCGAGCTGGACCTGGGACATGCGCAGGGCAACCCTCCCTCCCGGTGCGGTTATCACCTACTGGTGGCGCGTACGCGATGAGAGTGGCGCCACGGCGGAGTCCGAGCCGCGCATCATCAGCTTCGACGATGACCGCTACGCGTGGCGTGAGATTGGCTCGACCGAGGTGTCCCTCAGCTGGTACGACGGGAACGAAGACTTCGCGCAGCAACTGCTCGACGTGTGCAACACCGCCATCGACGACCTCGCGCGGGATGTGGGCACGAGGGTGGAGCGCCAGGTCAAGGTACATATCTACGCGTCGTCGTCAGACCTCCGCCAGGCGATGGTGTATCCGCAGGAATGGACCGGAGGAGTCGCCTTCACCGACTACGGCATCGTCGCCATCGGCATCGGGCCGGGTGACATGGACTGGGGCGTGCGCGCCCTGAGGCACGAGCTGACGCACCTCGTCATCTACTCGACCACGTTCAGTCCCTACGGAGGACTTCCGACCTGGCTGGACGAGGGTCTGGCGATGCACAACGAGGGAGAGCCTGAGGAGGGCTTCCGGAGACTGCTGCTGCAGGCAGCGGAGTACGATGCCCTGCTCTCGCTCCGCACGCTTTCGGGCCCGTTCTCCTCAGACACGGCGACCGCTTATCTCTCCTACGCGGAGAGTCAGAGCGTGGTCGACTACCTGCTGGGCGAGTATGGCAGTGACGCGGTGCACAGCCTGCTGATGGCGTTCAGGAATGGCGCGGCGATGGATGATGCCCTGACGCAGAGCTTCGGCCTGACGCTGGACGGCCTTGAAGTCGAGTGGCGCGCCTCGCTGCAACAGGAGTTGGCCAGTGCTTGACCGCGCCTCTTGTTCTGGAGCGCGCCGCGGCGCCCTTGTGCTGGCGGCGATAGCCCTCACTCTGCTCCCGTGCCTGTCTCTCGCCTGTCTGCCTCAGGAGCAGGATGCCTCGGTTCTCAACCTCTGGGATGAAGGTCCCATCACGCTGGACCCGGCGGTCTCGGGGGACATGAGCTCGCATCTCTACGTCATGCACCTCTTCAGCGGCCTCCTGAAGCTGGATGGCGACATGAGCGTGACGCCGGACATCGCGACGTCGTGGGATATCCTCGACGACGGAACGACGTACGTGTTCCACCTGCGCCGCGACGTTCGCTTCCATTCGGGAAGGCAGGTGACTGCTGCCGACTTCAAGTACTCCTGGGAGCGCGCCTGCAGCCCGTCGACCAACTCCAATACCGCCGGGACCTATCTCGGCGACATCGTCGGGGCGCGCGATGTGCTCGACGGCCGGGCGACCGCCATCAGCGGCGTGACCGCGCTTGACGACTACACGCTGCAGGTGCGTATCGACAAGCCGCGTTCGTATTTCCTGGACAAGCTTACGTACCCGACCACCTACGTGGTCGACCGCGGCAACGTGGCGGACGGCGCCGAATGGTGGCGCAACCCGAACGGCACGGGGCCGTTCGAGCTTGGACGCTGGGACGCCGGCAGCCTGCTCGAGTTGCAGCGCAGCGATGTCTACTACGGCACTGCTCCGCTCGTCGATGCGGTGAGGTTCCATCTGCTGGCGGGACTGCCGATGTCGCTCTACGAGCAAGGTCAGATAGATGTCCTGAACGTCTCCACGTCCTACATGGACCTGGTCACCGACCCCGCCAACCCGTTCTACTACCAGCTCGTGTCGTCGCCTGAGCTCAGCCTCTACTACGTCGGCTTCGATGTGACGAAGCCGCCGTTCGATGACCCTTACGTGCGGCGAGCCTTCTGCCACGCGGTTGACCGGGAGCGCATCGTCAGGGTCGTCTTCAAGGACTCGGTCCGGGCGGCCACCGGCATACTGCCGGAGGGCCTTCCGGGCTTCGATGCTTCCCTCGATGCGTTCCCGTATGACCCGGAGCTCGCCCGGCAACTGCTGGCACAATCGTCCTACGGCTCGGCCGAGGCTCTGCCTCCCGTCGAGTTGACTATCTCCGGCTATTCGAACGACGTGCCGTCCTACATCGCTGCCGCCATCTGGGATTGGCGGGAGAACCTCGGTGTGAGCGTCGCAGTGCGACAGCTCGAACCGGAGGTCTTCCTCTACAACTTGAAGGATGAGCGGGACGAGCTGTATGCGATGGGATGGATCGCGGACTACCCCTCGCCGCAGAACTTCCTGGAGACCCTGTTCAGCTCCGGCCAGGACAACAACATCTCGGGCTACGCGAACGCCGAGCTTGACGAGTTGCTCGACGAGGCTGCGGCAGAGGAGGATCGGGACCGCCGGATGGCGCAATACCGGCAGGCGGAGCGGATGGTCATAGACGACGCTCCCTGCGTGCCGCTCCTCTTTGGGGCGAACCAGGTGCTCGTGAAGCCCTACGTTTCCGGATACCGGCCCGGCCCGCTCGGCATCCCGGACCTGACCGCCGTCAGCGTGAACAGACCCTAGCCTGCCGGCGCCTCTTCCCGGCCGGGCAACGCACTCCAGAGCTGTCTGACTCTCAGCGCCAGCTCCTCGATGTCGCCGTCGTTGTAGATGATGTCGTCCGCCTGTTCCATCTTCGCGGCTGCGGGCATCTGGGCAGCCAGACGTACGCGAACCTCGGCTTCGTCCAGGTGACGGTCCCGTCCGAGTCTCCCCACCACTGCATCTTCAGGCGCAGCTACGACCCAGAGCCGGTCTACCATGTCCCGCCATCCCGCCTCGATGAGCAGCGTGGCCTCGATGGCCGCCCAGCCGTGGCCCTGGCGACGCAGCGCGGCCAGCCGGCGCTGGACGCTCCGCCGCGTCGCCGGATGCACGATGGCGTTCAGCCGCTGCCGCGCCCTGGCATCGGCAAAGACCAGCGAGCCCAGCCAGGCGCGGTCTATCGCGCCGTCGCCGCGGACGGCGCGGGAGCCGAATGTCTCTACGACCTGGCGCCACGTGCGGCTGCCGCGACGGTAGACGCGGTGAGCGACAAGGTCGGCGTCGATGACCGGGCATCCCAGGTGCTCCAGCAGCCTGCCGACGGTCGACTTCCCGCTCCCGATATTGCCCGTGATGCCAAGCACTTGCATCGTGGCTCCATTATAGGCGGCCTGGCGCTGTCGCGCAGCCCCCGCGGCCCGGCGATGGGCTGAGAAGTGCCCGGCGGGGATGTATAATCACCCTGGGCATGGACAGAGAGGCGCTCCTCTACGAGCGACTCCCGGGAAGCCGGGTGCGTTGCCACGTTTGCCAGTGGAGGTGCGTCATCAACCCCGGCAAGTCCGGGGTCTGCCGTGTGCGCACCAATCGTGGCGGCATCCTCACGGTCAGCAACTATGGCGTGGTGTCGTCGGTGGCCGTCGACCCTATCGAGAAGAAGCCCCTCTTCCACTTCTTTCCCGGCACTGCAGTACTGTCTCTCGGCGGCTGGGGCTGCAACTTCCACTGCGTTCACTGCCAGAACTGGGAGATTGCCTGCACGGAAGCGCCGGCCGGGCAGCGCTACCTCTCGCCGGACGAGCAGATTGGCCTTGCCGTGCGCGAGCGCTGTGCCGGCATCGCCTGGACCTACAATGAGCCGGCCATCTGGCTTGAGTACACCCTCGATTCGGCCCGGCTGGCGCGGGCGCAGGGTCTCTATACCGTCTACGTCACCAATGGCTTCATGACTCCCGAGGCGCTGGACCTGATGGCGCCGGTGCTCGATGCGTGGCGAGTGGATGTGAAAGCCTTCTCAGACGCTGCCTACCGGCGACTGGCGAATGTGCGTGGATGGCGCGGCATCCTCGATGTGGCTGAACGGGCGAAGACGCACTGGGGCATGCACGTTGAGGCGGTCACCAACGTCATCCCGGGGCTGAATGACGACGATGAGCAGCTCGACGGTATCGCCCGCTGGGTCTCGTCGCGCCTGGGCGAACTCACCCCGTGGCACGTCACGCGTTTCTTCCCGATGCATCGCCTTCAGGACGTGCCGGCTACCCCGCTGCCCACTATCCGCCGTGCCGTCGAGCGCGGACGCCTCGCCGGCTTGAAGTTCGTCTATGCCGGCAACGTGCATGGGGAGGGAGAAGACACCGTCTGCTACTCCTGCGGGCGTGTCATTGTCCGCAGAATGGGCTACCATACCGAGGTGCTGGCGCTGCGCGGTTCCCGGTGCGCCAACTGCGGGGCCGATGTCAACTTCCGGCCTGCGGCGGAGTCGGGCGCGGCGAAGGCGGAGCTGGCGTGATAGCCGCAGTGAGCGGAGGTGCGGCGTGACTCAAGAGCTTCATCCTGTTGTGGCGCTCGCGAAGAAGGCAGTCGAGGAGTATGTGCGGGGCAGCACTGTGACCGCCGCCGAGGCGGTCACTCCCGAGATGAGGGAGCGTGCCGGCGTCTTCGTTTCCATCCACAAGAAGGGGCAGCTCAGGGGCTGCATCGGCACCTTCGAGCCGACGCAGGTGGACGTCGCGCACGAGGCCGTTTCGAATGCCATCAGCGCAGCCACGCGCGACCCTCGATTCCGGCCCGTCATGCCGCGGGAACTCGAAGACCTCGACTACAGCGTCGACATCCTGACGCACCCCGAGCCCGTGCGAGATGCGAGTCACCTCGATGCCCGGCGGTACGGCGTCATCGTGGAGAGCGGCTGGCGCCGGGGTTTGCTGCTGCCGGACCTCGAAGGTGTTGATTCGCCGGAGCAGCAGATCGAGATCTGCCGCATGAAGGCCGGCATTGGACCGGATGAGCCGGTCAAGCTGTACAGGTTTGAAGTCAGGCGGTATCACTGACTCATTCACAACGTGAACGAGAAA
>CAZVCS010000130.1:0-4889 GCA_964625765.1 uncultured Dehalococcoidales bacterium | reverse complement strand
TCCCCACCGTAGTCCGACGCGAGCTTGCTCAGCACGTAGTCAGGCGCCGCCAGCCCCGCGCCCGGCCTGAATACGATGGTCGCTCCGAAGCGGGCCAGCGCCCAGGCGAGCGAATGCACGGTGCGCCCGTACTTGAGATCGCCCCACAGTGCGATGCGCAGCCCCTGCAGCGCACCGCGCTCACGCTGCAGCGTGAACAGGTCGCACAGCGTCTGCGTCGGGTGCTCGTGCCCGCCGTCACCGGCGTTGATGACCGGCACTCCGGCGTACTCGGCCAGAACCCTGGCCGCCCCATCCCAGGGGTGACGCATCACGACCAGGTCAGCATACCCTCCAACCACCCGGGCCATATCCGCAAGCGTCTCGCCCTTCGCAAGAGACGTCGCCCCGACGTCTACGGCGCTGACGAGTTGACCGCCGAGTCTCAGCATCGCCGTCTCGAAAGAAAGCCGCGTGCGCGTGCTCGGCTCGAAGAAGAGGCTGGCCATGATGAGTCCACGACACGTGTCCGTGTACCGTTCCCGGTGGTCGGCCGCATCGGCGGCGGCCGCCAGGACGAAGGCAAGCTCCTGGTTGGAGAAGTCGTCAACGCTGGCCAAGCTCCGTCCTGCAAGCCCTGAGGCAATCTCCGTGAACCCGCTCACTCACGCCCTCCCTCGTCAGCCTCCGGGCTGACAATCGTCACGGCATCGAGGCCGTCGGTCTCGGTGAGACAGACACGCACCAGCTCGTTGCGAGCACTGGGGATATTCTTACCGACGTAGTCAGGCCGAATCGGCAGTTCCCTGTGTCCCCGGTCGACCAGGACGGCGAGCTGGATGCTCCGGGGCCGGCCGAGGTCCACGAGCGCATCCATCGCGGCTCTGATGGTCCGGCCGGTGTACAGGACATCGTCCACCAGGACGACATCCCGGTCGGCGATGGAGAACGGCAGGCTATTGGAAGGAGCGACCAGCGTGCCCTGTGCGGCGCCACGTCCGCCGAGGGCGGACTCAACCGCAGAGTGTGCGGCCGACATTGCGCCCGTGTGATGCGGGCAGGAGGAAACACCGACATCGTCGCGGTAGGCGGCCACATCGAGCGGCCCGACAGGCACCAGGAGGTTCTCGTAGACGTCGATGGCGCGCTGAAGGCGCTGGGCAAGGGGAAGTCCACGAGTCCTGACGCCGACAAGCACCAGGGAACCGGCGCCGTGATTGCGCTCGAGAATCTCGTGCGCCACCCGCGCAAGGGCACGGGAGATATCGGTGGGACTTAGCAGCAGCTTCGCACTCAACCACTTGCCTCAGGTCCCGCGAGGGACAGGAGACAAGCCGCGCGACCGCTACACCATCGAAGCTGTGAGTTCATAGCGCCCTTGTCAACCTCGCGGGGTTGAATTAAAGGTGACTTCATTGTACCACCCGTGGTTCCCGAAACCAAGGGCCGGAAGCGGCGCTCTCCCACGAACGGGGCGCTGCTGCTACAATGTCGCATCGTGTGCGACTCTGCCGGCAGGCATGGCGACGTGAGCGCGACCGGGCGCTCGACCGAGACGGCTGACGCGGAAAGGCAGCCGGCGCTTCACTGGAACGAGGTGGCCCGGACGTGGAATGAGGCAGAGCACCCCAACCCCATCCTTGCCGCCCACAAGCGCCGCGTCTACGCCGACCTGCTGGAGCGATGGACCGGCGGCCGCAGGCCCGCCCTCGCACTGAAGACGGACCTGTTCGCCGAGGCGTTCAACGACGAGGAGTTCGTCTCGGCCCTGAGCTGGCGGGGGGCGCTCGTCGGCATAGACATCTCCACAGGCGTGCTCCAGGCAGCACGGCAGCGCGCGTCCGTCGGCCGGCTCCGGGGCTACGTGGCCTGTGACGTCCGGCGGCTGCCCTTCGCGACGGGCGTGTTCGACGCGGTCATCTCGGATTCCACCCTGGACCACCTCGCCGCTGAGCGGGATATCATCACGGCGCTCGAGGAGACCGGACGCGTGCTGAAGCAAGGCGGCATGCTCGTCGTCACGCTGGACAACCCGGAGAACGCGACGTACCCGCCACGGTGGCTGGTCCGTCTCTGGATGAAGCTTCGTCTCGCGCCGTACTACATCGGCGTCACGCTTTCGCGCCGCCGCCTCGCAGCAGCCCTCGAGGCGCTCGGCATGCAGGTACTGGACTGCACCGCGATACTCCACTATCCTCACCCCGACGGACTGGTGCGCGTCGCTGAGCGGCTGGCTCGAAGCATCGGTCGCGGCAGACTCGACGCGGTGATGGCGAAGCTGTTCGCCACAACCGAGAAGCTTGAGCACACCCGTATCCGGTACGTCTCGGGGCGCTACCTGGCCATCGTCGCGGTGAAGGGAGTCCGTTCGTGAACATGCTTATCGAGGTGCACTGTGGCGGCGAGCCCGAAGTGAAGGGATACCTTGCCATCGATTCACTCGTTGACGGCGCCGCGCACGGCGGCCTCCGCATCTCCATGGATGCCTCGCCTGAGCTGCTTCAGCGGGCCGCGCGTACGATGACGCTGAAGTACGGCTGGGCCGGGCTGCCCGTCGGGGGAGCGAAAGCTGCGATACGCGCGGATTCAGCTTCGTCCGGGCACGAGCGCGAGACCTTGCTGAACCGCTTCGGGAACGCCATCGCCCCATACCTTCGGAGCGGCATGTACGTCCCCGGGGAGGACATGGGCTCGTCGGTTGAGGACGTCACTGCCCTGCTTCGCGCCGCCGGCATGCGACCGCTGCCTAGAAGTCTTATGTACACTTCGTCAGGCATGTACACCGGCGTCGGCGTCTGCGCCAGCGGTCTCGCGGCCGCACGCCACCTCGGCGTCCCGGTCGCAGGCATGCGTATCATCGTCGAGGGTTTCGGCAACGTCGGCTCGTCCGCAGCGCTTCAGTTCCACCGCTCCGGCGCCCGGGTGGTCGCCATCTCCACCGTGCTGGGCGGCCTCAGGAACGACGCGGGCCTCGACATTCCGTCGCTGGTCGAGGCGCGCGGTGAGCTTGGAGACGCGCTCGTGCGGGATAGCCGGTTCGGCGACTGCGTCCCGCTGGATGCCGTGGCGGCGACTCCAGCCGAGGTCTTCTGTCCCTGCGCCATCATGCACAGCCTTACGATGAAGAACGCCGGACAGACCGTCGCCCGCATCGTTGCGCCGGGCGCCAACGTGCCGTACACGGAGGAGGCGGACCGCGTGCTGCAGGCGAGGGGTGTGCTGGCCATCCCCGACTTCGTCGCAAACTGCGGAGGCGTGCTGGGCAGCTCGATGTCCCGAGCCGGCCTGAGTCAGGAAAGGGTGGCGTCTATCGTGGCCAGGCGGGTCGGCGGCGAGACCCAACGTCTCCTTGTCGCCGCGGTCGAGGAGCAGCGCTCTGTGCGCTCCGTCGCGACCGAGCTCGCGTTGAAGCGCTTCCACGAGGCGAAGCAGCGCTACGAGGGCCGTTCGCCATTGAAGGTAGCCAGCCGCGCCGCCGTAGCCGCGTACCGGCACGGCCTGGTACCGCGTTCGCTTCTCGCGCCGGCGGCGGGATGGTACTACGACGCGCGCTGGCGCTAGCACCATTCAGCGGTGAGGTTTGGCCGGACGCTCAGGTGTGATGCAGGTCGACTTTGACGGCCCACTCGGGCCGTTATAGAATCCGCACACCTGTGAACACATTCAGGTCGCCGGGGCCGTATCGGGACCCGGCCCCCGCGTTCCGAGACGCCAACCGCCACGTGCCGAGGCACGCCCGCAGGACTAAGGAGGACAACAGCAATGCCGTATGACGCCACGCAGATGAAGGACTGGGAGATCGCGGAGGCCGCCGAGGCGAACCTTCCAACGCCGGACGAGTGGCGCGCTCGACTCGGGCTTGAGAAGGACGAGGTCATCCCCCATGGGCGCCTGTGCAAGCTGGACTTCCTGAAGATAGCGGAGCGGCTGAAGCACCGGCCCGACGGCAAGTACATCGAGATTACGGCCATCACGCCGACACCGCTCGGCGAGGGCAAGAGCACGACGACACTCGGCCTTATCGAAGGGCTGGGAAAGCGCGGCAAGAACGTGGGCGGCTGCCTCAGACAACCCTCCGGCGGCCCAACCATGAACATCAAGGGCACCGCTGCCGGCGGCGGCAACGCTCTGCTCATCCCGATGACCGAGTTCTCCATGGGCCTTACCGGCGACATCAACGACATCATGAACGCGCACAACCTCGCGATGGTGGCGCTCACCGCGCGGATGCAGCACGAGCGCAACTATGGCGACGAGGAACTGCTGAGCCGCACGCGCATGCGCCGGCTTGAGATCGACCCGTCCCGCGTCGAGATGAGCTGGGTCATGGACTTCTCCGCGCAGAGCCTGCGCAACATCGTCATCGGGCTTGGCGGCAAGATGGACGGCTACACCATGCAGTCTCACTTCAACATCGCCGTCAGCTCCGAGCTGATGGCCATACTGGCCATCGCCAGGGACCTGCCCGACCTGCGTGAACGCATCGGCCAGATCACGGTCGCGTACGACAGGAACGGCAATGCGGTGACGACGTCCGACCTCGAGGTCGCGGGCGCCATGGCGGCCTGGATGAGGAACACCATCAATCCTACGCTGTGCTCGACCGTGGAGTACCAGCCGTGCATGGTGCACGCCGGTCCGTTCGCGAACATCGCTGTCGGCCAGTCGTCCATCATCGCGGACCGCATCGGCCTGAAGATGTTCGACTATCACGTCACGGAGAGCGGCTTCGCCGCCGACATCGGCTTCGAGAAGTTCTGGAACGTCAAGTGCCGCTACAGCGGCCTGAGGCCGCACGTGTCCGTGCTCACGACCTCCATCCGGGCGCTGAAGATGCACGGAGGCGGCCCGGCCGTCGTCCCGGGACGCCCGCTGCCCGAGGAGTACAAGAAGGAGAACATCGGGCTGCT
>CAZVCS010000129.1:0-4996 GCA_964625765.1 uncultured Dehalococcoidales bacterium | reverse complement strand
CGCTTGCCGCGGCATCCGTGTACCTTCCCCAGGGCCTGCCGGCCGAGATCCCCGAGACCACCGTGCCCCTCGAGCAGATCGCACTCGTGGCAGCCGTCTCGGTGCTCCTCCTCTACGGCGGCCTGGGCTATGTCGGGCTCCGCCTGACGCGAAAGCTCGGCTATCCCGACCTGCTGGGCCCGCTCGTGCCGGCGCGACAGCGCTTCGTCATCCCCGGCATCGCCGGGCTGTGGCTGGGCCTGTCCTTTATCGTGGTCGACAACATCTTCGCGCGATTCCACAGCCTCGGGCCGCTGCCCCACCCGCCATTCCCGACATCTCTGCTCGCCTCGTTCACAGCGGGCATCGGCGAGGAGATTATCTTCCGTCTGTTCTTCATTCCAGCTCTGGTCTGGTTCGTCTCGCGAGTAGTGCTCAAGGGAGCGCAGGAGGTCGCGGTGTACTGGACCGCGGCGATGTTCTCGGGCATGTTCTTCGCCGCCGGACACCTCCCGTCGGTGTTCATCCTGCTGGAGGTCAGCTCCTTCGAGGACATCCCCTCGGCGCTCATCAGCGAGATATTCCTGCTGAACGGCACGCTCTCGCTTGTGGCGGCGTATTTCCTGCGGAGGAGCGGCTATCTGGCCGCCGCGACGGTGCATACTGCCGCGGACCTCGTCTGGCACGTCCTCTGGGGACTGCTGCGGTAGCGCGGACCCTTCAGAACCGGTCTTTGCGGCGTCGCAGTTCGGCAAACGCTTCCACATCCGAGGCATTGGGGATGCCGAGGGCCGCCTTCATCACCGGCTCGAAGGCGCGGATGAACGGATTGGTAGCGCGCTCCCGCTCAATCGTCGAAGGGACAGCCTGTCTTCCGGCTTCCACGAGAGCGCGAACGTCCTCGAGCCGCCGCTTCACCGCGGCGTTGTCGGGCTCCACCGTCAGGGCGAACTCGAAGTTCTCGAGGGTGTAATCGTGTCCGGGATAGACCCGCGTCTCGCCCGGCAACCCAGCCAGCACCTGGAGCGACGCCCACATCGTCTCGGGCGAGCGGGTCAGCAGCCGGCCGCAGCCGCCGATGAACAGCGTGTCGCCGGTGAACACGTCCCCCGGCAGCCCGTCACTGCCCGGCAGGTAGAGGCAGACTGAGTCGGCGGAGTGACCGGGGGTGCGCAGCACGGTGAACGTGAAAGGTCCGGCAATCAACCTGCCGCCGGGTCCCGCGGCGGCTGCCCCCGGCGGCAGCACCGCGCAACCGGTGCGCTCGGCAAGCTCCGCATTGCCGCCGGTGTGGTCGAAGTGACCGTGCGTGCCGAGTGCTGCCACGAGCTTCGAACCGGTGGACCTCAGGTGTCGCAGAACCGGCGACGCCTCCCCCGCGTCGATGACGACCGCCAGGCCATCCTGCTCCAGCACGCAGGTGTAGTTATCGGCAAGCGTCGCCAGCACGGTGACCGAGCGCATGAACCCTCCTCTCAGAGTGTCTCGTGCAGTCATGCCGCCCGACGCTGTCATCGCGACACGGTCAGATTGCCCGCACGTGCACCGGCGAGTATACAATATGGCTTCACGCCATGCATTTGAGCACCGCATTCCGAACGCAGACAGACACGAATCGCACCGTATGGCGGAGGCTTTGCTCCGCGATTCCATTGCTGCTTGCGCTGCTGCTTGCGCCCGCGGCGCAGGCGTCCGATGCGCCGGCCGGGAGCATGGTCTTCGAGTCCACGCCGGACGACGGCCATCTCAGGCTCAGCGGCTCGGGCGACTGGGATGCTCTGAGGGGCTGGCAGGGTCCGGCAGAGTTGTACGACGACCTGGACTTCGTGAAGATCAACACGAGGCCCGACGTCATCTACCGGGGTTTCCTCTTCTTCGACACGTCGTCACTGCCCGACGACGTCGATGTGAGCAGCGCCGTGCTGCACATCTATGCCAAGTGCACGGGCGACCTTGCTGATACCGGCCTGTACATTCTTGCCGGCACGGACGGGTATCCGCATCAGCCGCTCGTCCCCGAGGACTACGCCCTTCCCGCTGAAGCGTTGCTCGTCTGCGCGAAGGTCGACACGGGGGGCTGGACGCACGAGCTGGCGTACCGGGACATCGTGCTCGGCGCGCCTGAAACGGTGGTGCGCGCTGACGGCGTGACGAAGCTTGTTCTGCTGGAGCGACGGGACTACGAGAACGACGCGCCTCCGGATGTGCGCAGCGAGAACGAGCTGAAGCTCTACACGTACGAAGAAGGCGAGGGCTTCAGACCGTATCTTGAGGTCTTCTGGGGCGGCGAGCCGCCGGCGGTCACCCCGACGCAACTGCCGCCCGCAGCCCCTGTGGGGGACGGGACATCAGTCAAGGCTCTCGTCATCGTCGCGCTCGCTGCGGTCGGAATCGCCGCCGGCGTGGTCCTGCGCCGGCGGAGGCGACCGCCCGCACAGGGCCAGGCCCAAGAGACCGTTCACAGGCCGTTTTGACCTGGCGCGGCGAGGCCGCTATACTCGTTTGAGTCAACTCCGTGCCCTGTCGCCGTCTCCCCCTCGAAACGCAGCGCGGAGAGAAGGAGGGCAGTTCGATGGCAGCCTATCAGAAGGTACTCGTCCCGCTCGATGGCTCGAAGCAGTCCGAATGCGCTCTCGATCACGTCCGGCTACTCGCGAAGGCCTGCGGCGTCCCGAAGGTCGTTCTCCTCAGGGTGGTGGAACCGTTCCGACCCAGTGCGGTCTCGGTCCTCGGCGACGAACAGGCCCGGAAGATGGAGACTGAGTCGAAGAGCGCCGCCCAGGAGTACCTGTCGTACATCGCCACTGGACTCAGCCAGCACTGCGGTGGCGTAGAGCAGGTCGTCGTCGAGGGCAACGCCGCTGACGTTATCCTCGACCAGGCAAAGAAGCTGGGAGTCGACCTCATTGCCATGAGCACGCACGGCGAGTCCGGCATCGGGCGATGGGCGATGGGAAGCGTCACCGGGCGGGTGCTGCAGCACTCCCGCGTGCCCGTTCTGGCGATAGCGCCGGAAGGATGCAGGCCCTGAGCGAAGTGCCCAGCGACGTGGTCATCGTGTGCACGTCGGTGCATCACGGGAACACGCGCCGCGTGGCTGAGGCGATGGCGACAGCCTGCCGAGGCTGCGTGCTGGAGCCGGGAGATGAGGCCCTGAGAGCCGCGGAGCATTGCGCACTGCTCGGTGTCGGCTCGGGCGTCTTCTTCGGCCATCACCACAGGACCCTGCTGGACTATGTTCGGAACCTTGGCGCCGGCCGCGCGCGGCCGGCGTTCATCTTCTCGACCAGCGGAACAGGCGAGCGCCTGGCGCGCCTCGCGGGACGCGACTACCACAGGCGCGTGAGGGCGGCGCTGCTCGAGCGCGGGTTCAGCATCGCGGGGGAGTTCTCCTGTCGAGGCTTCGATACCTACGGCCCGTGGCGCATCTTCGGCGGCTTCTCACGCGGACACCCGGACGAGCGGGACCTGCGTGACGCTCAGGCATTCATCCTCGGCCTCGACGGACGGAGCTGAAGCCGGCTTCCATGCGCTTTCCGGCGAGAGGCAGACGGCTCACGAGCGCTGGATGGCCTCGATGAAGCCGCCGAGCATATCCTCATGTGCGCCCGTGCGCACGTCCTCCGCCTTGAGAGCGATGCGGGCGACCGGCTGCCGGTGCACGAGTTCCTCCATCTGGCGAAAGGCGCGCATCGTGGTCGGGTCCCCTGCAGTGCAGAAGAAGGCGACGCTGCGGAAGTGCATGCGCTGCCGCCTGAGGTAGCTCCGCACCGGAGGCGTGACCGAGCCGACCCAGACCGGCGTTCCGACGACCACCACATCGTACTCGTCAACCTTGAAACGCGATGGGGCAAGGAGTGTACCAAGGCCCAGCATCGCAGCGATGCCGGCCCGGGCAACGGCTCCGCTGCCGGCTTTGCCAGGTCCAAGCGTGAGCACGGGTCTCGGCTTCTTCTCCTCGATGACTTCCAGGTCTGCGTCGAGCATCCGGGCAATGGACTCCGCGGCCGCCCGGGTCGTGCCGGTGTTGGAGTAGTAGGCGACAAGGTACTTCACGCATCCACCTCCTGGGTACGTCAGCGACGGAGAGCGCCCGAACGCTTCGATGTAGGCATGCCGACAAATACCATCGTACCGCAGGGAGGCAGGTCGCGGAAGCCCCCGCACCACGCAGGCCGAGATTCATTGACACCGATAGGGTCGCCCACTACCCTGTTGCCGTACGCCCGGAGCACGATACTCCGGGCAGGCGCCGGCATGGGAGGGCAACGAATGGCAGTCAAGAGGGTGGGAGAGAAGTACCGCTGCAACGTCTGCGGCAATGAGGTCACCGTCACGAAGGTCGGCGGCGGCACGCTCGTGTGCTGCGGCGAGGACATGGAGCTTCTGGCATAGCGGCCGGTCTGCCCCCGCGCGGGAATGCCATCCGGCTTCCAACGAGCCGTTTGCTACTTCACGCCCTATCTGGCAGCATTGCACCGGTGGGTTCAGCTTCACGCCGCAGCCGCCAGGCGCAGAAGGCCGGCGGCAGACAGGAGGAGATGAAATGCCTGGTTTTGGCACGCCGTTCGCTGGTCTGGCACAGGGACGCAAAGTCACGCACGAGGAGCTCATCCGCGCCATCCGCTTCATGGTCGCGGCCGAGTACGAGGCCATCCAGCTCTACATGCAGTTGGCTGAGTCGACGGACAACAAGCTCGCCGCCGAGGTGCTGAGGGACATCGCCGATGAGGAGCGCGTTCACGCAGGCGAGTTCCTCAGATTGCTGTGCGAACTCGCGCCCGACGAACAGAGCCTGTACGACGAAGGGGCGGATGAGGTGGAGGAAGAGATCGAGAAGCTGAAGGGCAAGTAGCTCCCGTCGGTCGAATCGGAACAGACGGGGCGGGGCTGGCACGCGGCGTGCCGGCCCCGCCCCTTCCACGTCGCACGCGAAGCAGTACCGCACGGCGACCTTGGTACTGATGCTGCGTCAGGGTACTATCCTCAATGCTCTGTCGGGACCTTCGTGTCTTAT
>CAZVCS010000128.1:0-5149 GCA_964625765.1 uncultured Dehalococcoidales bacterium | reverse complement strand
CACGTCGCGCAGCCTCTGCACCTCGCGCAGGAAGCCATCCTCGCTGATGAAGCCCATCCGACTGTGCCGCTCGAACTCCTTCAGGGCGCCGCTCTTGAAGGCGGCCTGATTCATAGGATCGCTGGGGTCAGGAGTCACGATATAGCCTCTCTGCTGCAACTGCAGTGCGCGCTCCAGACTGGCAACCTTGATCTCGCCGCCGATGCACTTGGCTCCCTGTCCCCACTTCAGTTCAATCGTCTCAAGGCCATGCTTCCTGTGCACATACTCGCCGGCGCCGAGGCGCGTATCCTCGACATTCATCTGCACCAGGATCTCGCCGTAGCCGTCATAGTAGCGGCGGTAGATCTCAATCCGCCGATCCATGTCGGGCGCCGAGATAACCTTGCCCGCGGCATCCAGCTCAAGCCTGGGATCGATGCCGCAGACGTTCTCGCCGCAGACGGCGGTAATGCCGCTCAGAGCGGCGCCAATGGCGAAGTGCTCCCAGTTCTTGCGTGCTATCTCAGTGGAGCCGAGCGCGCCGGTGAATACCGGGATTCGCATCGGGACCTTGATATCCCACCCATACGACGTTTCCGTGTTCACAGCCGGGAACGTCGCAGTGTCAGGCGTGGCTACGACGCCGTCCGGAAGCCCTTTGGCTCCCAGGGCGTATCCCTGGATGTTCAGGTGCGAGTAATCGACCGGGTATTCCTTGTCACCGCCGGCGGTAATCTCTCCGAACGGCCCCGGGTATATGAGCTCGCGACTGCGGAAGGTCGATTTGAAGACCTCGCAGTTGCCGGTGCAGCCATCGATACAACGGGAGCACAGGCCGCTCATCGGTGCGACATCGCGCGATCGATTCGCTGTCCGAGTAGCGTCGTTGGAATTGGGACGTCTAAGATTCACAGCAATACCTCCTTAGCGCTAAGGCTTGCTGCAAATCATACCAGAATTGGATGGCGGTCACCGGCTGCCGGTACCGGCACCGGAACCTTCTTTCTCACCTCCTCGACAACCAGTGCTCCGTTTGGACATGCGGCGACACACCGCGGGGTGTCCCTGTCGCGACATCCGTCGCACTTGATGGCTTTCCCGCTGAATGAATCCTGCCTGACGGCGGCGATGGGACAGACAAGCGTGCACGTGCCGCAGCCGATGCACTTGTCCTGGTCGACGAGGACGTATCCGGTGGACTCGTCCCGATGCATCGCGCCGGTCAGACAGGCATCAATGCAGGGCGCGTCGTCGCAGTGCTGGCAGCGTACCGACAGCGACTCGATTTCGCGGTGCTCGATTCGAATGCCGCCGACAGCGGGCGCCTGGCGAGCCTTCAGCACCTTGGCGATATCGTCTCCTCCAGCCTGGTGCGCCTCGCAGTGCACGCGGCACAGCCCGCAACCGATACAGAACTCCTGTTGAACCAGCACTCGTCTCATTGTGGTCTCCGGGTCCACGGGTGATATGAGGCTACCGGCAACCGGTAGCCGCAAATAACCTACCATGCGACACGTCGGTTGTCAAGCCGAAACGCGACGGCGCGTAGCCAACAGAGATGCGGCGCTCAGGCCCGACCGTATGAGTCGCGCACAACGCAGCGGCAATTGCCATGAGCGCAGATTGCCGTGGCAGTCCTTAGCGCGGATGCAGCTTCGTTCCCTGCCATTGACACCCCGACAGGGCGAACCTATAATCCGCGCAGAGACGCTCTTCGCTTTGTTCGTGCATGGCCAAACACATCTTCGTCACCGGCGGTGTCGTGAGCTCTGTTGGGAAGGGCATCACCGTCGCGTCGATAGGGGCCCTGCTGAAGGCCCGCGGCGTCGGCGTCGCAGTTCAGAAGCTCGACCCCTACTTGAATGTCGATCCCGGCACCATGTCGCCCTACCAGCACGGCGAAGTCTACGTGACCGAGGATGGCGCAGAGACCGACCTCGACCTTGGCCACTACGAGCGCTTCATCGGGGTCGATCTTACCGCCGGAGCCAATGCCACTTCGGGGAGGGTGTATAGCTCAGTCATCAACAAGGAGCGGGAAGGCGTCTTTCTGGGTGGGACCATCCAGGTCATTCCTCATGTGACGGATGAGATCAAGCGGACGATCACCGAGTGTGCCTCGCGCATGGGCGCGGAGGTGCTCATCACCGAGATCGGTGGCACGGTGGGTGACATCGAAGGACAGCCGTTCATCGAGGCTATCCGCCAGTTGCGCAAAGATGTCGGCAGGGAGAACGTCCTTTACATCCACGTCACCTACCTGCCGCACCTCGCCTCCACCGGGGAGCTCAAGACGAAGCCGACGCAACACAGCGTTCGCGAGCTTCGAAGCATGGGCATACAACCGGACATAATCGTATGCCGCAGCGACTTCCCGATGGCCGACGACTTGCGGGCCAAGGTCGCGCTCTTCTGCGACGTTCCTCGCGACGCTGTAGTGTCGTTGCCCACAGTCAGCAGCATCTACGAGGTGCCCCTCGTGCTCTCCCGGGCGGGGATGGGTCAGTTCGTCGCGCGCAGGCTGGGTCTGCCGGAGCGCCCTGACGACCTGTCGGCGTGGGAGGACATCGTTTCGCGTTTGCAGCACGCCGAGGAACGAGTCTCAATCGCGCTGGTCGGGAAATACGTCGAGCTGGAGGACACCTATCTTTCGGTGCGTGAGGCTCTTAAGCATGCCGCTTTGCACCTGGATCGCGTTCTGGACCTCTTCTGGGTGAGCGCGGAGCAGTTGTCGGACGAGAATGTGGCCGCACGTTTGGCGTCCGCGCAGGGTATCGTTGTTCCGGGCGGTTTCGGCATCCGTGGCATCGAAGGCATGGTAGTCGCGGCTCGTTACGCACGGCGAAGCGGCGTTCCGTACCTTGGCCTGTGTCTGGGCATGCAGGTCATGGTCATCGACCTTGCCCGGGAGGTGCTCCACTCGGATAGCGTGAATTCCACTGAGTTCGACGCGCACGTGCAGCACCCCGTGATAGACCTGCTTCCGGAGCAGAGGACCATCGACCGCCTGGGCGGTACCATGCGGCTGGGGAGCTATCCATGCTACCTGCTCTCCGGCAGCCTTGCCGCTGCCGCATACGGTGTTGAGATGGTCCGTGAACGGCACCGCCACCGCTTCGAGTTCAACAACGCCTATCGTGAGGTCCTCGGTTCGGCGGGGCTCATGTTCAGCGGAACGTCGCGGGATGGCGACCTGGTAGAGATTTCGGAGATAGCCGGCCATCCGTGGATGCTTGGATGCCAGTTTCACCCGGAGTTCAAGTCGCGACCTGACCGGCCGCATCCGCTCTTCTCGGCGTTCATGCGCTCGGCCATCGCCACCGTGCCTCCCGGGAGTCAGGCGCAGCTGCCCTTGTAGCTTGACTGACACTGGCCCGTCAGACTACACTCTATCTCCAGTCCTCACAACGGCGCATTCGTCTAGCGGCCTAGGACACCTCCCTCTCAAGGAGGAGATCACCGGTCCGAATCCGGTATGCGCTACCAATTCCTTTTCGTGCGGAGGTACGGTTCCTCATGGCCAAGCGAGTCTTCTCCGGCTTTCGCCCCACGGGCCGGCAGCACATCGGCAACTACTTCGGCGCCATCCGCAACTGGGTTGCGATGCAGGAGGAATACGACTGCTTCTACTGCGTCGTCGACCTGCACGCGCTGACGACAATCGAAGATACGTCCTCACTCCAGGACGATATCTTCAACATGGTGCTGGACTGGCTAGCCGCCGGCATTGACCCGCGCAAGTGCGTCGTCTTCGTGCAGTCACACGTACCCGAGGTCGCCGAGCTTCACACGATTCTCAGCATGCTGACGCCGCTGAGCTGGCTGTATCGCGTGCCCACGTTCAAGGAGAAAGTGAAGCAGCAACCTGAGAACGTCAACTACGGCCTGCTGGGCTATCCGGTCCTGATGACGGCCGACATCATCCTCTACAAAGGCGAGGCCGTGCCGGTCGGCGAGGACCAGTTGCCGCATGTCGAGCTCGCCCGCGAGATAGTGCGTCGCTTCAACGCCCGATTCGGGAACGTGTTTCCGGAGCCGATGGCGAAGCTCACCGAGTTTCCTAAGATCGTCGGGTTGGACGGAACCGACAAGATGAGCAAGAGTGCTGACAATCACCTGGAAATTGCCGCCTCGCCGGAGGATATCCGGAAGCGCGTCGGCGGCGCCTTCACCGATCCGGAACGCAAGTTCCGGCGTGACCCCGGGCGTCCGCAGGTGTGCAACGTCTTCAGCCTGCACCGCATGTTCACCGCCGGGCGCATCGAGGAGATCGAGCGCGAGTGCAGGGGGGCGGGCATCGGCTGCACGGACTGCAAGAGGATGCTCGGCGAGAGCATCGTCGACTACTTCGCGCCTTTCAGGGAACGGAGGGCGGACCTGCTCGCCAGACCCGACTACGTCCGTGACGTCATCGCCGATGGCGCCGTGCGTGCTTCACGCGTCGCGCGAGCGACTCTGGCCGAGGTCAAGACGGCGATGCATCTGGTGCCTTAGGCGCGCCCTCGCAGTTCGAGGATCTTTCTGCCTGCCGCCTCGGTCGCGATGGCGCAGACCATGGGGCATCCGTCCGGGTTGTGCCCGCCCGCATCGTTGAACGCCTTTCGTTCCGGCACGTCGAGGAAATTGAATGACCGGCCGTACAACCTGGTCTGAATCTCCGGGCAGAGCGTCGACGTGAGTGGGGACGTGAGCTTGTACCGCCGCTCGATGCCGGCCTTGAACCCGTTCACCACATCCTGGGCGTTGTCCATGGCCCGGTTGTATGCCTCTTTGTCCGCCATCTGGCTTCTGCCGCAGGCGACGCCGAGCGCCATGAGTGCACCGATGAGCGCGCCGCACGTCTCGCCGCGGCGCGCGACCCCTGCGGACAGGATGGTTCCGGCCCGGAATGACTCATTGTCGCCGATGCCGAAGGTCTCCTGCAGTGCGCCAAGGACTGCCTGCGAACAGCCCCAGCACTGGCGCTCCGCATCCGCCGCTCTCTGTGCCGCCAGGGTAACCCTATCATCCGCCATCGTTCTCTCCTTTCACTCACCCTCCGCCGGGAGTGGTCTGGTCCTGGATGACGGCGCCTCCGCTAGAGGGCAGGGCGACGAACATGCCAGTCCGTCTGTTGCTGATAGGCGTACGCGACATGCAGCAGCTTCTCTTCCCCGAAGCGGTTGGC
>CAZVCS010000127.1:0-5249 GCA_964625765.1 uncultured Dehalococcoidales bacterium | reverse complement strand
ATACCCGCAGCTTCAAGGACGGGACGGTTGCGGCTACAGGCGCCCCTTGTCCTTCATCGCGGTGAGTACACGTCGCCGCGCCATCTTCTCGGCTGCCTCTCGAGGATGCACGCCCTCAGCTTTGGCAAGCGTGAGCAAGTCGTTCACGTTGGCACGGATCAGCCGCCTCACCAGTTCGAAGCTCTCCTCGACGGAGCCTCCCCGTAGTTCCACCGACCCGGCGATGACGCCGCCGCTGTTGGCAATGAAGTCCGGGATGACCAGCACGCCGCGGTCGCCGAGAGACTCTTCCGCCTCGACAGCCAGAGGGATATTGGCCGCTTCGACAACCAGGCGCGCCTTCACCTGGGCTACGTTTGCCATCGTTATCACGTCGGGTCGCGCCCCCGGCACGAGAACGTCCACGTCGAGTCCGAACAACTCCGCTCCCTCGATCCTTGTTCCGCGGGTACAGCCCCTGTTCCATAGCTTGCTGACCATCCCAGTCTCCGGGTCATGGTTGACCAGTCCCTCGTAGTCGAGCCCGCAAGGTTCGTAGAGCGCACCGTCGATGTCCGACACCGCGACAACCCGGGCCCCCTTCGCCGCGAGCGCTCGGAAGCAGGCCTGGCCGACGGAGCCGAAGCCCTCGATAGCTACTGTCGACCCTTTGAGCGGCATGCCCACGAAGTCCGCCGCCGCCTCAGCCGCCTCGACCACACCGAAGCCCGTCACACCCACCTCATCAAGGGGAATGCCCCCCAACTCCCTGTGGAGGCCGATGCCGCGGCCGATCTCGTCCTTGACAATCGCCATGCTGTGCTCATCCGTCCCCATGTCAGGCCCGGGTATGTAGTCGTCGTGGGTCCGGATGAGCCTCGCGAACGCTCTAATGACTTCGTCCTTGTCCGGTCTGCTCGGGTCGTCCAGTATCGCGGCCTTGCCCCCGCCATACGTGATGCCAGCAGCGGAGTTCTTGAGAGTCATGGCGCGCGCCAGCCTGAACACCTCACGGGTCGAGACGTCCTGCGCCATACGAATGCCGCCGATGGCAGGACCCAGGGCGGTGTTGTCAACCACCAAGATGGCCTTCAGTCGAAGCCTGGGAAGGTAGAAATGCACCACCTTTTCGGGACCCAGTTCGTCCGCGAAGCCGAAAACCTCCGCCTCCGCTCCCATCACATCACCTCCTCACTCGTCGCTGCGTTGCACTGCGGCGCCTCCTGGCGGCGCGCACAGCCAATGTCCCCTGTGCACTGCAGCGGGAAGGCTGCCGGCGGAAAAGGAAGTGGGCTGAGGAAACCCTCAGCCCACTCGGTGCGGCCAAGCCACGGACCAGTATCAGGGGGACTCTGTCAATGAAGGGCTCGAGACGTCCATCCTGCCGGCGGACCACCCCGAGCAGCGTTGGAATCGCGCGACCGCCACCCCGACCCGGCATCCACCTGCATTCTAGGCACGACCGCACCGGGTGTCAACCGCTGGACGAGGGCGCCGTTGGGGTGACTGCTCGAATGCTATACTGTCCTGCCTCCGCCGCGGAGGGGTGGCCGAGCGGCCTATGGCGACGGTCTTGAAAACCGTTTTCGCGCAAGCGAACGTGGGTTCGAATCCCACCCCCTCCGCCAATCAGCCAGCATTCCACATCCGGCCATCTCAGGCTGCAGCACCAACTCAACTGTCGCCCCTCCTTCCTGACGGAGGCGGCCACCGGGGGATGCGCCGGCACCACACCCGGCACACGGGCGGCGGCGACTCTGGTATACTCTGCATTCAGCTTGAACCTGCGACTGATAACCATCGACGGGCCAGTAGCGGTCGGAAAGAGCAGCGTCGGCCTGTTGCTGGCGGAGAAGCTGGGCTTCCAGTTCTTCGACACCGGCGTCATTTACCGTACCTTCACCTGGAAGGCGCTCGACTCGGGCCTCTCCACTTCGGATACGAACGCTTTGATCCTGCTCGCCCGCGACACCGAGTTCCGCTTCGTGCCGGGCGCGGGAGCGCGCCTCACCGTGCTCATCGACGGAAGGGACATCTCGCGACAACTGACGAAGCAGCAGGTCGAGAAGAGCGTTGCCCTCATCGCCAAGATACCCGAGGTACGGGAGCGGATGGTGGCGGAGCAGCGCAGGATGGCCGAGGACCATCGGCTCGTCATGGCGGGTCGCGACATCGGCACCGTAGTCCTGCCGTGGGCCGACCTCAAGGTGTTCCTCACCGCCTCGGTGCGTGAACGGGCGCGGCGCAGGTATGCCGAACTCCAGCAGCGCGGCGCAGGCATCCCGTTCGAAACCGTGCTTGCGGAGCTCGAGCAGAGGGACCACAATGACATCACGCGCGCCGTCTCCCCGTTGCGGCCGGCCGCCGATGCCGTAACGATCGACACCGATGGACTCACTCTGGAACAGGTCGTCGACAGAATACTTGCCCTGGCCGAGAGCCGCCGCGGCGACTGCTGACCGGGGACAGGAGCAGTCCACTCAGTGACCGAGAAACCCTACACGCACGCCATCCTGGCCGGCGCGAGGCTGCTGTACCGGCTCATGCTCAGGTGGACGGTGAGCGGCAGGGAGAACGTCCCGAAAGACGGCGCTATCCTCGTCGTCGCCAATCACGTGAACGCCGCCGACCCCCTCTTGCTGATGCTCGCCTTGCCGAGGTGGGTAACGTTCATGGCGAAGGAGGAGCTCTTCGAGAATCGGCTCCTGCGCCGGGTGCTGACGGACGCCGGCATCTTCCCGGTTGCGCGCGGAGGAGATGTGCAGCAGAGGATGGAGGTGATGAGGCAGGCCGAAGCGCTGCTTGCTGCCGGGCGCGCCCTTGCCATCTTCCCGGAGGGCAGCAGGTCTCACTCGGGTGTGCTGCAGGAGGGGAAAGGCGGCGCGGCGCTGCTCGCGATTCATGCCGGAGTGCCCGTCCTCCCCGTCGCTATGGCGGGCATTGAACGGCTGCACGGCCTGAACTGGCTGTTCCGTCGCCCCAGAGTCACGGTCACCATCGGAGCGCCCTTCCGCCTTGAGAGCAGCGCCGTTCGACTTCCGAGATCCGAGCTGTCACGACTCACCGACGAGGTGATGCGCCGCATAGCAGCGCTGTTGCCGGCGGACCGCCGGGGGCCCTATGCAGGTTGAGAGGTCCCGCGAGCTCGGTCTGTGCTTCGGCGTGAGACGCGCCGTCACCATGCTTCGCGACGCGGCCCGAAGCCATTCCGGATTGCAGACCCTGGGACCGATTGCCCACAATCGCGTGCTCCTGCAGGAGCTTGCGGCCTTGGGCGTCGAGACAGTCGATTCGCCCGAGCAGTTGCGCGGCCCCGCGGTGGTTGTCTCGGCTCACGGCGTGTCACCGGCGGTCATGCGTCAGCTACGAGACCGCGGGCTCACCGTCATCGACACGACCTGCCCCAACGTCGAGCGCGCCCAGCGCACCGTCGGCAAACTGGCTCGAGAGGGCTTTACAATTGTCATCTTCGGCGACTCAGGCCATACTGAGGTTCGGGGACTGCTTGGCTGGGCGGGCGAGAAGGGCATAGCCACTCTCGACATCGCCGCGGCCGCCGGATTCACGCCGCAACGTCCCCGCGGGAAGCTGGCCGTCATCTCACAGACCACCCAGCGGCTCGAGGAGTACGCCGAGTTTGCCCGCCAGTTGTGCGGAACCGCGATGGCTGCTGTGGAGGAGCTGCGTGTCGTGAATACGCTGTGCGATGCCACCGTGCGCCGTCAGGCGGCGGCGGCGGAACTCGCGCACCGCGTCGATGTGATGATCGTGGTTGGCGGACTCCACAGTGCAAACACGAGACGTCTCGCAGAGACTTGCGCAACCGTGGTGGAGACGCATCACATCGAGACAGCGAGCGAGTTGAACCGGACCTGGTTCGACGGCAAGACTCGGGTCGGGCTCACCGCTGGCGCCTCGACGCCGGACTCGGTCATCGACGAGGTTGCCTCCCGGCTAGAAGCGGACTAACCCATGCGGTCGTCGAGCTTCCTGCCACCGATGAGGTGAAGATGCAGGTGCGGCACGATCTGGCCCCCATCGGGACCGCAGTTGAGCACCAAGCGATAGCCCCTCTGCGCCACGCCTTCCTGCTCCGCGATCGCCCTGGCGCGAAGGACCATCCTCCCGATGAGACCTTCGTCCACCGCACGAAGCTCCTGCACCGAAGCGATGTGCTCGCGCGGGACGAGGAGGATGTGTGCCGGGGCGACGGGGTGAATATCCCGAAATGCGACCATCTCCCCGTCCTTGAAGACGAAGTCTCCCGGAATCTCGCCTGAAACGATGCGGCAGAATACGCAGTCAGCAGGCATTGCCCCCCCCCGTGTCACTCGACGGTGCGGACCGGCTTCAACGGGTCCCTCCGCACTCGTACTCGCCGACGATGAACTCGTAGGTATTCCCGGCCGTCACGGTCACCTTCTGGCCGTCGAAAGCAACAGTCGTCTGACCGACGGTTGCATCCTGATACATGGCGTCGAACCACTGCCAGCCGTCGGGCCAGTTGCCGTCGTCTTTGGGTCCCGACTTGCCGTCCACAACCCCGTCCCCGTTGCCATCGATGAGGTGCACGGCGTTGACCACTTTGCCGTCGCGAAGGTACTCGACCCGGGCGAAGAGGCCGGTCACGTTGACCGGGGCGGAAGTGATGCGGATGGTGCGCGCCTGGGCGGAGGAGTCACACCCGGCCGTCGCGACGAGGGAGATGCACACCGCGAGGAACACGACAAGCCATGGAGTCCGTCGGCCTGCGTGCCCGCCGGCAAGTCGCCCGCTCATCAGGCACTCGTGCATCGCACCCATTGTACCATCGTCGCCGGACGCGGCGAAACGCAGTTTGAACGCCGGGCGCACGCTCGCCTACAATACCATCGCCGGCCCCGGACAGCGTGGGAGGGAAGCCGGGCTACGGGAGGAGGACTACGATGACTCGGATTGCGTCTGCTGATGCCGAACGCGAGGCTGCGAGAACGGTTGCGTACCTGATGGCTGCCGCGGCGAGAACCGCGCCGAAGGGCAGGGGAGTGGACGCCATCCGCACCCTGGTTGTCGAGGGAGAGGACATCGAAGCACTCGCCCGGGCCATGGAGGAGGCCGCGCCCGGTCGACCGGACATCGTGGAGAACGCCTACCGTCGCGATGCCCGGAACGTACGCAATTCCGCCTGTGTGGTCCTCATCGGGGTGAACGGCGCTCCGAAGAAGCCCGAGAAGCCGTTCGATTGCGGCGCATGCGGCTTCCGGACCTGCGCCGCCCTCAGCAACGCTCGC
>CAZVCS010000126.1:0-5328 GCA_964625765.1 uncultured Dehalococcoidales bacterium | reverse complement strand
ACCGCGGGCTCACCCGCGAGCAGGTGAACACCATCATCGTGGACAACCCGAGGCGCTTCCTGCAGTTCGTCTAGCAGGAGGCGGCGCGAGGCTAGGTCCCCGACGGGGTAGCGGCCAGCACTGCCCACGTCACCTTGCGCTCGCTGCCGCGCCAGAACGCTATCTCAACCTCGTCACCGGTCTTCTGCATGTAGATGGCTCGGGTGAAGTCCTGGGCACTGCGGATGTCCAGTCCGGCAAACGACACGATGACGTCTCCCTGCATCAGGCCGCATATCTCGGCAGGACTGCCGGACACGACCTCGGTGACGAGCACACCCTGCTGCACTGCGAGGCCGTACCGGGAGGCAACCACCGGGCCGACCGTGTAGAGGCCGACGCCCAGCCACGGGCGCACCACGCGTCCCTCTCGGATGAGCGTCTCCACGACCGGCAGAGCCTGGTTCACGCTGATGGCATAGCCCATGCCTTCGACACCAACTGAGGCGATCTTGGTGCTGTTGATGCCGATGACCTGGCCCGCCATGTTGACGAGCGGACCGCCGCTGTTGCCGGGGTTGATGGCGGCATCCGTCTGAATGAGGTCCAGCAGCGTCTGGCCGGCGGATGCCGCCAGCGAGACGCCCGCGACGCTCACGATGCCGCTCGTGGCACTTGTACCCATGCCGAGGGAGTTGCCGATGGCGACGACAACGTCGCCGACGCGCAGCGCTGTCGCATCGCCGGTCTCCGCCACAGGCAGTCCCTCCGCCGTTATCTTCACCACCGCCAGGTCAGTAGGGGGATCGGTAAAGACGGGGCCGGCCTCGTAGCTGGTTCCGTCGTCAAGTGTGACGGTCACGAGACTCGCCCCTTCGACCACGTGGTTGTTGGTGACGATGTAGCCGTCGGAGCTGATTATCCAACCCGAGCCGGCGCCCGCCGCCGTCCTCGGACGGTTGAACATGTCATACGAGACAGATTCGGTGTTTATGGCAACGACGGCCGGCTTGACCTTGGCAACCACGTCCGCGATGCTCGGCAGTGGGCTAGCCGGCGCAGCAGACGTCGGTACCGCGCCGGGTTGCGGAGTCGCGGGAAGCTGCTGACCTGCGTCGGGACCAGTGGCCTGCGAGGCCGGCGGGGCCGAGGCCGGAGCACATCCTGCCGCCGCCAGAAGCAGCATGAGAACGACCAGCGCACTCCGAAGCGGGCGCCCATTCAGTCGCCGCATCTATCCCTCCTTGCCAGACCCGCTGCAGAGACGAGCCTCCCCTGCCGGCGTCGCCGCTGCATGCGGGACCAGGTATTCTGAGCCGGAATGGTAGCAGGGCATTGTGAAGGACCTGTCAAAGCCACGTACGGCGAAACGCTTGTGGTGTGGCAGGCAGCCAGCCGGGCGGGTGCTCGCGCGTGATTTGGGAGCATTGTTGTAGAATGGCAGAGCCCGCACTCTAGCGAGGCGCCTGGCGCCGGCAAGGGAGGCAATCATGACGGGGTCGTTCGATGTCTTCAGCCTGTTCTGGATAGTCATCTTCCTCAGCGTCCTGATACCGGTGATGCAGCGCCGGATGCTGCAAGCGAGGCGGCTCCAGGCGATACGGAACCTGGAGAAGCGGCGCGGCTCCCGTGTCATCACGATGATTCACCGTGAAGAAGTGATGAACTTCCTCGGAATCCCGCTGCGCCGGTACATCGACATCGAGGACTCCGAACAGGTTCTGCGGGCCATCAGGTTGACGCCCGACGAGATGCCGCTCGACATCGTGCTGCACACCCCCGGCGGGCTGGTGCTCGCCTCCGAACAGATAGCCTGCGCGCTGAAGCGGCATCCCGGCAAGGTGACCGTCTTCATCCCTCATTACGCTATGTCAGGCGGGACGCTTGTCTCGCTTTCGGCCGATGAGATTGTGATGGACCCCGACGCAGTGCTCGGCCCGGTCGACCCTCAACTGGGCACGCCGAATGGAGTCGCATATCCGGCAGCCTCCATACTCAGAGCGCTGGAACAACCGAACCAGAATAGGGAAGACCAGACGCTCATCCTGGGAGACATCGCGCGTAAGGCCATCGAGCAGGTGTATGAGACGGTGCTGTGCCTGACGATGGACCAGATGCCGGAGGACAAGGCCCGCGCGCTCGCACAGGCGCTCAGCGACGGCAGGTGGACACACGACTACCCCATCAGCCCCGACAAGGCGAAGGAGTTGGGGCTGCCGGTGACCCACGACATGCCGGCCGAGGTCTACGAGTTGATGGAGCTCTACCCGCAGTCGACTCAGCGGCGTCCCTCCGTCGAGTACATCCCGGGCCCGTACGTGCCGCCCATCAGACGGCCGCAGAACGGGAAGCAGGACTGAATCGCCGGGTGTCAGCCCGCCTGCGCGCCATCCACAGCCCTTTCCGCCGTGGGGAGTGTGGCGGTACAGACTGCGGCGCCGTCAACTCCGAACTCGAGGCGCCCTCCAAGAGCCTGGATACGCTCGCGCACGGCGGCAAAGGCCAGTGACTGAGTCCACTCGTGCAGCGCTCGAGCACTCGCCTCCCCCTCCCGCCACAGGCGGAGAGTGACGCACTCCTCGCCGCAGCCGAGCGCAGCTCTCACATCACTATCCGGGGCACCCCTGCCGAGGGCCTCAAGGGCCTGTTCAAAGAAGCGGAACAGCGCAAGCGCGCGCTCGTCTTGAAGCTCACATGCGCCATCAAGTCCGTCCAGCACACAGATGGTCCCCGTTCGCGTCGCGAACTGCTCGGCTCGCCACTGGAGTGTCGCAGCCAGTCCAAGGTCACCAAGCATCAGGGGCGACAGGCGTTCGTAGACGCGCCGCAGCCGGTCCACAATGGCGTCGATGAGCGCCGACATCCGGTCAAGGATGCGCTGGAACTCCTGGCCGTCACCGGCGGTCTCGCCGAGCTGCCACAGGTCCATCTTCAGGGCAGACAGTCCCTGCGCCGTCTCATCGTGCAGCTCCAGGGCGACGGCTGCCCGCTCCTCTTCTCGCGCTAACTGAAGATGGATGCCCAGAGTCCGCAACTCGTCGTTGGAGCGTCGCAGCCTCTCCTCCGCCATCCGTTGCTGCCCTGCCACGCGTCTTCCCACCAGCAGGGCAATGACCATCAGCGGCACGAAGACGATGAGATTGGCGATGACCATCTCGTTCACGAATGCTCGACTCTCCGCAAGGACCGCGTCGAGCGGCGCGATAACCACGACAAGCCACTGATTCCGGTCAAGCGTAACGCTGCTACCGAAGTAGGCGACGCCGTCGACCACATACTCCCCTTCGGTTATCTGCCCCGAGACGAACGGCATCAGAAGGGGAGCCGAGACCCGGGCGATGGAGAGCAGCGGTGCAGCCTCCGGGCTCATTCCCGAGAAGGCAACGATGCGATGCTGGCTGTCGAGCAGGTAGGCAGTGGCTCCGTCTACGACCGGGTACGCGGCGACGTAGGAGGCAATCTCCTTGAGGAGCAGCTCGCCCACCACCGCCGCCACGGGGGCTCCGGCGTCGCTCAGCACGGGCACGAAGAGACGGGTGGTCACCAGCCGGCCGTCTGCCGTGAGTCGAGCGCGCCCGTAGAATGGAGCTCCAGCCTCGATGGAGAGGCGAAAGTTGTCGTCCGCCGGAGTGACGGTGACGCGCGCCGCCTCGCCGTCCACGGCGGCCGCGGCAGCCACTCGGCCATCCAGGTGCACCACGCTCAGCGTACGCACCGCTGGCGCGGCAGCAAGTCCGTTCTTGAGCGCCACCTCCTGGCGCACAGGATCCATCGAGCGAACATCCTGGGCCGCGGCGAGCTTCACGAGTGCGGCATGGAGCCACTCGAGGTTGCGGTCGAGCTCACGTCCGACCCCCTCGGCCACGCCGAGGTAGCGGAGCCGGGCCTCCTGTACCTCTCTCGCGCGTACGTCCGGCAGGATGACCAGCAGCTGAAACAGCAGCGACGCGGCCAGCGGAACCGCCGCCAGAACCAGTATCTTCTCTCTCCAGCCGAGTCGCGCCATCTGCATCGACAGGGGAATTCCGCCGCTCCGCGCCACAGGTTGGCAGGCGCGCAACGAGAGGCCAGTATACCATTGCCCGCGCTCCTTCAACGCCCGTCGACAGGGTCGTGCCCGTGCCCCGCCCGATACCCAGGGGCGTCCCCGGACGGACAACCGCATGTATACTTCAAGTGAGCGGAGCCGCGAAGCGGGCGAGGCTGGAGCAGAACGGCGTGAGAGACTCCCTTCGACCATACCCCCTACTCATCGGCCCCTCAACCGATTCCGCCGGCGCTCCGGCTGTCGACATGGGCGCCTTCGCCACATCAGCCCGAGACTGAGCGAATTCCAGGCAGGTGCAATGTGATACTCCCCAGACTGTTCCGTACATATTTGTGGATGATGGCAGAGGCGATGGTCGCCGGGGACGGCCCGCAGTCGGGCGGTCCCGCGAGCGGAGAAGAGACTCGAAGCGGCCTCGCGGGAAGCCGGAGAGAAGCGTTTGCCGAGATGTATGACACGTGTATGCCGGGGGTTTACCGCTACATCAACTACCGCGTGGGCAACGCGAGCCTGGCGGAAGACCTCACGGCCGACGTCTTTGAGAAGGCGCTGCGGCATTTCGACAGCTTCGACCGGGCGAAAGCCGCTCCATCGACCTGGCTGATGACCATCGCACGGAACACGATTACGGACCACTTCCGGAAGGAGAGCCGGGTCCAGGTAGTGCGCGAAGAGGACGCGCCGGAGGAAGTGTCGGAGGAGCCCGAGACGGTGGATGAGATTGCGAAGCTGGAAGAGGCGCGCCAGCTCAGGCTCTGCGTGGCGGGACTGCCTCAGCTCGACCAGGACATCATCTCGCTCAAGTTCGGGGCCGGGATGAACAACAGGGAGATCGCGCGTGCTCTCAAGGTGTCGGAATCGAACGTCGGCACGAGGCTCTACCGGGCCGTGAGACGGCTCAGGGACTCCTTCAAAGGAGAAGACAATGTCAGGGCGAAATAGCGACGAGAGGCTGTTCTCTGAGGATGTGGAGCGCCTGCTCCGCGGGGAGGAGACGCTGCCGTCGCGCGCCGACCGCGAGTACGACGAGACGATTCGGTTCGCTCGCAGGCTTCTGGCGCTGAGAGAGGAACCGCGGTCCGAGTTCACGTCGACGCTGCGGCAGAGGCTCCTGACAGGGATGGCGGAGCAGGACCTGGCCGCTTCGCAGCGGGACACGCGCTCGTGGTTCGGCCGGTTCTTCGGCCAGCCGGTTCAAAACGGGTTCGGCATTTTTCACGTAACAGGCGGTTCCCATGCATACGCCGATCACATGCTTGCCTTTGGGTTCAAGAGAAAACTGGGAATAAAACGTCGCCACC
>CAZVCS010000125.1:0-5338 GCA_964625765.1 uncultured Dehalococcoidales bacterium | reverse complement strand
TGCGCGTCCCGCGGGAGTACCGCGCCTCGATGGAGACCGGCAAGGACTTCCAGAGCTTCCGCAACTTCCTCTCCTGGGGACGGCTCTCCAGCTCGGCGTTCGCAGTGGGCGCCGCGCAGGCGGTGCTTGACATCGCCCTTGAGTTCACCGGCAGGCGCTACTACGCCGGGAAGCAGGTGCGGCAGCACACGCTCCAGGCGGCCATGCTGGCCGACATGATGATTGGCGTCGAGAGCGCACGGTTCTACTACCTGACGGTGGCCTCGATGTTCGACAATCGCAAGGTCTACGGCCCGCCGTACTCGGATGAGCAGATAGCCCGCGCTTCGGGCGCGAAGGTCTACGCCTGCGACATGGCGGTGAAAGTCTGCAACATGGCGATGGAGCTCACCGGCTCGTACGGCTACATGAAGGACTACCACATAGAGAAGTACCTGCGCGACTGCAAGATAATCCAGCTCTGGGAGGGCGGCGCGCAGCTCGGACGCATCGACGTCGCCCGGGGGCGCTATCCGATGGTGCCGTACGTTTAGACCCAGGACAGAAGCAGCGGAATACAGAGAGGGGAACGCCGCGCGGCGTTCCCCATCTTTCTATCTCTGGTCGCAGGCGCTCACGAGCGATCGTAGACGGTGGGGTTGATGCAGTTCGGGATGCGCCCGCCGTCGAGGCCGATCATGAGTTGCTCGATCGCCAGCGTCCACATCCTCTTGCGCGTCTCGGGTACGGCGCTGCCGATATGCGGCATGAGCACGATGTTGTCCAGGGTGAAGAGAGGGCTGTCGAGCGGCAGAGGTTCAGTGCTCGTGACGTCGATTGCCGCCCTCAGGATGCGGTGCTCCTTCAGCGCCTCGTAGAGGGCCTGGTCATCGACGATCGGGCCCCGTGACACGTTCACCAGTATCGCCGTTGGCTTCATCCGGGCGAATTCGTCGCGGCCTATCAGTCCTCGTGTCTGGTCGTTCAGGGGCAGCGTCAGCACGACGAAATCCGATTCCGCCAGCAGGTCGTGCAGCTTCGCGCGATACTCCACTCCCAGGAGCGTTTCCATATTCGCGACGCGGTTCCTGTTGTGGTAGAGGACGCGCATGTTGAAAGCCCGGGCGCGCTTCGCTACGTGTGAACCGATATGGCCCAGGCCCACTATTCCGAGAGTCTTGTTGTTCACGTCCACCCCAGGCAGGTCGAGGTGGGCGTGGGCCGTCCACCGGCCGTCCCGGGCGAAAGCCTGTCCCTCGACTATCCGCCGGGCCGCTGCGATAAGGAGTCCCATCGCCAGGTCGGCGGTCGTCTCGGAAAGGACGTTGGGCGTATGGCCGACCGGTATTCCCCGGCGCGTTGCTTCCTGCAGGTCGATGTGGTCGCACCCATCCCCCATATTGCTGACCACTCGGAGCTTCGGCGCCGCCTCGAATACGTCTCTCGAGATCCTGTTCCCCACGGGAACGAGCCCTTCGACGTCCTTCATCTCGCGCAGCAGTACGTCGTGCGGCGTCTCGGCGTGCCCGTCCCATACCCTCAGGTCGTGGACGCTCCTCAGCCTCTCGGTCACGTCCGGAAAGAAGTTCCTGCAGATATAGACCTTCGCCATCGACCCCCCCGTCATCGTCGAAAAGGTCCTCGCGGTGAGCGCGTTGCCCTCTGGACACTGAACGCAGGGTGCGTCTGTCCGACGCACCCTGCTCGCTGAACTCCAGGTCGTCCGGCATGTCGGATGGATAGTCTTGGTCGCTCACTGCTCGTACACGTGTCTGTGCGCCCGGACGTCCGCAACCATGTCGCGAACGGAACGCTCCAGGTCATATCGCAGGTTCCAGCCCCAGTCCTGGCGGGCAAGCGTATCATCGAGCCGCTCCGGCAGGTTCATCACGAGTTCAATCATCTTCGGGTCGGGCTCGAACTTCAGCCTGGCTTCTGGAACGACTCTCGTCACTGTCTCGGCCAGTTCCTGGCCCGTGGCCAGAAAACCGAACAAATTGTACACGCGTCGAGTCAGCTTGTCTTGTGGCGCATTCTTCAAGTCAACGAGACCCCAGGCCGCATCTTTGACATACGTGACAGAGATCGGCGTCTCCGGCGCCACGTAGATCGTGTACGGTTTGCCGAGCGCTGAGTCCTGCACGGCCCGGTAGACGTACGCGCTCTGCGCTGTATCGAACCGCCCCATGCCCATGAGCGGCGTCAGACGAACGCCGCGGAAATCGACTCCGAATCTGCGCTGGTAGTACTCTCCCAGCCGCTCAGCACACACTTTCGTGGTGCCGTACATGTTGGGCGGGTGCTGCGCCACGTCGTTGGGTACTACCTTCGGCACATCCCGTCCGAACGTTGCCAGCGTGCTGAGCAGGATGACCTGCCTGACACCGAACAGTCGCGCTGCCTCGAGCACATTGAATGTGCCTGTCACGTTGACGGCGAACGCCGCCTGTGGACTTTGTTCGCTCACGGGCGGCAGCAGCGCTCCGGCGTGGTAGATGCAGTCGGCGCCGCTGTCTTTCACCGCCTCGAGCACCTGCGCCCAGTTCGAGACGTCCCCCTTGAACGCCTTCACGCCCGAGGGAGCGGAGCCGAAGCGGGAGGCGCCGGCGACGTCGAAGATGGCGACCTCCTCGCCTTGCTCGAGGAGCAGGTTCATCAGGTGATGTCCGATGAAGCCGAATCCACCGGTGATGAGGTTCCGTCCCATGCTACTTCGCTGTTCCCTTCTTGGCCGGGGCCGCCTTCTTGGCGGACGCCGCGGTCTTCTTGGCGGGGGCGGCCTTCTTCGCCGCGGCTGCCGTCTTCTCAGCCGGCGCCGCTGCCTTCTCGGCGGGGAGCAGCCCTTCTTCTCTGGCTACTTCGATGACCCACTGGGCTGCCTTGCCGCACACGGCCGGGCAGTGAACTGTGTGCCCGCCGGCAGCAAGGAACTTGGCCATCTCGTCCGGGTCCGGCAGGTAGTACGGCCGGCCGAACAGCTTCATCTGCATCTCACGGCAGATGATGCTGCCGAACTCGTCGATGAACTTCTTGTGCAGCTTGCGGGCCGTGGCGAACGCCGTGAACCGGATGCGCTCCGGGTCGGCGAAGTTGTCCCGCTCGCGTCCGCGCAGGGTTCCGAGGAACAGGATTCCGGCAACGTAGGCTCCGCAGCTCCCGTCTCCGACGGTCGCACCGCCGCCGGCGTAGCCGCTGAGCGACTTGAACAGGCTCGGATTCGGCATGTCCAGCGTATCCTGGAGCGCCGCCATCACGCACTGTCCGCAGCCACCATATTGCTTCTCGTATTCGAATCCAAGCTCGTAGGCTTTCTTCAGGACCTTGTCCTTCTGTTCCATCGTCTCAGTCTCTCCTTCCGACCCGGCGCCGCGGGGGGCCGCACACTGCTGCACCTGCCCTCTATGCGGCCGCGCGGTTGCACATTCTAGAACTTTATCATCTGGTGGGGAAGCCAGAGGATGATGTCCGGGAACACGATACAGAGCAACAGGGCAAGCAGGATGATGGCGACGAACGGCGTCACCCCTCGTATGATGTGGCCCGTGTCGACGCCCCATTCGGGCTTGGCTATCCCCTTAAGGTAGAAGATGGCATAGGCCATCGGCGGCGTCATGAAGGACATCTGCAGGTTGACCACAATCATCATGGCGAACCAGAGCGGGTCGAAGCCAAGCACGGGCGCCAGCGGTGTCACCAGGGGCACCATGATGAAGACGATGCCAATCCAGTCGATCAGGAACCCCAGCATGAAGATGATGAACTGCACGGCGAAGAACGTGCCCCACTTGCCTCCCGGCATCGCCAGCAGGAGGTTCTGGATGACGTCTCCTCCGCCGAGACGCAGGAATACTCCGACGAACATCTGCGCGCTCCAGCCGATGACCAGCGCCATCGACGTGATGCGCATCGTCTCCAGCATGCAGTCGCGCAGAACGGGCCAGGTGAGGCGCCGGTACGCCAGCGTGAGCAGCACCGCCGCCAGGGCGCCGACCGCTGCAGCCTCGGTCGGAGCGGCCACGCCGAAGAAGATGGCGCCCAGCACGCTGAACATCAGGAAGAGAGGCGGCAGCATGCCCGTCAGCAGCATGTTTACCTTCCTGCCAATGGGGACTTGCCGTTCTTCGACCGGCATCGGAGGGGCGTCCTCGGGTCGCAGCCACGACCTGACGGCAACGTAGGTCATGTAGAGGCCTGAAAGCAGGAACCCCGGTCCGAAAGCTCCCATGAAGAGCTTGCCGACCGACAGCTCGGCCATGGGGCCGTAGACCACCAGCATCAGGCTGGGCGGTATGAGGATGCCGAGCGTCCCGCCCGCACAGACGCAGCCGCAGACGAGCTCCTTGTTGTAGCCGCGCTGAAGCATGCTCGGCGTTGCGATGAGCGCAATCATGATGACGGATGCGGCAATGACGCCGACGCAGGCGGCAAGTATCGTGCCCATGAGGATAGTGGCAATGGCCAGGCCGCCGCGGAACGGTCCGAACGCGAGGTGGAGACCGGCGTACAGCCTGTCCGCCGCACCCGACTTCTCCACCATCAGGCCCATGAAGACGAACATGGGTACGGCGAGGAAGACGTAGTTCGACATCATGTCCCACATGCGAACGTAGAAGAGGCTCCAGGCGCCGGCTGCCCCGAGCACGAGCGTCCCGACCAGCATGGCGACGGTGCCCAGTACGAACACCAGCGGGAAGCCGATGAGGATGCCGGCGGTGGCCAGCCCGAACATGATGATGGTGACGAGTTCCGCACTCATGTCTACCATGGGGCGCGCCCTCCCTTCAGCAGGGTCGCGACATCACGAAGAAAGGTCGCCACCCCCTGGAGCAGCAGCAGGAAGAAGCCGAGGACGATGACTGTCTTGAACGGCCAGAGGATGGGATACCAGAGGCTGTCATACGACGTCTCGTGGGTGAGATACGACTGCCACGCGTTCGCACCAAACACCTTCGTCCACATAAACACGAGCGGGAAGAAGAGCAGCATTGTCAGCAGGACGTCGAGCACCAGCTTCGCGACCGGTGAAAGACGCGAGTAGATGACGTCCACGCGGACGTGGGACGAGTGGTAATGCACGTAGGGCAGCCCAAGCGAGATCGTCGCAGTACCCAGCATGTAGCTGAGCTCATACGCCCAGTTGGTGGGGTTGTTGAAGAGGTAGCGCATGAAGACGTCGAACGTGATGACGACCACGAGGGCGGGAACGGCGATGGAGACGATGCGGCCGGACCACTCGCTCAACAGTCCGACTCCGTCGTAGAACCTCTTCAGACCGGTCATGGCCTCTTCGCCTCGGGCGACTCCGGCCGCCGCGGGCGCGGGGCCCGCGGCTGCCGCTTTGGCTATGCCGGACAGTCCG
>CAZVCS010000124.1:0-5499 GCA_964625765.1 uncultured Dehalococcoidales bacterium | reverse complement strand
TGAGCCGACGCCCCGGCAGATGGCCGACGTGACCAGCGCCGCCGCATGCTTCATAGTCGGCTCGGGCGTCGAGTTCGAACTGGAGTGGATGGACAACCTCGCTGCTCAGAATCCGGACATGTCGGTCATAGACTGCTCGGCCGGTGTCACCATCGAAGACAACGATCCGCACATCTGGACCTCTCCCCGGAACGCCGTGACCATGGTCGAGACTATCACCGCCGGCCTGTCGCTCGTCGACTCCGCCGGCGCTGAACTCTACCGCGCCAACGGGACCGCGTATCTGGACGAACTCGAGCGACTGGACGCGGATATCACCACTCTGCTTTCAGCGGGCGCCGAGCGTCACTTCCTCATCTATCACCCATCGTTCGCCTACTTCGCGAGGGACTACGGTCTGGTTCAGCTCGCCATCGAAGAGGAGGGCAAGTCCCCGACTCCGCACCTGCTGCAGGATTGCATCGACTGGGCCCGGCAGTACAGTCTGCAGTACGTCTTTGTCTCGCCACAATCGGCGACCGCCGAGGCAGAGAGCATTGCCGAGGCGATAGACGGCGAGCTACTCTATGTGGACCCGCTGCCGGACGACTACCTGGCCGCCACCCGCGCGGCGGCCGAGGCATTCGCACTGGAGGTCCTGTAGCCCGAACCTCCACCGTAGCAGTACGTGAGATGGAAAACGAGCACTCGCACGTTGCCGCAGGGCCTCCGCCGGCCGAAGTCATTCGATTGAGCGGCGTCTCGGTCGACTACGACGGGGCAGCCGCACTCGAAGACGTGGATCTGTCGGTCAAGCAGAACGACTTCCTCGGCATCATCGGCCCCAACGGGGGTGGCAAGAGCACGCTGCTAAAGGTCACGCTCGGTCTTGTGGTCCCGTCGCGTGGCGAGATTCGACTGTGGGGCGAGCCGCCGCAGCGTTCCGCCCACCGCATCGGCTACGTGCCCCAGCACAGCATCTTCGACCGCGATTTCCCCATCTCCGCCTGGGAGGTCGTCCTCATGGGGCGCCTCTCGCGCCGTCACCTGCTGCGCCGCTACTCTCCCGGTGATCAGGCGGGAGCCATGCAGGCGCTGGACACCGTGGGCATGACGTCGCTCAAGCATCGCCCAATCGGGCAACTCTCCGGAGGGCAGCAGCAGCGGGTGTTCATCGCTCGGGCGCTCGTGCGCAACCCGGAGCTTCTGCTCCTCGACGAGCCCTTCGCCAATGTAGACACGACGACTGAAGAGGAGATCTTCCGGCTGCTCGGGCAACTGAAGGAGCGCATCACTATCGTGATGGTCTCGCACAACCTCTCCGCCATCTCGACCTACGTCGACAAGGTCGCCTGCCTCAATGGGCGCCTGTACTACCACGGCTCGCGGGAGATTCCGCCGGAGGACATCGAGGCAACCTATGGCTGCCCCGTCGAACTCCTGGCGCACGGCATGCCTCACCGCGTTCTGAGGAGGCACGACTGATGCCGGGCGTGCTCGGCTACCAGTTCATGCAGCACGCGCTCGCCGCGGCGGTGCTGGCCGGCGTCGCGTGCGGCGTCGTGGGCACGTACGTCGTCGTCAGGCGCATGGTCTTCGTCAGCGGCGGCATCTCTCACGCTACCTTCGGCGGCGTTGGGCTGGCCCTCTGGCTCGGTTTCAGCCCCATACTGGGCGCCGTGGCGTTTGCCCTGGCAGCCGCCATGGGCATGGGTGTCGTAACGCGCCGCACGCGTCTGTCGGAGGATGCCGGCATCGGTGTGCTCTGGGCCACCGGCATGGCGCTCGGCGTCGTCTTCGCCGGCCTCGCCGCCGGCTACACGCCCGACCTCTTCAGCTACCTCTTCGGCAACATTCTGACGGTGCTCGGCTCCGAGTTGCGGATGATGCTCGTGCTGGACGCAGTCATCGTCGTCACCGTCCTCGCCTTCTACAAGGAGTTCCAGGCCGTCAGCTTCGACGAGGAGTTCTCCCGGGTCGCCGGTGTGCCCGCCGGGGCGCTGCAGCTCGTGCTGTTGGCCCTCATCGCCCTCACCATCGTCACCGTCATCCGCGTGGTCGGCATCGTCCTCGTCATCGCCCTCATCACTATCCCGCCTTCCATCGCGCGGCAGTTCACCGCCTCGCTCAGGAGCATGATGCTGCTTGCGGTCGTGCTGGCCGTGGCCCTCTCCATCTGCGGCATCGGGCTATCGTACGTGCTCAATGTGCCGTCCGGCGCGACGATAGTGCTTCTGAACGGAATCGTGCTCGCATTCGTGCTGCTGGCCAAACGGCTTCGTGGCGCCCGCCCCGCTTGACGTCCGCAACCGCGTCCACGCGTGTCACGCGCCGGATGAAGGCGACGAAAGCGCGGCCAGAAGCGCAATGGCCCCTTCTTTGCTCAAAGGCTCGTTGTTGTTGCCGCACTTCGGCGACTGGATGCAGCTCGGGCAGCCATCCAGGCAGGGGCAGTCGCTCACCAGCTTCGCCGTCGCGACCCAGAGCCGCTCGATGCTCGCGTATCCCATCTCGGCGATGCCGACGCCGCCCGGGTAGGCGTCGTACACGAACACCTGCGGCAGCCCTGTGCCCCCGTCCGGCATCGATACGCCGCCGATGTCGTTCCGGTCGCACAGTGCGAACAGCGGCAGCACGCCGATGCAGGCGTGTTCACACGCATGCAGGCTCCCACCCAGGTCGCCACTCTTGGCAACAGCCCGGTCGACGGCATCCCCGGGGACCTCGAACCAGAAGGAGCGCGTCGAGAACGTCGTCTCGGGCAGGTCCAGCGGAGTCTCCCCCAGGAACTCCTCGGTGAACTGCTTCCGCCTCTTGAACCCGATGACGTGGTTCGTCACCTGCACATCGCCAAGCCGGACGAGCGTCCGGCCGCAGCGCTTCTCCACCTCGACGTTCGTCACGCGGATGTCGGTCAGCTCCCGTGCCTGGGTGTAGTAGTCGACCTCGCACGGCTCCGCCCATGCCGTCCGCGAGCGCGTGTCGAGCTGCCTCACGAGATACGTCTCTCCCTGGTGCAGGTATACCGCGCCGGGATGCAGCTGCGACATCGCCACCGCGCCGTCAACCGTCTCGAGCAGAGCGCCGTGCTTCAGGTCCATTATCTGGTAGGAGGAGCCGATGGAGCGGATGTTCACGCGCTCGGGCGGGTAGCTCACTCCCGGGTCCAGGTGCATCCGCCCGCGCCGCTCGCGCAACAGCCCCTTGCCCATCAAGCGCTCGATAGCGCCCGGGGCTGACTCGGCCAGCGCCGCAACTTCCTCCAGGGCAAGTGGCTGCTCCCAGGCCGCGCAGAGCAGATGCGGCTCGAGGATGTGCGGGTTGTTCGGATTGATGAGCGCCTGCTCGAAGCGGCGTGAGAAGAAGAAGCCGGGGTTGCGCATCAGGTACTGGTCCACCGGGTTGCTCTGCGCCACGAGAATGCTCAGCGAAGGGTTCTCACCGCGGCCGCTGCGTCCAATCTGCTGCCAGGCGCTCGCCATGTTGCCGGGGTAGCCCGCCAGCACCGTCGCATCAAGGTCACCCACATCCACGCCGAGTTCCATCGCGCTTGTGGCCACCAGCCCGTCCAGCTCGCCTCCGGTAAAGCGCCGCTCGATGTCACGCCGGTCCGCCGCCAGGTAGCCTGCGCGGTACGGGCTGATGCGCGTCGCCTGCTCAGCGGGCAGCCGCTCTCGCGCATAGATGTAGATGAGCTCCGCCAGCCGGCGCGTCCGTGCAAACACCAGGCTCCTGACGCCCCTCGAAACGAGCTTGCACAGGAAGTTGCTCGCTTCGCTGTTGTGGCTGCGCCGGGCGCCCGTACGCTTGTCGACCACCGCCGGATTCCACAGCGCCACGAAACGTTCCCCGTGCGGGCCGTCGCCGCCCTCCACGAGCTCGAACTCCGCGCTGCACAGCCGCCCCGCATGCTCTCTCGCATTCGCGATGGTCGCCGAGCAGCACACGAACACGGGGCTGGCGCCATACAGCGCACAGACGCGCCTCAGCCTGCGAACGAGATTGGCTACGTGCGAGCCAAGGACGCCCCGGTACGCGTGCGCCTCGTCCAGCACCACGTACTTCAGCCCGTGGAAGAACCGGGACCACAGCGCGTGGTTCGGCAGCATGCCCACATGCAGCATGTCCGGATTGGTGAGCACCACACGGGCTCTGTGCCGGACGCCGGCCCGCGTGTCCTGCGCCGTATCACCGTCGAACGTCTCGATGGAGGCTGCGGTCAGCAGCGAAGGGCTCGCCAGGGCGCGCAGGCTGCGAAGCTGGTCCTGCGCCAGCGCCTTCGTCGGGAAGATGAACAGCGCCGTTGCCCCGCCGTCTCGCGCCAGCGCGTCAAGCGTCGCTACCTGGTAGCACAGGCTCTTGCCGCTCGCGCTGGGTGCATTGATGACGACGTTCCTGCCATCGAGCAGCAGGTCCACCGCGCGAGCCTGATGCCGGTAGAGTTGATTGAGCCCGCGCTGCTTCAGCCGCTTCAGGAGTCCGGGAGAGAGCTCGTGGCGCAGTGCCTCGTATACCGCCTCCGAGGGCGGGTAGTGCTCGACGTGCACCAGCTCGCCCTGGTAATCGGACGCCGTGAGCAACTGGTGCAGGAACGCCGCCGGGTGCATGGTTCCCCGCTACAGAACGGGGAAGACCTCCACCTGCGTCTCGAGTATCTCGACCTCCGGATAGTGCTCCACCACGAACGCTATCGCGTTCTCCACCGTCTCCTGTGCATGGTCCGCGCGGTTGCTGACGCACGAGAGGCCGATGGTCGCCACCTGCCACAGTCCCTGCCCCTCTACCTCGGCCGCGGACACCGAGAAGCGGTCCCGCAGCCGGGCGGTCATCGACTGGACGACCTGGCGCTTGCCCTTCAACGTGTGGTTCTCAGGCAGGCGGATGGCTATCGTGCCGACAGCAACGTTCATGTACTCCGCGCAAGCCGTCGCGGCGAGGCGCTACTGCTCCCTGATGTTCTCGACGTTGGAGCCGAAAGGACGGTTCGCTTCGACCTCCCGCTCGGACAGCGCCAGCCGGGCGGCGATGCCCGCGGCATCGGTGATGAGCTCGCGGCAGCTCAGCGCGTGCTCCCGGCAGAGCCACTGGTCCTGCCACTTCTTCGTGAGTTCCCGGCAGACCGTCGAGCCGTACTTCGCGGCAATCTCGTTCGGTATCTGGTTGAAGATGCGGTACAGGCCGGGCCTGCCGTAGAACTGCTGCTTCGACTTCTGCGCCACCTCGAGGCCTTCACCTTCGGGAAGCGCCCGGCGCCCGTGCACCGCGCCGACCGCCAGCACAGCACCCGCGATGGCGCCACAGGTTCCCCCGTACAGCCCGATGCCGCCCCCGAAGCCGGTCGCCAGCCTCACCGCGTCCGGCGGCAGCCCGAGGTCAAGCTCTCCCAGCAGGGCCTCGAAGACACACTCGGAGCAGTTGTAGCCCAGCGAGAAGTTCTTCCTCGCCCGCTGCCTCACTCGCTCAATCATCTCTTCCTTACTCAAGTCACGAGCCTCCATTCTGTCGTCTCACTCGTACCAG
>CAZVCS010000123.1:0-5560 GCA_964625765.1 uncultured Dehalococcoidales bacterium | reverse complement strand
CTGTTCACGGACCATCTCGGTGTGTACTATCTGCTGTCAAACCTTGCCGGCATCGTCGTGGCGACCATGTGGAACTTCCTCGTGAACGCCCGATGGACGTGGCGACCCGGCGCGTCTGGTGCAAGGCAGTGACGTCAGTGTTTCGATATGAATTGGCCCTCGCCGGAAACGGAATCGTCGACCACGTTCGTCCCCCGAACCGTCGCCCGCAGCCAAAGGTGAAGCAGTGGATGGAACGAAGTGTGGAGTGATAGGCAGTTGCCGAGTGACCGCAACGCGCGGTATGCGCGCAGCTTTGCTGAGAGCCTGTTCTTCTTCAGGTTGAGGTAGTTGAACTGTGTCCTGACGATGTCCGCAGGAGACACATCCTTTGCTTCGATTGCCCCCTCCCTAATCAATTGGGCAACTAGATCCTCGCCTCGTCGGGTTCTTGTGATGACCGCGTTCAAGCCCTTGGCTGAAGCTGAATTGCAGGTCCACGCGTCGCCAACAGAGATGTCCGCCATCTCTGCCGTAAGATCTCGACATCGGAGGCAGCCATCGGGTATGAACGCGTAGTTGAAGAAGCGGTTCCAGTATAGTGAGAGCGGAACAAAGAACCTGCGGTCAATCAGCAGCCCGGTTGTGCCGGCAACCTTAGCCCGATAGCGGACGACCTCTCCCTTCAGCCCGAGATGGTCGAGCAGGAATCGGATTCCCTGGGGAGTAACGCGGTGTGAGCAGAAGAGCCCGAGATAGAGGTGCTGCGGGTAACGGGCCCGCAGCGCCGACACATGGCAGGGCAGGCCGACTACAACTGCACTCTCCACTGCTGCCAGCTGCATCATCCGGGTCATGACGCCCTCATCAAACGCGTAGATAGACCCGGTGCATCGCAGGACGTCAGTTGGATTGGAGGTTCTGATGGGCGTCGGTGGGTCTGATGCAGTGTCCAACAGGATCGCTGAAGCGACCTCTGAAGACTTGAGTGCGGATGCGACCGCAACTGTCGCGACTCCTGCGGAGGCACTGCTTCGGCGTTGCTCAGGGTTGGTTGCTGCGGCCACTCTGCACCGTAGGTGGCTTCCCATGAGTTCGTTGCCGGTCCTTTCTCTCACTGCAGCAACGGCGTCGCGGTGGCAGGAAGATTCTCTACGCATGAGGACGAGGTCGGAGGAATGCGAAGACCGGAATGCAGACACGGAGTCGGTGATGCTGTGCAGTGCTGAGATACTCTCCTCCATGCTGGCCTTCTCCATGTCCAGCTTCTGCACCCACGGGAGTTCGGGTAGGCCCGACGCCTTCTGCCCGTAGGCCATGACGACGGTCGGAATACCGCGCGTTATCGCGCTGATACAGGCATGCATTCGAAAGCCGATGAAGAGGTCGCAGCGCGCGATGTCCTCGTGAGTGCCCTCCTCGGCATCAACCAATTCTCTCACTGCTCGAATCACGACCCGGTCGTCCTGATTCCGGGTTGCTCCGAGGCCCTTCTGCGGTCCGTACACGTGAGGTATCAGGATGACCCGGTACCTGCCGCGAAAGCTGGAGACGACGTCCGCCACGAATCGCACGTACTGCTCCGGGGAGCATCTCATGTAACGATGCGCGAGCGGGCTGGGGTTGACGCCCACCAGTCCCGGCTCTGACCGGGCCTCGGGAGACAACTGGAAGGCAAGGTCGCGGCAGAGCCTGATTCTGGCGTCGTCCAGTCCGAGTGTCTCGACGAGGTAGCGCTGCGTCAACGGGTCTCGGGCGGTTATTGTCGCGGCGTGTGACAGGACGTACCGTGCCAGCGCTCTGGTCATTGTCGACCTGAACGGACCTATTGACTGAGAACACACCACGTATGGCTTGCGTAGCATGAGGGCCGGCAGCAGCGGAAAGCAGTGTGCCAGCGTGTATGCCCGGCTGGGGACGTCTGAGAATGTGTCGCCGCCGAGGTCGATAACGTAGTCGCTGTCTGCGTATGCCCTCAGCAGGGGGGGGAGCTTGGGAACACCGAATTCGCGCCACAGCCAAGTCCTCGCGAGCCCGACCAGTGCCTGTGCAGCAAGAGTCGCCTTGCCGGGAGGTCGAAGGTTCCCCGCCACGTCGATGCCAAGCTCCCTGCAGACGTTCTCATCGAGAAACGAATACCACCCCGCAAGGGTAAACCGGTCGGCCGGGAACTGACGGATGAGTGATGTGACCTGGAGGACTTCCCCCATGTTCTGGAGGTTGTACGTATTCGTGATGAGCACTCTCGCCATCAATTCCTCGCCGACGCGCTAGCTTGGGTCTGTCGGCCTGACCCAGACCCACCGGAGACTGAAGACGTAGTTCACGATGAATCCCGCGGCGATGGCGACTGCGGTTGAGGCGATGTACCAGAGTCCGGCCACGTCCGTGAGCACGAACACAAGCGCAGCTCTGATGGCTGCGGAGCCGAGACTCACCAACGCGAACTTCCCGAGCGCCAGTGGTGCCTTTGACCGACGGAAGGTCAGGTGGCTGTTCAGAACGTAGTTGTGCCCGACCACGAGGCAGAAGGAAAGCCCGTACGACACCATGTAGTGCAGACCGGCCACATCTGTGAGCACATACATGAGGGCGAGTTTCAGCACCGCCCCTAGGGCTCCCACTCCTGCGAAGGTGACAGCTCTCCGGCAGCGCGCAGCAATCCCCCGGGCGAAGCCAAGACAGCCGGTCACACAGGGCTCACTGCGGCCGGGAGGGCGTGCGGCGCTGTGTCTCAGGCGGTTCGACATTGTGGTGGCGCCGCCGTCCTGGACCTGCGGCTGAGTAGGGCCTGGGTTCCGGCGGGCTGCGGAAAACGCGTCGATTCGAATCGTGCCAGTGGCCTTTCCTCGTGAGGCACCGGGAATACCTCTTCCATATCTTACACACATACGCTGCGGCTGGTAGACGTGGAGATAGTCTGGAGCGTCAAATCGCTGCGCGCGGTGATCCGGGGGGCGCCGCATCCCGTACCCCATGCGCTCATCGTGGCGTACAATGTCCTTCGTGTCGATGGAAGGTCCGGAGGCTGGAGGGACGAAGACGTCAAGAGTGGCGCTGGGTCGCCCTGCATTGGCTGCGAAGCCTGCACGAGTCTGTCTTGGAGTCGTACTAGGTCTGGCGACCGCATACGCCATCTACTTCTCCTACTTCACCATCATGCGACACTACACATTCCAGTCGTACGCATACGACCTCGGCATATTCATGCAGCACCTCTGGATGACAATCCATGGCCATGGACTGCTGTATTCTTCTGTCTCCGAGTCCACCGGCTTGGCATGGCACTTCCAGCCTATCCTGTTCCTCCTCATGCCGCTGTACGCGGTTTTTCCGCGAGCCGAGACATTGCTGGTCCTGCAAACCGTCGTGCTCGCAGCCGGAGCTGTACCGGTGTACTTCCTGGCGTCGTCAAGGATGGATGCTCGCATGGGAGTGGCCTTCTCTCTAGCGTATTTGCTGTTTCCTGCGCTCCATGGAGTGAACACGTTCGACTTTCACCCCGGGGCTCTTGCCATACCCTCGCTGCTGCTCACGATTCTGTTCTTCGAAAGAGGTCAGCTTAGAGCGGGCGTTGCCCTTGCCATCCTGTCGATGATGTGCGAGGAGAACGTAGCACTCACAGTTGCCGCAATTGGGCTCTACTACTTTGTCCGGGCTGCCGGCGCGTTCACGCCGGTGTCGAGGCTGCGGACCTCTCTTCGGGAACGAGCCGTGAGCGTGCCGCTCGGGCTCGCCCTGTTCGCCTCACTCTGGCTGGTATGTGCGCTTTTCATCGTCATCTCTCACTTCAGCCTGACGGGAAGCTACCCGTATTTCGCGCGCTATACGTTGGGCGCCACGTTCTCGTTGGCCGACAACCTTGTCGTGCACGCGACGGAGAAGGTCCGGTACGTTCTGGACATGTTCGGCCCGCTTCTGTTTCTGCCAGGGCTTGCGCCGGGAGCGCTCCTCCTTGCTCTTCCCGGGTTGGCACAGAATCTGCTGGCAGTGAATGTGAATCAAGTCGCAATCTCGTGCCAGTACTCCAACGTAGTCATACCGGGGCTCTATGCGTCGGCCGTGTTCGGGGCCTCCACGCTTGTGAAGGGCAGAGGCACCCAGGTGGCCTCGCGACTGCTCTGTGCGCTCGTCGTCTTCTCCTCGGTCGTCTGGAGCATGTCGGCTAGCCCTACGCCACTGGCCATCGGAAGACCGATGCCTCAGTCGACTGAGCACCACCAAGTCATTCGCAGGGCCATCGCCTTGATACCTGCTGATGCGTCAGTTCACGCGCAGAACGACCTGTTCCCCCACATCTGTCATCGGGAGCATGCCTACTGCACTCTGTCGCCTGGCCAGATAGATTTCTTCCGATTCTACCGGTACTCTGTGGGTCAACTCTACGCGAGAGGCGAGCAGTCCGTCTTCGACTATGTGCTCATCGACGATACGAGCGGACAGTCGACTCTGAAGTTCGCCAACAGTGCCAGCCGGTTGCGCCTGCGGGCCGAATATGGCGTGTATGCAGAAGGGGACGGAGTGTACTTGTTCCTGAGGGGATACGAGGGCGACGCTGTTTCGCTTGCACCGGCTTCCGCGCACGAGGGTGGAGAGTAGGCATGGACAGAACGAGGTCTCGTGACAAGTAGGGCGCCTGGCACAATCGCATCGACCAAGAGGGCAACCGTCCTGACCCTGGCGAGCATCCTCTCCCTTGGCGCGGGTCTTCGCCTCTGGGAGATCCGAAGTCTGTTCAACGCGATTCACGACTACGACCCAGGCACGCATGCCCTCACCGGTCGTTTCATCGCCGAAGGGCTCGTTCCGTACCGGGACTTCGTCTCGGTCCACCCGCCCCTGTATGACCTGACACTGGGGGCCCTCTTCAGGGTCTTTGGCTACGACTACTACATCGTGCCGTATCTGTCGGTCGTGTTCTCGCTTGCGAGCGTTGTCCTTGTCTACTTCGTCACCCGGCACCTGTACTCCGGCCGTGCTGGCCTTGTGGCGGCCGGCCTGTTTGCCGTCGAGCCAATGATGGTCTATTTGGGCCGCAGGGGAGTGCAGGAGGCGATGGGACTGTTCTTCGTTTTCGTCGCGACGATGCTGGCTCTGAACTGGCTCGACGGGAAACGTCGTCGCGCGCTGCCATGGTGCGGATTCGTACTTGGACTCGCCATAGCTACCAAGTACGTCTTCATCCCTGTTGCCGCTGGCATTGGCAGCGCACTGCTGGTGCTGTCGCTGGCCCCGGAGACGTGGTCTTCTCTGCGACGCGCAGGTTCTCTCCGGTTCTGGGGCGCCTATGCCCTCATCGCGGGCATCGCGTACTCTCTGGTTCTGTTCATTCGCCTCGTCGTCCCCTTGCCAGTACCCCTGCCGTTCATCGAACCGCTGTTCGGGGTGCCGGGCGACCTGGTGGTCTGCTTGCTCGTCTTCGTGGTGCCTCTCCTCGTGTTGTGGAGACAGTGGATGCCCGTCACAGGGCTTCGGGCATGGATTCGCGCTGTTTGGGTCGCCGTGACAGCCGACAGACTCTGGCTCTGGGCCGCCGGCGTCGCACTCGGCTTCCTCGTCGTGACTGGCTACTTCTGGGTGG
>CAZVCS010000122.1:0-5565 GCA_964625765.1 uncultured Dehalococcoidales bacterium | reverse complement strand
ACTTCGGCTCGGTGGTGGTGATGGGGGCCGTCCCGGTGGTGCTCGGACTCTATCGACTCGGTCTCATCTACGTTGCTGGGGCCTCGGCGGGGTGGATTGTGAACTGCGTGATGATTGCGACGCTCGATCCTCCGCGACCCACCATGGAGCCGGCCGTGTACAACTTCTTCATCGTGTGTGCCGGCGCCCTGGCGGCCGTCGTGGTGGAGGTGGCCTACCGCGCGCGGAATCGGAGGAACCAGTCTGTCGGCACTTCCGCCCCATCATCCTCCTGATTCACCGTGAGGTCGCCGGGCGGGCGCGGCAGCCAGAAACGGCGGTGACGCTTCCGGCATCGCCTGGATGGACCGACGGCCGTCAGCGGGCGTTCTTGTCCTCCTGCCACAGCCCGAACGCGTTGCCTTCGGTGTCGACGCAGTTGGCCAGGTATCCCCACCCGGGCACCGGCATCTTCGGAAGGACGACTCGTCCGCCCAGCGCGGCCACCTGCTGGAGGTACTTATCGACGCTGTCGACGCCCACGTACATGGTGATTCTCTGGGAAGGGTCCCCTCGCTTGCCGAGACCTCCGCCGACGCCGCTCTTGCCCTCCAGGTCTTTCGTCTCGATGAGGTAGAAGTCCGGCATCCCCGGCGGCTCCATCATCTTCCAGCCGAAGAGCGACTCGTAGAACTGCTTCGCTCTTTGCGGCTCGTCCGACGCGATGTCGAAATGGACCATGGTCGGCATCCGTGCACCTCCTCCACTCATCGCCAGCTCCCTGCCGGCGACTGGCTCAGTCGCGCAATCTGCGTATGAGCCGATGTCAGACGGGCCCCCCATCCGGCCCGCGGCCCCCGACGTCCCACCCGCGCACAGCCGGACAGGTCACTTGGGCGGGGTGTGGCGTCCCCGTTAGTTGGGGATGGTCGACGTCACACCTAGCTGCCGCGCTTCGACCCGCTGTAGAGACCGATGAGAATCATCGCCACGACTATCGCCGCGCCGAAGCCAAGCCACGACGGGAAGGTGTACCAGCCCAGGTATTGCCCGAGCAGGCCGGCCAGGAATGCTCCCAGCGCACCGAGTAGCACGGTCATGATGAAGCCCAGCCGCTGTCTTCCGGGGAGCAGTATCCGTGCGATGACACCTATGACCGCGCCTATCAGCAGATACCACAGGACGCTCATGACTCCACCTCCTTGGCAAAGGAATCCGGTGCTTCCGCGCTATCCTCGAGATGGCTTCCACTCTCCCGCCACCCCTAGCCAGACGCATTGTAGTCCCTGTGTCATCGCAACACCATAGACTCGCTGGCCAGTTGCCCGCGGCAGCCGACAGGCTGCCCCGCGCCGTATCAAGTGACGCCCTGGACTCGCAGGTTGACCCGGGTTCCGCTACGCTCGGCCGATCCGCGACTACGTCCTGTTGTAGATGACGGGCATCTGCCACTTCCACCTGTTCCACGTCTCGTCGCCCGTCATCAGCTCTGCCATGAAGTGGGCGACGTTGTTCCGGCTGGTCCGCCCGGCGTCGAAGACGGGGTTCCTCGTCGGCGATGGATGCAGTTCGTATGCTGTGACCCGATCCTCACTCGTCAGGCTGTCCGGGCGCACGGCCACCCACTGGATTGCGCTGTTCTCTTTCCCGATGGCCGTCCGCAGGTGCTCCGCCGCCGCCTCGTTGTCTGCCTGAGGAGGGAGAAGCAGTCGGAGAAGCCCGATGACGCACCTCTGGGCGAACGTCACGGGCTCGTTCAGGTCGTGATTGATGTTGGCGGTCGTGTTCATCAGCACAAACCTGACCGGCTCTTTGGCTCCGCCGAGCGCGACGGCCTCGCACAACCGTCGCGTCGCATCAGTCACGAGCCTCCGCGGAGGGCCGAAGATGCCCTTTGGGGTCACGTTGTGCCCCAGGCAGGAGGCGATGGCGCTGCAGCCCTCGACCTGCCGCACCAACTCCGGCTTGCTGAGTTCAAGGACGCCCGCCCGGATCACGTCCAGATGGCGGTCATTCCGGACGTCTTCGGGCAGCCGCTCCGGCGTCCGCACAATCACCCTGACGTTCTGTTCCCGGGCGAGTAGCTCCCGAACCAGCAACCGGCCGGTTGCCCCGGTAGCTCCAACGACAAGCATGCTCATTGCCCGCCTCCGCAGGTCCCCGCCGCCCTGTGCGTCAAGAAACGACGCGTATCTTACACACTTGCGTCTGAAACAGGGACGGGCGAACCCTCCCGGTGCCACGTCCCGGCAGCTTCGCGCGTCTCCGCTTTCGCGGTCAGCCGCCGACTTTGCTAGTATCAAATCAGCCCCCGGACGGGAAAGGCCCCCGTCCCGCCTTGGTCCCCGGAGTTCCCCGAGCGAAAGACGCCGGAACACCTCGAGGACCGGGGGCGTTGACGGAGCGTCGGACGGGCAGCCGGCCCGCAGAAGGCTGAATCATGTTCTCACTCGACATGAGGACGGTGATAGTTGGAAACGTCATCGTCGATGCGGTGAGTCTGGCCGTCATGCTCCAGTTGTGGCGCCACAACCGCGGCAGATACGCCGGGCTGGGCCTGTGGGTTGCGGACTGGGCGCTGCAACTGGTCGGTGTTGTCCTCATCGCTGGTCGCGGTACCGTTCCCGACTGGGCGTCGGTGGTTCTCGCGAACGGCATGATACTCGGCGGCGCGGTGGCGCTGTACTTCGGCCTGCGGCGCTTCGCGGGGAGGACTCTCACCGTGGCAGCGGGCTACCCGGTACTGGCTCTTCTTGTCGCCTATGTTGCAGTCCATGCCCACTACTCCCTTGTGGATGATGACCTGCTGGCGCGCAATCTCAATTCCTCCATCGCGCTCGCGCTTGTCTGCCTGCTGTCCATGCGGCTGTTGCTCCAGGATGGAGGTACGGACATCCGACGTATCTCGCTCGGTACGAGTGTCGCCTTCGGACTGATTGCGTTCATCAGCCTCTTCCGGGCGGTGAGCTTCGTTCTTCAACCGGGTGCATCCAACGACTTCCTCGAATCCGGTCTTCTTGATACGGTGCTGATGGCCTTCCTGCTGGGAGCCATCGTCCTGCTTGTCTTCAGCCTCATGCTGATGGTCAACCGCCGCCTCTTGCTGGAAGGCAGGAAGGTAGAGGAGGAGTTGCGGGAGACCGGCGATTACCTGAACAACCTGCTCGACTACGCAAATGCACCCATCGTCGTCTGGGACCCGCAATTCCGGATAACCCGCTTCAATCACTCCTTCGAGCGTCTCGTCGGTCTCGATGCCCGCGACGTCGTGGGAAAGAAGCTGGATGCTGTCTTCCCGGAGGAGGGACCGGGCGTGTCCCTTGCTTCGCTCCGAGAGGCTGCCGAGGGGGAATACCGACAGGGGGTCGAGATACCCGTCCGCCACCGGGATGGCTCCGTACTCACTGTGCTCTGGAACTCGGCCAGTCTCCACGCCGCGGATGGCAGGACTGTGGTGGCGACCATTGCACAGGGTCAGGACATCACGAGGCGAAAGCGGCTGGAGGCGCAACTGGTGGAGGCCAATCAGGAGCTCCGGGCCCTTGCTGCTCGTCTCCAGGTGGCGCGGGAAGAGGAACGCGCCGAGGTAGCCTGGGAGCTGCACGACCATGTTGCCCAGGCGCTGACCGTGCTCAAGGTGGACCTGGATTCGTGTCGACGCAAGCTCACCGGGGATCAACTGGTGCGTATGGAGCCGACTCTGGAGGGCATGGCTCGCGTGCTCGATGAGACGGTTGAGCGTCTGCGCCGCCTGTACGCCGACCTGGTGCCCGTCATGCTGGAGGATCTGGGATTGGCTGCCACCATCGAGTGGGAGACGGAGGAGTTCGCACGCCGCTCGGGGATGCGGTGCGAGTTCAGGCGCTTTGGGGATTTCCAGCTTCCGCAGGGGCGCGTTGCCCTGGGGCTCTTCCGGGCGCTGCAGGAGGCGCTCGAAAACGTGCAGCGCCATTCTGGCGCCACGAGAGTCACGGTGGATCTCGAGAGGCAGGGTGGACACGCCGTGCTGCGGGTCACGGACGACGGGCGTGGCTTCAGCGGGGACGAGGCCAGGAAGCCCGGCGCCGTAGGACTCACCGGCATACGGGAGCGCGCCTTGTCCTGGGGCGGAGGCGTGACGGTCGACTCCTCGCCCGGCGGCGGGACGATGCTCGTCGTGACCGCCCCGCTCCCGGCCTGACGGGAAAGGGCCGGCTGGTATCGCCCGGTGTCTATGTCTCCGGTGGGGATGGACTTGCCGCCAGTGCTCGCGTCTGCCGCGTCCGCTTGTTCCGCAGTGCGGACCTGTGCGCCTGCCCGCCATCGCGCGGTCAGCGGCCCACCGCTGAAGCCTCCACGCACAACCGCGGAGCTCCAGTGGAGGCCGGTCTCAGACCAGCCCGCTATCCCACCGTCGGATGCCCAGTGTCGCCGCCATCACGCGTACTCCGTGTCGTCCCCCGAGGGTCGGTCCCCGCACCGGCCCGGCATCGCGTGAGTGGAGCATTTCGCCTTCAACCTGAAACCCGTCACCCGTGACGCCCTGTGCTATCGTTTCCGCTGGCAGGCCATCCGTCCACGGGTGGCTTCCGGAGGAGTTGCATGGCTAAGACGGTCGCTCACATCTGCATCCTGGTCGCCAACATCGACCGGGCTATCCAGGATTACGCCAGGATTCTCGGCCGGGTGTCGCCTGGCCTGCTGGAGCGGAAGGTCGCCAGGCAAGAGCGCTGGGCCGGGGACGAGAAGTACCTCACCGCCTTCTTCGAAGGGGAGGGGGATGGCTGCGATATCCAGCTCCTTGCGCCGCCGGACGAGGAGTCACCACTGTACAGGAGGCTGCAGAAGCACGGCGAAGGACTGCACCACATCGCCTTCGCCACGGCACACCTGGAGGACAGCTACCGGCAGCTCAAATCGGAGGGCATCGCTGTCAACGATGCGCTCATCCCGGAGCATCCGGAAGGAGACGCGGCTACGGACGTCAACCACTTCTGGATACTGCCGCGCTCGTCCCACGGCGTGCTCATCGAGATGATAGACCACTACCGTGTCGAGGACGGCCGGCTGACCGGCGGCGCCTGACAGCACCGGAGCGGGGGCACGTCTCGCCCCCGGGCCTCCGGTTCGTCTGTGTCCGTGCCGGTCGGTGTCGTCTTCGTCAGACGCGCCGTTGCGGGGTACCGTCGCTCCGCCTATCGGTACGGCACCGGCGTCCGGACCTCGGCCGGACCGTCTACCAGGTCCCTCTCGAAGAGCTTGTTGAGCTTCAGGGCGACTGGCCCCGGTTTCCCGCTGCCTATCGTCCTGCCATCGAACCTCACGATTGGCATCACGGACCCGCTCGTCAGGCCGAAAAGCTCCGAGGCTTCGAAGACCTCGTACTGCGTGATGTTCGTCTGGGCAATGCCCTTCAGCTCCCCGCTCTTGACCAGCTCTGCCGCGAGCTGGACGCCCCGGACGAGGCCGGTGCCTCTCAGCATATACTCGAACGTCGGGTACTTGAGTATCCCGTCCTGGCTCACTATGACCACGTTCTCGGTCGACGACTCAGACATGTGGCCATTCTGGTCGAACCAGATGCCGAAGTCCGCGTTGGCCCGATGG
>CAZVCS010000121.1:0-5598 GCA_964625765.1 uncultured Dehalococcoidales bacterium | reverse complement strand
CGAACACGCGGACCGTCATCGAGGCCAACAAAGCAAGCTACGCCTGGGCGCTGGACCCCGCCAGCCGGGACATCATGACGGCGTATTCCCCGCTCATCAACGACACCGTCAACCGGTACACGTACGTGTGCCGCAACCAGGAAGACCTCATACGCAAGGCCCAGGCCGGGACGTTCACGTCCGAGAACCTCGGCACCTGCATCTACCGCTGCGTCGGGCTGGACTGCTTCCACGCGCTGTGGAGCACAACGTGGGAGATGGACCGCGACCTGGGGACGTCCTATCACCCGCGCTTCCTGGAGTACCTCAAGAGGGTGCAGACCGAAGACCTCTCAGTCGCCGGTGCACTCACGGAACCGCGCGGTCAGCGCAATGCCCGCGCTCTGAAGTGGCCGGACCCCTACCTCTCGGTCAAAGTGGTGGACAAGAACGACAAGGGTATCGTCGTGCGCGGGGCGAAGATAAACATCAGCGGCGGTTTTGCGAGCAATGAGATCGTCGTGCTGCCTCAGTCGGCTCATTCGGCCGGTGAAACGGACTACGCTGTCGCCTTCGCGACGCCTCCCGACGCCCCCGGCATCACGTTCATTTGCCAGTACACACCGTACTCGGCTGAGCGGGAGCAGGCGGACAGCATCGAGGAGCTGGGCAACCCTCTGTTCGGACAGCGGGAGACCTCGATGATAATCTTCGAGGACGTCTTCGTTCCGTGGGAACGTGTCTTCCACTGTGGGGAGTACCCGTACTCGGTCAAGTTCGTCACGCGCTTCGCGCGAACGCATCGCATGACCTGCGGCGGGACCTGCAAGGTGGGCTTCATGAACCAGATCATCGGGAGCGCGAAGCTCATCCAGGAGTACAAGGGACTGCAGAACGTGCCCCACATCAACGAGCAACTGGCCGAGATGGTCTCCCTGCGGGAGACGTGCCGGGCCTGCGGCGTGGCGGCGGCGTACCAGGGCTCCGAGGAGCCCGAGGGCTCAGGAGTGTTCCTGCCGGACGAGCTCATGGGCAACGTCGCCAAGCTCAATGTGTGCAACGCCTTCTGGCGGGTGATGGCCCTTGCCGGCGACATCGGCGGAGGACTCATCGTCACCTTGCCGTCGCTGAAGGAACTGGAGAATCCCGAGACGAAGGCATACGTGGAGGAGTTCTACAGCTTCGGAGGCGACGAGCCGGCCGAGAACGTCATGAAGGTGCACAAGCACCTCCAGAACTGGACGGCTGGCATGCACGGGGTCGGCACGTGGCACGGCGCCGGGCCGGTCCAGGCGCAGAAGATCATGCTGCAGCGCGTCATCGACTACACCCACGAGAAAGACCTGGTGAAGAAGACGCTCAGGCTCAAGGCGAAGCCTGCCGGGTCTCAGGATGAGAGCACGGCATCCGAAGCGGCCGGAGGAGACGCCTAGTCGAGACGAGACCCAACCCCGGAGGCGGAGGCACACAATGGACCAGGGATTCGACGAGAGTGCTCAGACACCGGGAGCAGCCACCTACGACCTGACGCTGCCGGCACTTCAAGCGCTGGCGGGCACGACGCGCCTGCTCACGCGGAACGGCAAGAGGCTTGAGGTGAAGATACCATCCGGCACGCGCGACGGCCAGACAGTGCGGCTGGCGAACGCACTCAGAGTGACGGACGGCGGTGAGGGCGACATCCTCATCCGGGTGCACGTCGAGTCATCCCCTGAGTCAGCCACCGTGCAGACCGTCTCCGACGCCACGTTCGAAGCCGAGGTGCTCAAGTCCCCCCTGCCGGTGTTCGTCGACTTCTGGGCGCCATGGTGCGGCCCGTGCCGGGCACTGGCGCCGCTGACCGAGCAACTCGCCAAGGACTACGCGGGACGCATGAAGTTCTGCAAGTTGAATGTGGATGAGAACCCGCTGGCATCGAGGAAGTACCAGGTGGCCAGCATACCGACGATGATCTTCTTCAGGCAGGGGCAGATTGCCGATGTGAGTGTTGGAGCGGCGCCGGCACAGGAGTTGCGCCGGCGCGTCGATGCGGTGCTCGCCCGCCACTGACTCTCAGGCACGCGGGCACAGGACCATCTTTTCGGCGTACGAAGTGACGTTCCGTTCGAGGTGAGCGAGATGGCGAAGAAGTACGACGTCGTGGTTATCGGATCGGGTTCGGGCATGTTCGTTGTGTACGAGTCCGTGTTTCGCGGTCTGTCCACGGCACTGATAGACAAGGGACCTCTCGGGGGCACCTGCCCCAACCTCGGCTGCATTCCCTCGAAGATGCTGATGTTCCCGGCCGACAGGGTCGTCGAAGTGCAGGAGGCGGAGAAGCTCGGCATCCAGGCCCGCGTCACCGGCATCGATTTCGCCCTCATCATGGAGCGCATGCGGCGCAGCATCGAGGAAGCACAGCGGCAGATGAAGGAGTCATTCTCACAGTTGCGCGGTCTCGACTTCTATGAGTCAGAGGGACGCTTCGTGGGCGACCACGAGATGGAGGCCGCGGGCAGTCGCATCCAGGGAGAGAAGTTCTTCGTCGCCACCGGCTCCCGTCCCCACATTCCCTCGATTCCCGGGTTGGAGACGATCGACTATCTGACCACTGAGACGCTGCTGCAACTGACGAGCTGCCCACGCAGCATGGCCATCATCGGCGGCGGGTACATCGGTGTGGAGTACGCGCACTTCTTCGCCGCGATGGGGACTTCTGTCACGCTCATCGAGGCGGCCGAGCGTCTCGTGCCCGGCGAGGAGCCGGAGGTGGCCGCTCTGTTGAAGCACGCTCTGCGCAAGCGGATGCAGGTGCTCACCGACATCGCTATAGAGCAGATCGTGCGGGGACCGCGAGACATCAGGCTGCTGGTCAAGGAGCGCCGTTCAGGAGCGCGCTTTGCCGTGACGGTGGACACCGTCATGGTGGCCACCGGCCGGAAGTCGAACGCCGACCTGCTGCAGGTGGAGCGGACGGGTGTGGCGACAGACGAACGCGGCTTCGTCACCGTGAACGATGCCATGGAGACGAATGTGCCCGGCATCTACGCCGTGGGCGACGCTAACGGCCGGCACATGTTCCGCCACATCGCCAATCTTGAGGCGACGCTTGCGGCTCGAAACGCCTTCAGCGGACGACACGACGCAATGGACTACAGCGCCGCCCCGCACGCCGTCTACTCCTATCCGCAGATCGCCTCAGTAGGACTGACAACTGAGGAGGCACGCCAGTCGCACCACATCCTGGTCGGCAGAGCACGCTACATGGAAACGGCAACGGGCGAAGCGATGATGGAGTTCGACGGCTTCGCCAAAGCCATCGTCGACCGGGACACGCGGCACATCCTCGGATTCCACGTCATCGGGCCACACGCCCCATCGATCGTGCAGGAAGTCATCAACGCGATGGCTTCCGGCGGTCATATCAGCGAGATTGAGAAGGGCATCCACATCCATCCGGCCCTGCCCGAGCTGGTCCAGGCGGCATTCCGCAATCTGGTCCCCGAGTAGGGCAGGCACCCGTTCAGAACCGGCGGCACGACGGCAGGGGGAGTGCTGAGGACGGACGTCTAGCTCGCGTACAATCGCGAAGCGACCCGCCGAATCCGGTCAAGCGCCTCGCGAATCTGTTCGGCGGACGTGGAGAAGCAGAGGCGGATGTAGCCTTCGCCCTCGGGGCCAAACGCGGTACCGGGCAGCGCGGCCACGCCTCCCTCGTCCAGGAGCAGATTCGCCAGAGCCGCGGAGGACAGCCCCAGCGCCGTGACGTTGGGGAACGCGTAGAATGCCCCGTGAGGCACGCGGCAACTGATCCCCGGGATGCTGTTGAGCCCCTCCACCATCAGGTCGCGCCGTTCCTTCAGTGTCCGCATCATCGACACGCTGTCCGCCTGCGGACCGGAAAGCGCTTCGAGGCCTGCCATCTGCACGAACTGAGGCGTGCAGGAGACGCTGCTGTTGATGAGCCGGACGATGGGGCCGACAAGCCACTCGGGGACAACGCCGTAGCCCAGACGCCATCCCGTCATGGCGTATGTCTTCGAGAAACCCGTCACAAGTACAGTCCGCTCATCCATGCCGTCAATCGACATAATACTGGCCGGGGGCTCTTCGTAGTACATGTGGTCGTAGATCTCGTCTGACAGGACCAGGATGTCCTGTTCGGCGGCCAGCCGGGCGACCTGCTCGACATCGTCGGCACTCAGCACGCCGCCGGTCGGGTTGTGCGGTGAGTTGAGCACGATGAGCCTGGTCTGTGGTGTGATGCGAGCCCGCAGTTCGTCGATGTCGAAGCGGAAGTCGAGCGACTCCTGCAACCTGACCGGCACAGCCCGGGCCCCCGCGAAGCCGATAGCCGACTGGAACACAGGGAAGAGGGGAGCAGGATAGAGCGCCTCATCACCTTCGTCAAGCAGCGCAAGAAGGGCGAAGAAGATGAGCGGTTTCGCTCCCGACCCGACGATTATCCGCTCAGGCGCGACCTGCACGCCCCTCGTGCGATATACCTCGCGGGCGATCTCCTCGCGCAGCGACACGAGGCCCTGCGAGTTGCAGTACCGTGTCATGCCCTCGGCAATCGCTCTGCGACCGGCTTCGCGGATGTTGAGCGGCGTGTCGAAGCACGGCTCACCGATCTCGAGGTGCACGACGTTGATGCCGCGCGCCTCGAGTGCCTGCGCACGCGCCAGCACCACAAACGCCGAGTCGGCAGACAGCCTATCGATCTTGCTGGAAACCCGTAGCGACGTAGAGACTCTTCTCACCGATTGCATGCCTGTGCTATGAATGTCGGCCAACGAACGAATGGACAGGCGCGTCGCGGACCGCGATAAGTGCGCATTGTAGCAGGACAGCAAGCGTGTGGGCAACGATGATTCCTGCGGGGTGGCGGGATGCAGGGTGCCTCTGTACAATGGCGTGCGTCCGGTGGCGCGAAGAGGCCCCGCCGGGTCCCGCAACGGAGAGGAGGTTACGATGAGCGTTCGAGTGTTGAAGCTCAAGGGTACGCCGAGGGAGATAGGGCGGCAGCACGGCGAGCAGGCGCGAGACCTCGTCAAGGACAACCTGCGTTTCTACATGCATCTGTGGCAGAACATGGGAGGAGTCGGCAGAGAGAAGATACTGTCCGACGTCGAGCCCTTCGTACCCTTTGTCGAGCGATACGATGCGGACCTCGTCGAAGAGATGCGCGGCGTAGCCGAGGGCGCCGGGGTGGAGTTCCGGGAGATCGCTGCCCTCAACGCCCGGACGGAGTTGACCTTCGCCTGCCTGCCCAACACCCTGAAGGAGTCGTCGTCCGGAGGATGCACGTCATTCGGGCTCCTGCCGGAGGTCACCGAGCAGGGGCATCTGATCATCGGACAGAACTGGGACTGGCGAGCCGAGGCGCGCGACGCCTGCGTGGTTCTGCAGATCGACCAGGAAGGGAAGCCGGGCATCGTCATGCACGCTGAGGCCGGGACCATCGGCCACCGCGGCATCAACTCAGCCGGGATGGGCGTCTGCATCAACTACATCCGCTCCGAGATCGACGCCTTCCGGCCGGGTCTCCCGTTCCTCATCAAGCTGCGCGGCATCCTCAACTCAACCCGCATGTCACACGCGCTCAAGATGCTGATGACCTACGTTGGACCCAACAGC
>CAZVCS010000120.1:0-5680 GCA_964625765.1 uncultured Dehalococcoidales bacterium | reverse complement strand
CCGTACTGCGGCTGCTGCTCACGGCATCAGGGGGTCCGTTCCGGGACTACCCGGCGGAGAGACTGGCAGCCGTCAGCGTAGAGGAGACCCTGGCTCACCCGGTCTGGTCGATGGGCCGCAAGATAACGGTTGACTCGGCAACGCTTATGAACAAAGGGCTTGAGGTCATCGAGGCACACTGGCTCTTCGACGTGCCGATGGACCGCATCGAAGTGGTCGTCCATCCGCAATGCCTCATTCACTCCATGGTCGAATTCGATGACGGTTCCGTCAAAGCCCAGATGAGCGAACCTACCATGGCGCTGCCCATACAATATGCTCTGACGTATCCCGATAGAGTGCCTTCGCTGACCCCTCCCGTCGCGTGGTCGCGGCCGCTCTCGTTGTCTTTCGAGCCCGCCGACACTGCCAGGTTCCCCTGCCTCCGGATGGCGCGTGAGGCGGGCATGGCAGGCCGCACGTACCCCGCAGTGCTCTGTGGGGCCGACGAGGCGGCCGTCACCCTGTTTCTCCAGGGGCGCATCTCTTTCACCGGCATCGCCGCTCTGGTGGAGCAGGCGCTCGAAGCCCATCTCCCGGGAGATGGGGCATCTCTCGACTCCGTCGTGGCCGCGGAGAGATGGGGATACTCGTTTGTGATGACAAACCCCGCCATCGTTCACAAGGAGGACGCGGCACAGCCGCGTGCGCGTCTCTGAATGACAATGATTCAGACACTGCTTCTGTTCGTCGCATCCATGCTCATCGTGGTTGTTGCCCACGAGTTCGGCCACTTCATCGTGGCCAAACGGACGGGCGTGGTCGTGGAGGAATTCGGCGTCGGCTTCCCACCGCGGCTGTTCGGCTTCACATGGCGCGGGACGATGTACTCAATCAATGCGCTTCCCGTTGGCGCCTTCGTCAAGAGTCGGAGTGAGAACGACGCCACCGTCGAAGGCAGCCTGGCCAGCAAGGGGCCGTGGAAGCGACTCGCCGTCTACGGCGCAGGGCCGTTCGTGAATATCGTCCTTGCCTTTCTGTTGTTCACGGCCTACTTCGGATTGCCTCAGACTACCGTCGTGAGCGACGGCGTCCTCGTGTACCAGGTACAGTCCGATTCGCCCGCCGGCGCCGCCGGCCTCCAGCCCGGAGATGTCATCGTCCGGGTCGATGGTGAGATGATGGACACGTGGGCCCGGCTGCACGAGGCTCTCGCCGAAGCCACGGCCGGCGACCTTCTCCACCTCGAAGTGCTGCGCAACGCCTCGTCCTTCGCCGTGGACGTGTCACCGAGCTTCTCCGACGAACTCGGAAGGAATGTCATCGGCATCGTCATCAGTCAGAATCTGGTGCAGTCGGTCGAACCCGGTTCGCCCGCTGCGGAAGCCGGCGTCCTGGCTGGCGACGCTCTTCTCGGAGTGAATGGCCGGGGGCTCATCAACCAGACTGCTCTCGAGGAGGCTCTTGCCTCTCTTGACGACTCGTCCACGGCCGTCTTCACCCTGCTCCGCGACACCAGTTCATACACGGTGGAATTCACAGCCACTGAGATACAGGAACGGGAGCTCGGCATGGGGCTGCTGTGGGCGCCCGGGGCGAGGCTGGAGCACCGCGCGATACCGCTGGCGTCGGCCGCTCTCGCCGGAGCGCAGCTCATGCTCAGCATGCCCTCCCTCATCGTCGACTCCATCCCGATGATGCAAGAGGACCCGTCGCTTGCCTTTGTCGGCCCGATCGGCGCCGGACAACTCACCGTTGAGGCGGTACGCGTCTTCGGCGTCTCCAATCTTATCTTCATCGCGGGACTCATCAGCCTCGGCATCGCGTTGTTCAACCTCCTGCCCGTGCCGCCGCTTGACGGCGGAGGGATGCTTGTGGCGCTTGTCGAAGCAGCACGACGGGGTCGGCGTCTCTCCGAGCGCGCCGTACGCCTGGCCTATGCCTTCGGCACTGCCTTCCTCATCATGGTGGTCATCTTCGCCACAACAAGCGACATCCTGCGTATCGTCCAGGGCAGGGACTTCGGCCTATGAACGCACGCCGGCGCTCGGTCGCCGTCAGACTGGGAGCCGTCACGGTTGGTGGCGACGCCCCCATAGCTGTGCAGTCCATGACGAAGACGGACACGCGTGACGTGCCCGCCACCTCGGCGCAGGTTCAGGAACTGGCTCGCGCGGGCTGCCACATCGTCAGGCTTGCCGTGCCCGACATGGAGGCCGCCACCGCCCTTGCCGCCATTCGAGCGACGTCACCTGTACCACTTGTGGCGGACATCCACTTCGACCATCGCCTGGCCCTCGCAGCAATCGACGCGGGAGCGGATGGGTTGCGCCTCAACCCGGGAAACATCCGCCGCCGCGAGCATCTCGCGAAGGTCGTGTCGCGAGCCAGGGAACGTGAGATCCCCATCCGCATCGGCGTGAACGGCGGCAGCCTGCCCATCGACTACCGGCCCGGCGAGCCGCTCGCCGCGAGGATGGTAGCCCTTGGAGAGGAGCAGGTGCGGGCGCTGGAGGCGATGGACTTCGGCCTCATCAAGCTGTCGCTCAAAGCTTCGGACGTGCTCACAACGATCGAAGCGTACAGCCTGATGGCGCGTCGCATCCCCTACCCGCTTCATCTCGGCATCACTGAGGCGGGGCCGCCATCGACGGGCGTGGTGCGAAACACCCTCGGCATCGGCATCCTGCTCCACATGGGCATCGGAGACACCATACGCGTCTCCCTCAGCGGCGACCCCGTGCTCGAGGTCGATGCGGGGAGGGAGATACTCCGCTCCCTGAACCTGGCGCCGGGGATGTCGAATGTCATCAGTTGCCCCACCTGCGGCAGGACCACGCTGGATGTGCCGGGCATCGCCACCCGTGTGAGCGAGTACCTGCGGAGCATCGACGTCCCGCTCACCATCGCCATCATGGGCTGCGTGGTCAACGGCCCCGGCGAGTGTAGAACCGCCGACGCCGGCATCGCCGGGGGAGACGACAAGGTGCTCATCTACCGCGCCGGCGAATTCGCGTACTCGGCGCCCGGTGACCAGGCCTACAATGCCATCGTCACAGAAATCGACTCTCTGGTCGCTGCCAGAAAGGCGGCGTCCGGTTCGCAAGATGAGGTGAAGCAGACATGAGACTCACGAAACTCTTCGGCCGCACCATACGGGAGACGCCCGCGGACGCTGAGAGCGTCAGCCACCAGTTGCTGGTGCGGGCCGGGATGATATCCCAGGGGGCAGCCGGAGTGTACTCGTACCTGCCGCTTGGCTGGCGGGTTCTGCGCCGCATAGAACAGATCATCCGTGAAGAGATGGACCGTGCCGGCGGTCAAGAACTGCTGATGCCCGCGCTGCAGCCCTTCGAGCTGTGGCAGGCCTCGGGCCGCTACGTCTCATTTGGCCAGTCCCTGTTCACGCTGACCGACAGGAAGGAGCACCGGCTCGCACTGGGACCGACCCACGAGGAAGTGGTGACGGATCTCGCGCGGCGCTTCCTTCAGAGCTACCGCGACATGCCGCTGCTGCTCTACCAGATCCAGACGAAGTTCCGCGACGAACCCCGGCCCCGCGGGGGTCTTCTCCGCGTACGCGAGTTCATCATGAAGGACCTGTACAGCTTTGACGCCGACGAGGCTGGCCTCGACGCCACCTACCAGACGATGGCCGCTGCGTACGCGGCGGTCTATCGCCGGCTTGGCCTTCCGGCGGTCATGGTGGAGGCCGACAGCGGCGCCATCGGCGGCAAGGCGTCACACGAGTTCATGGTTCTGACGGAGACGGGCGAGGACGTGGTGATTCACTGCAGCGCGTGCGGCTACGCCGCAAACGCCGAGAAGGCTACCAGCCGCAAGGAGCTGACCGAAAACGTGGACGACGCTCCTCGGCCGCTGGAGGAGGTGGCCACCCCGCACAGCACCACCATAGACCAGGTCGCCGAGTTCCTGCACCTTCCGAGCCACAGGACCCTGAAAGCGGTCTTCTACGTGGCCGACGGACAGTTCGTGCTTGCAGTTATTCGCGGCGACCTTGAAGTCAACGAAGTCAAGCTGCAGAGAGTGCTCAAGTGCAATCTCCTCAGGCTGGCGGAAGCCGAAGAGGTCGAGGCCGCCGGCATCGTGGCCGGATTCGCGTCTCCCATCGGCGTGGCCAACGCCTTCGTCGTTGCCGACGACTCCGTCCAGGGTGCCGTCAACCTCGTGGCCGGGGCAAACCGGCCCGGCTACCACTACCTGAATTCGAACTACGGCAGAGACTACACGGCGAGGAAGGTGGCCGATATTGCCCTCGTGCAGAAGGGGGACCGATGTCCTTCATGCGGCGCCTGCCTCAACGCCGACCGCGGCATCGAAGTGGGGCACATATTCAAGCTCGGGACGTTTCTCAGCGAGAAGCTCTCGGCTCTCTTCCTCGACGAGAGCGGCCGGTCAAAGCCCGCCGTGATGGGCTGCTATGGCATCGGTGTCGGCCGACTGCTCGCCGCCGTCGTCGAGCGGTGGCATGACGACAAGGGCATCCTCTGGCCGATGGCAGTCGCTCCCTACCATGTGCACCTGTGCACCTTGAACCCGGACAGGGAGGGGGTGCTGGCCGCGGGCGAACAGCTCTACGAGTCGCTGCGCACTGCCGGTATCGAGGTGCTCTACGATGATCGCGCAGCCTCTCCCGGCGTGAAGTTCAACGACGCCGACCTCATCGGCATACCAGTGAGATTGACGGTGAGCCCGCGCACGCTCGGTTCGGGCAGCGTAGAGGTGAAGCGCAGGAACGAGAGAGAGTCTAACCTCGTGCCGCTCGAGCGTGTGCCGAGCGAGGTCTCCGGGATGGTGCGCACTGCACTAGCTGCGCAGGGTGGCGCCGAGGCTTGATGCGAGCCTCGACAGCAGTTTCTCCTGAACCTGGTTGACCTCGGCGTCGGTCAGCGTGCGGTCGGGAGCCTGGAAAACCAGGTGCATCGCGAACGACTTCTTGCCGGCGGGTATCTGCTCACCCGCATAGAGGTCGAAGAGCGATGCATCAGCCACGAGTGCAAATCCGCTCACGATCTCTCGAACGCTGTCGAACGTCACGTTCCGGTCCACCACGATGGCAAGGTCCCGCTCGGAGAACGGGAAGCGGTAGAGCGGCTCGTATTCGGCGAGCGTCTTCGCCCGCGCCATGAGTCGCGCAACGTCAAGCTCGACCACCATCACATCGGAGTCGAGCTCGCACGCCCGCGCTACCGCCGGGTGAAGCTGTCCCACAACACCTATCTTCTGGTCGTCGACGAGCACGTCGGCCTGCCGGCCCGGGAACAGTCCGGGGTCCGACCCCGGCACAAACGCAGGTGTGATTCGGCACTTGTCGCAAAGGTATTCGACGAGACCCTTCGCGTCGTAGAAATCGAGCTGACGCTCGCCGGCGGAGTTGCCGAACAGCACGAAGTGCCCGGGATCCGGGTTGGGAGTGCGCCGTAGCAACTCTTCCAGGACGAAGACCTGAATTCTCGATGGATTGGCCGCGGACGCCCGGCGCGGCGACCGCCTCGTAGCACCTCGCGGCATCACGCAACTCAGGGCCGCCGATGCGCTGACGCGAATCGGAACGGACGAAGGAACTCGAGACGCGCGGGACCGTCTCCACGACGCAGGCGTGCTCCAGGACCCGGATCGTCATCGGTCCAGGGTCTCGAGCCTCCTCGGGGATCCTGCCTCGCCAATGGTGCCTTCAGAC
>CAZVCS010000119.1:0-5703 GCA_964625765.1 uncultured Dehalococcoidales bacterium | reverse complement strand
TCCTTACCATGAAGACACGTTCCAGGGAGCATCTTGTCCGGACTGGTCCCGTCCGTTGCGCATCTCTTGCCCGCCCCCGTCATCTCCTGCCACGCACGCTGCATCCAGGCCGGCCCCGGTGGACACGTCTACGTAATGAGCCCGGCGCCGGCGATGACGCCCAGCGTCGCCAGCATGACGACGATGCCGGCCACCACCACGCCCAGCACGACCGCCACGAACGACCGCTTCCACTCCATCGCCAGCAGCCAGCTCAGAATGGTCCCTGTGTAGGCGCCTGTAAGCGGGAGCGGCACGGCGACGAACAGGGCGAGCCCCAGCAGACCGTACTTCTCGACCACCGGCTGGCCGCGCTTCCTCACGCTCAGCAGATAGCGGTCGAACCGCGGCAGGCGCCGCAGCACGCTGCCGTAGAAGAACTCCAGCACGAAGCGGGCAGGCAGAAAGAGCAGTGCGTTGGTGACGACCGCTACCGCGAACGTCAGCACGGGGTCCAGGCCGAGCCCGATGCCGAGCGGGATGGCGCCGCGCAGCTCGCTCACCGGAGTCACGGTAGCCAGGACGACGAGCAGCACGTCACGCATCAGCGTCCGCCCCCATCAGCGAGGCCACCGAAGCGCCGGCTTCGGCTGCCGTAGGCAGCAAGGGCGGCATCGATGTCTTTGTCGCCGAAATCCGGCCAGAGAACGTCGGTGAAGCACAGCTCGGCGTACGCCGCCTGCCACATGAGGAAGTTGCTCAACCGCAGCTCGCCGCCGCAGCGGATGAACAGGTCCACGTCAGGCATGCCGGAAGTGAACAGGCGCCGGGAGACCTGGTCCTCGTCCACGGCTGCGGCGGCGACGCCGTCTGCAGCCAGGGAACGGGCCGCCCGGACGAGCTCATCGCGCGAGCCGTAATCGAAGGCCAGGCAGAGAACAAGTCCCGTGTTGTTCCGATTGAGGTCCACCGCTGCCTGTACCTTTCGCTGCAGCCACGGCTCGAGACGCTCCACCGTGCCGACGAGTCGCAGTTGCAGGTTGTCCTGGAGGCAGGTCCGCGCCTCGGCGTCAATCATGGTGGCCAGCAGCCGGAGCAGCGCCGACACCTCGGCAGCAGGCCGGCGCCAGTTCTCGGTCGAGAAAGCATACAGCGTGAGGTACTCCACCCCGCGCTGCGCGCAGGCGAGGGCGACGGGGTGGATGCGGTCGACCCCGCGACGGTGGCCGACCGAGCGTGGCAGACCGCGGCTCCGCGCCCAGCGGCCGTTGCCATCCATGACGATGGCGATGTGCCGGGGTGGCCGGGATGAGTCGGTCACGAGTCTGCCTCTTCGCTTCCCGCTGCGGGACGCCACAGGGCTCCCGGAAGGCAGCGCAGCAGCCCGGAGAGGAGCGCCCCGCTGTGGCGGTCAAACGAGAACGACGGCGAACGCAGCAGCCTCTCGGCCACATGCGTGCGCTCCGCCATGCCGATGATGCCGTCGACCTGCCGGGCCGAGAGTCGAGAGTATACCTGGCGCGCGAAGGCGCCACGGCGCAGCTCGGGCCCGAAGGTAGCGCGCCACCGCGCGTCGTAGCTCGACAGCCTTAGGGCGGAGAGGTCGTCTTTCGCCAGTGCGTCGCTGAGGACCTCGCCGGTGACAGCGGCAGCCGTCGCGCCGAGGTAGAGGCCTCCGCCGGTGGTCGGCTTCACCTGGCCGGCGGCATCGCCAACCGACAGGACACGGAGGCCGCTCATGCGACGCGAGACCGAGACCGGCACAGGCCGCTGCGCGATGTGGATGGGCCGTTGCGGCAGCCTGCGGCGCACTTCCGGACGTTCAAGAAACCGCCCCGCGAGACGTGCAGCCGAGGACGATGACAGCACACCGAGGCGCACGCGGCTCCGCTCCACCGGCACGAGCCAGGCGAACGCACCGGGAGCGATGTCGGACAGGAAGTAGACCTCCGTCTCCTCCACGCCGTCCATCTCGATCTCGGCATGTGCTCCCACCAGGTGCTTCGAAGGCGCAGGCAGATGAGCCCGTTGAAGCAGCCCGGGCGCGACGCCGCCGGCGACGGCAACAGCCCGCGAGAGAAAGACCGCGTTTCCGGAGGCTGTTCGTGCGCGTACGGTACACCCATCTTGTGTCGCATCCACACCGGTCACGAGGACTCCCTCGTAGACCTGTGCTCCCGCTTCGGCTGTCCGGCGCCTCAGCAGTCGCTCAAGCCTCGTTCTGTCCAGCATGAACGCCTGCTCGATGCAGGACGAAACGTGCAGGCGCCTTCCTGAAGGAGAGATGAGAACAGCCGAGCGGGCCGAGCGGAGCACGAGGTCCCGGGCAACCGGCACGGCGTCGAGGTACGCCCGCCCCACGATGCCCGTGCAGCACGGTTCACAGACACCGGCAGGACGGCGCTCAAGCAGGATGATGCGATGGCCGGCGGACGCAAGAGCCGAAGCGACGAGGCACCCGGAGGGGCCGCCGCCTATCACGGCAACATCGTAGGTTTCAGGCATCGGCTTGCAGGTCGCGTCTGCAGTTCACACAGCGCTGGTAATGCTAGTATAGGCTTCGAAGCGCGGCAACCTGCGGAAACCGCGCCTTGCGCCCGCGTCCAGGAACACCATGCTGCTGCTGGGTCACATCGGCATAACCTACGGGGCCGCCTTCGCGGCCGAGGCGGTCGTGCTTCGCAGGAAGCAAGCACCGGACTTTCCTCGCGAATTCACGGCGCGCCTGCGCCGTGTCAACGCATCGCTGGCCCGGCACATCGACCTGCGCCTCCTCATGGTTGCCGGCCTTCTGCCGGACATCATCGACAAGCCCCTGGGGATGCTTGTCCTTGGCGACGTGTACGGCACCGGCAGGTTGTTCTGTCACGCCCTCGTGTTCCCGCTGGTGCTGGCGGTGGCGGGGACCGTCCTGTGGCGCAGGCGGCGCGTACGCGCACTGCTGATTCTGGCATACGGCTCCGGCCTACATCTTGTCCTCGACGGCATGTGGCGCATGCCGGCCACTCTGTTCTGGCCCGTGACCCGTATTCAGGTTCACCCCGAATCTTCCGGCGACTGGCTGGCCGGCGTGCTGCAGGAGCTGCTCACCAATCCGGCCGCGTATGTTCCGGAGATAGCGGGTGCTATAATCCTGCTGCCCCTCGCCTGCGTGATACTCAGAGGAACAGGTCCCGTCCGCTTCCTCCGTTCGGGGACGGTGGAGTTGCATTGAGACTCGGGTGGCCTATCGTCGGCACGCGCTCGCTCCTGCCGCCGCTTCTGTTAAGCATGGCATCTCTACTGCCGCAGCCCGCACTGGCTCTGAGCCTCAATCCGCTGGACTACTACAGCGTTGACTATCGCATCTCAGTGAGCCACACAGTCGTCGAGCCTGGCGAGTCGTTCTCAGTCGGAGTGAACGCCGACATCCGCTGCATCAAGGACATGCCGTTCGGCGTCGACGAGGCTGTCGGCGTCGCCTCGGTGCTTGCGCGGCATACCGGCTCGGACGTCGAGTTCACGCTGCTGGAGTCGTACGAAGTCACCATCGACGGCTTCCCGGACTGGGAGGGCGATGAGTACCAGCTCGACGAGTCGCTGGACCTTGAGTTTCCGACCGATGCTCCCGAGGGCGTCTACGAGCTGGTGGGGAAGCTTGACAGCGTCAGCCTCGACGGCTGGAACGTCACGGCGCTCATTCCCGGCTCCTACCGGACGTTCGGATTCGCGTCCATCACCTGTGCAACGGAGGACGCACCGCCTGTCCCTCCGGAGCCCGAGCCGGGCGTGTTGCGGGTCGCGGTTCTCGGCCACGACTTCCACCCGTCGGTCGATGCCGAGGGCATCATCCTCGATGATGTGGCCGCCGAACTGGTCGAAGGCGCCGTGTCCGTGACCATACGCTCCGGCACACGGTGCGAGGATAGCTCGGGCGAGCCACTCACCTACCTTTCGCTGGCCGAGGACTCGACGCCTCCGGCCTACGCCGAAGGCATCGTCGTCGCCGCCTTCTCGGCGCAGCCATCGGGAGCGCAGTTCAGCCCGGCAATCGAGGTGGGCATCCCGTACGACCTCGACGCTCTCCCCGGAACGGTCGACGCGGCCGGCCTTGTGGTTGCCTGGTACGACCGGCAGACGGACGCGTGGATGGAACTCAACACGAGGGTCGATGCGCAGCGGCGCATAGCGTACGCCGACGTGTCTCACTTCAGCACCATCGCTCTGCTCGGTCCGACAGGCGACCCCGGTCCGGCGCAGTTCGAGGTTCGCGACCTGACCATCGCACCGGCGAAGGTTTCCCCCCTCGGCAAGGTGCTGGCCAGTGTCACCCTCGAGAACGTCGGGGGCACGGCAGGCGAGTATCGCCTCGTGGTGAACGTCAACGATGAGAGCGCCCATACTCAGGACGTGACACTCCGGCCGCGCGAGAGCCGGACCGTTCGCTTCGTACTCGCCCGCTCGAAGCCCGGTGTCTACCGCGTCGAAGTAGCGGAGCTTGCCGCTGAGTTCACGGTGCTGGCGCCGGCGACGTCGTCGGGCGGCGCCACGCCGGGCGACGAGTCGCCGGCGTCGCCGGCAGGCTCGACGGGCGGCTCAACGGACTCAGACGGGCAGAGCGGCCTTCACCCCGTCTACATCGCGCTGCTGGGGCTCGCGGGGGTGGCGTTTCTCACGCTCGTTGTACTGGTGCTGGCGGGGGTATTGTGAGATTCTCCGCTTCGTGCCTATACTGGCTCGGCCCCGGAGGGGACTGCAGCCATGCGAATACGCGCCTGCCGGTGTTTCCGCGGGCGACTGTGCGGAGGTGTGGTTGAGATGCTGAACACAAGAGACAGAATGAGGGCGGCTCCCCGCCTGGCGATGACACTGGTCATCCTGGCGCTCCTCGCTGTCAGTGCGCCCGCACCGTTGGTGAGTGCTGAGGATACAGAGGACTACACCGCGGCCGAGATCGAGACCTGGCTGGTTGATGCCATATCGGGCGCCACGGTGACGAAGACAGCGCCGCCATCGGTGACGCTGGACGACACCACGCGCCGCATGGTCATCGAGGACCTGGTCTTCGAGGTACGCGGCATCAGCTCAGGCCTGAGCTACCTTCGGTTGACGTTTGACGGCTCGACGACGGTCGATGTCGCGGGCGAGCTGAACGTGCTGGGGGAACTGCCGCACTTCTGGTGCACCGCGCAGATGGAGTGCCTGGGGACAGACGGGAAGCTCCATTTCACAAGCGTGAGCAACGTCAAGGTGGCGGACTTCGAGCCTTCCCTCTCGGCGGGAGATCTCGACACCATCGCGGACGTGCTCAACCAGATACTCGATACGAGCGGCCTCGCGGTGACGTCGCCGGGCGGCGACCTGACAGGCCTCGATGTCATCGACGACGGTGTCGACAAACTGAAGGCAACGTGGTCCGGCAGCGGGACAACCTACTACGAAGTCGCCGGCATACAGAGCGAGCTGAACAGCATGGCTGACATGCTTGCCGGCAAGGCAACCGACTACCTCGCCGCAGGGGAAGGCAACTGGAACGTCGACGTCGTCGTCAATCCTGTCAAGCTAGCGCTGGAGATAGACGGCTCCTGCAGCGCGTTCGGTGTCACCGCCGCACTCTCCGACTTCAACATACTCTTCGATGGTCTCACGGCCACGGTCACCGACGCAACGCTGTCAGTCGGCACGTCCACGAAGACGTTCACCTTCTCCCTCGAGGGCGTCGTCGGCTGCGATGCCCTGGCGCCG
>CAZVCS010000118.1:0-5709 GCA_964625765.1 uncultured Dehalococcoidales bacterium | reverse complement strand
GCCGTAGGTCAACCATCTTGCATGAGGAATCCTCCTGACATGGCGGGGCGGGTTGGGAATGCGCAGGCTACCGGTTGTCCAGGAGCGGAGCGAGCATGTCCCTCAACTCGGAAAGGACGGTCTCACACTCGGGCACGTCGGCCACAAACGGACTCAGGCTGTTCCTCCAGGTGCGCCTCGCCTCACGCACGAGTTCGGCCGTGAAGAAGTCGTCCCGGGTGTTCCACCGCACCTGCCGATGTCCGGCCTTTCTCCGTAGCAGGTCGGCTATCACGGGCATACTGAGATGGGCGCCGCGTTCGCGCAGTACTCGCCAGAGGTCGTAGTAGTCACGTGTCCGAGGTCTGTTCCAACCCCTGGTCACGAGTTTCTCATGCGTCTGCAGCAGCGCCCGCAGCTTCTCCGCTACCACCTCCTCGAGCGCGTAGCAGGAGACGAGGCACGACAGGCTCTCGCCATATCCGTGCAGGAGCGGCAGACGCTCAGCCGGAAGCAGCACCGGTTCGTCGAACGTGACTTCGACCTTGATTCGGCACAAGGCGTCCGACTGCCACGGAAACCGACCGTGGAGCACAAATGCCTCCTGCCCGTGCGGGTGGGGTTCCCGCTCGGTGTAGCGCTCTACGTTCATGCTGAACGGCGCCTGCTCGTGCAGGAGCGCGACTGCGGCCGCGACGGCCGTTCGGATGCCGGTTTCCAGCTGCTCCCCTTGCGGTGCTCTGTCAGCAGTGAAGTCGAGGTCCTCCGAGAGGCGGTAGTCCGGAAAGTGGAGCTTCCTGAGCGCCGTGCCTCCCTTCAGGATAAGGGATGAGCTCAACTCGGGCGTGTAACTGATGCCCGCCAGCATGTAGCTGATGAGGTAGTCCTTCTGCACGGTCTCCAGAGTAGCATCGACCCTCTTCGCCTCATCACCCAAACGAAACCGCAGCGCCTTCATTGACTCACCGGTACCTCCAGGTTGTTCTGAATCATCCATCTGTGTTCACGAACACCGGCACGCGGACCGGAAGGATCAAGGATGGTGTAGCCGCTGGAAGGCAGGCTCAACAGCGGCTCCAGCAGGGATTCCGGCACTCCGGCGTTCTCGAGCGCCCAGCCGAGTCGCTTGGCGACGGAGACAGCTCCGTACTTCAGCGCATACTGCACGAGTCTCTCAACCGACAGAGCGTTCAGGTGTTCCTGGAGCGTGCCAAGGCTCTCCCCGATGCCGCCGAATACCCGAGGCATGGCGAACATCTCAAGAACACTGCGTTCACGGTCGGTAATCGTGACTCTCTGGCGCTCGTTCACCCACACCTGCTCCAGGCCGAAGAAGCGCTCCGGCCTGACGGTTGTGAACTCGTACCTCACGCCTCCGACAGCCCATGAGTGCTTTCGTTCGACCCGGCCACCGCGTCGCCGCATGTCTGGCGTGACGACCTTCCTGGGCGTCATGGCGGTGACGATGCGAGGTACCTGTTCCGTCAGCCCGTGGTACTGGAGCGCCGACCAGTGGCTAATGGCCGACGGTGTGACCAGCCGCATTGCGATCGCATACGGATGCACCGGGAGGCCGCCCGATGCCGGGCCGGACAGAACGTACAGTCCTCGTCTCAGGCGGGTAATCCACCCCGCACGAGCCGTGCGCATCAACAGACCGGGCAGTACCGCGTTCGGAATGCCCTCGGTCGCCGCGATGGCCTTGACATCTTCCACCGAGAAGACCGTCAGTCCCTGTTCAACCAGTGACGTCAGCAGCCTGTCGCGATACATGAGTCTCCACCGTGCAACGGGCGTGTTCCAGCAGGAAAGCCGCTGGAATGGACATGTTACTGCAATCATGACGAATTAGCAAGTCAACGTAGTACGAGTTCCATGTCCGCCTTGCGGGAACGGAATGACGCTCTTGTCATGACAGACTGGAAACTCGGCGACACCATGCTCATTTCGCGTTCAACTGAAGGGCCGATGGTGGGCGTTCGTCCTGGCGATAGCGGGCGGGCACAGGGGCTCGCACCCTGCAGCGGACGGGGACAGCCCCGCCCTGCACGACGGAGCAGGTCGTGCCCACCGCTCGGCCCGGCTGAGTCCGGCTCCGCCGGGCTTGAGAGTCTCTCCGAACCAAGCTCACCATAGCCCGCGGCCACCAATTCCTCCGGACACATATGCTGCCGCGTTGACTAGTGACAAGATTCAGCTTCGCCGTTGAAGGAACGTGGTGCTCATTCCGGCGTCCTCGCCTGCGAGTCGTGACACACAGTTGTCACCGGCTTGTGCCATGCTCCGGCAAAACGAGGGAACGGAGGAGGATGGATGGAACCGCAGCACGTTATCCACGACTACAAACCGATAGACCCTGCCGCACTGGGCGACCCGGACGACCTTGCCGAGGAGGTGCAGAACGTCTCAAAGAAGGTCCGCCGCGCCATCGAGGAGTACCTCGGCAGCGAGCGCGTCATCGACATCCCCATTAGCGCTCCGCGGTACTACTGCGGTCTCGTGGCGCATGCGCTCGAGCGCCAGCGGGAAGAAGGCGGCTGGAAGGCCGAGCAGGTGCTCGGCCCCGGCGGCAGTCAGGCCCGCTACATCAGCGTGAGCGTGGCGCCGGGCAAGGAGGAGGCGCTGCTGCAGGCCGGCATCGTCCTGCTTCGGCGCCGCAACGTGCGGCTCACGCTCAACGTGGACCTCGACCCGATGGACAAGGCGGACGTGGTCGTGAGCGTCGCAGCCGAACAGCGGCGGCACGGCGAGAAGTTCGCCGCAGAGCTGGCACAGCGCCTGGCCGAGAAGAAGCTCTACAGGGGAGCCAAGCTGGCGTTCGAAGGGTCATTGACCTTCCTTGAGTTGGCGAGCCTCTCCTGGGATGACATCTCCGTGCCTGCGGAGACGCGGCACGCCATCGTCGCCCACACAACCCGCTTCCTCGAGTGGGCGCCACGCCTCGAGCCTCACGGCGTCTCGCCGCGGCGGGGCCTGCTGCTCACCGGAAAGCCCGGCACCGGCAAGACCCTCGTCTGCAAGGTGCTGATGAACACCAGCCCGGGCGTCACCTGCCTGGTGGCCCACACGGCGTACATGATGCATCCGCTGTACATCGACGAGCTGTACAAGCTGGCGGCCGACCTCAGCCCGACCATCGTGTTCCTGGAGGACATCGACCTCATAGGGCAGGGGAGGCTGCGCTCCGGCTACGGCATGGCCGACGCCCTGTCACGGCTGCTCTTCGCCCTGGACGGCGTTCAGGACTGCCGGAACGTGGTGACCGTCGCCACCACGAACTGGCTCGAGATACTGGACGAGGCCCTCAAGGACCGGCCATCGCGCTTCGACCGCGTCATCAGCATCGAGCCGCCCGACGCGCAGCAGCGGCGCAGCTACCTCAACTACCTCGCCCGAAAGGTGCCGCTGCCGCCGGACGTCATCGACCGCCTGGTGCAGAGCACCGCCGGCATGACGCCGGCACAGATTCAGGAGGTGGTGCACTGCGCAATCATAGAGTGCGTGGTTCCACCGGACTCGCCCGACTACTGGGAGACCGTGTTCTCCTCTCTGGCTGTTGGCGCTTCGCGCGCGAAGGGAGGGAACGGCGCAATCGGTTTCGTCCCTCCGCTTGTCAGCGCAACGGCGGCGCGGGGAGACCGGGGATGACACCGGCTCCCCGGGCCAGGCCGGCTGACGACAAACACGGGCAGAGGTCATACCGGAGGAGATGAATGGCAACAGGCTGCGAGTGGAAGTGCGTGTCATGCGGCTACCTGGTGAAGACGAACGGGCCTCACGAGTTCTACATCGACCCGCACGGATGCCGCCAGCGATACGGCCACCCGGTGCCGAAGTCGAAAGAGGCGGAGGAGTGCGGCGTTCACGGCCTGACCACGGTGAGCTACTGCCCGACCTGCGACACCACCATGGAGGTCGTCATCGAGGAGTTCGACCCGCCGCGGGGCTTCATCAGCTGCTGGCTGGGGCCACACAACATCGTGGAGCCTGCGTGTCCGGAGTGCGGCGGGGAGCTCCTCGATGAGCTCAATGGTCTCCTCTGCCCGCGCTGTCATGCGGGGTTCTTCACGGGCGGGCCGGTCTGGATGACGTGAGCGTGCACGGGCCCGGCGCATGCCGCGATACGCACCCGTGCCGGTGGTCATCGTCAGGGGATGCGAGTACACTTCAAGTACCGCTCCGGCCGGCCACGCCCGGCCGGTTCTGGAGAGTGCGGTCAGGGAGGTGGATGAGATGGCGAAGTTCCTGCTTCATGGCGCCTACACTCTCGAAGGCATGAAGGGGCTCTTGAAGACCGGTGGTTCGGCGCGCCGGAGTCACTTCGCGCAGAACGTTGCCAACCTCGGCGGCAAGGTCGAGGCCTTCTACTACGCGTTCGGCGAGGCGGACATCTACGCGATCGTCGATGTGCCCGACAACGTGAGCGGTCTGGCGCTCTCGATGGCCCTCGGAGCCGGCGGCGCCTTCAGTCCGACCGCGACCGTGCTGATTACGCCGGAGGAGGTCGACCTGGCCGCGAAGAAGGTCCCCTCCGTGCGATACGCTCCGCCCGGCGCCTAGGCGCCGGGGAGCAGGCACGCGGCTAGCTGCCAGCGCCACAGCTCCGGTTGCGGTCCCTCTGTGGCGCACGTGCGCCTCACGGCCAGCGCCTGCCAACGACGTGTCCGCGTCCGGTCCCCGGACCAACCGGGCGGCGTTCCGGCCTCGGCGTCTGCCTCAGCGCGCACGGTCTCCCCGGTCGCGGGCAAGCACGCGAAGCGCGGGAGGGTGCGAAACCGTTCGAGCCGCTCGAATTGACGTTCAATGTGGCCTTGAGTAGACTACACGCCGACTGTACGTTGGTGCGTACGAACTACTACAGCCGGCAACGGCGCGACGTGATGCCCGACTGACCGGGAGAAGGAAGGACAGATTGAAGTGCCCGCATTGTCTCGACAACTTCTTTGAGGCGTGGCGACGGTTCGTTCCCCCGACGGGCGCCACCAAGGCCCTCGTGGAGGACGTCGACGGCGCATGGGCAGTCGAGTACTGCAGATGTCCGGGCTGCAAGAGGCTCATCTTCCGGCTCTGCCGGTGGAACGCGCCTCCTGCGTCGGATGCGCCCGGAAACGGGGCCGAGCCCGCCGGCCACGCCGATGCCGACTCGGTCGAACTGGTTCGTCCCCGGGGGATGTCTCGAGCCCCGCTGCCCCCTGAGGTGCCGCCGGACTTTGTTGGTGAGTACCGTGAGGCGTGCGACGTGCTGTCTCTGAGCCCCAGGGCCAGCGCCGCACTGAGCAGGCGGTGTCTGCAGAGGCTGCTGATCGAGGTCGGGGGAGCCAAGGGAAGGGACCTCTCGGCCCAGATCGAGCACCTGCTGGACGCAAAGGTGTTGCCCGGTCACCTCGCTGAGGGCGTCGACACCGTGCGGAACATAGGCCACTTCTCGGCGCACGCGAACAAGAGCCAGAACACGGGAGAGATCACCGACGTTGAGGCGGGCGAGGCTGACTGGACGCTGGACATCCTCGAGAGCCTGTTCGACTTCTACTTCGTGCAGCCGGCGCGGCTGAAGATGAAGCGCGACAGCTTGAACGAGAAGCTGAAGGACGCGGGCGCGGCTCCGGCCGAGTGAGGCTGGCCCCGTCTCATGACATAACGTGGGGGCCGGTCCCCGTACCGGCCTGCTTTGAGCGTGGCGATCTGCACGCCAACATGCGCGTTAGTCGGTTCCCGTAGGGGCGGACCTCT
>CAZVCS010000117.1:0-5797 GCA_964625765.1 uncultured Dehalococcoidales bacterium | reverse complement strand
GCCGGCGCACTCTCGTGGGTGCTCGATGACACCGTCACCTACGCGAAGGACCGCAAGCAGTTCGGACAGCCGATAGGCGCCTTCGAGGTGCTGCAGCACTACTGCGCCGACATGCACGTCATGCTCGAGGGGCTGCGCCTGAGTGCGTACCACGCCGCGTGGAGGCTCAGCGAAGGCTTGCCCGCCTCACGCGACGTTGCCGTCGCCTGCGCCTGGGCACAGCGCGTCGTCCCGCAGTTCCTCAGCCTCTCACACCAGATCCACGGCGCCATGGGCGTCACGAAGGAGCACGACCTCCACCTGTACACGACGCACGCCTTCGCGCCGGGGCACTCGCTCCTGCCGGCCACCGACTACCTTGAGGCGGCGCTCAGCATCTGACAGGGCGATACGAAGAAGCTCACGAGCGGGGGTGGAGTTCGACTTTGAAACGCGCCCCCGAACGCGTATAATAGCCTGCTTGTGGTGAGCGTGGCCTAGCGGTTAAGGCGCCAGGTTGTGGCCCTGGATATCGAGGGTTCGAATCCCTCCGCTCACCCCAACCCTCTAACCCCCCAACTCGGCCGGCCAGAGCACCCGTCTTCGCCGCACCTGACCTCCACGTCTGCTTCCCCTGCGCTTCGGACTGTCCCACCGCCGGGCTTGCTCGCCTGATACGGCGTACACGACTCACCACAACCGCACCTCCGCTCGCCCGCACCACTCCGGACAGCATCCGGACGAGCTCGACACCCAGTCGATGAGTTACCACCACGTCCACCCGTCACTTGAACAGGGCCGCCCAGATTATCGCGTCGAGCACGGCGGTGTGGAAGGCGAAGTAGGCACTCCCTGCGACCGCGACCCAGTACGCTGTGCCGCCCTGCTGCCCGTGCAGGCTGTACAAGGCGCACACCAGCACTATCGAGGCGAGGCCTACCAGGGCCAGCACGGTACGGATGGCCACCCACAGGCCGGTGCTCGCGCCGGCAAGGTACATGTTCGTGAGCGGCATCCAGAAAGCGGACGGCAGCAGGATGCCGACGAATACCAGGTAGAGCAGGCCGAAGCCGAACCGCCCGCCGAAGCTCACTTGCTCCGGCGATAGACGGAAGAACACGAAGTACAGGACGGCGAGATAGCCCGCCGCCGAGAGAAGCATCGATACGCCGTAGACAGGCCGGATGCTCCCAGGTACACCTCCCCAGAGTGCATTCAGCCCGCCGGGCTGACCCTGCACACCGAGAACATAGCTGCCGATTACCGCGGCCCCTCCGATGACGTTGATGAGCAGAAGAACGAGATGCTGCGTTCCCATGTTGCTTCACCTCCTGGTCGACCCATCGTCGTCGGTCTTCCCCTTGCCACACTCAATATGCCGACCTGCAGTTCCTCGTGCAACCTGAACGTGTCGCCACAACCGCATGGCGCCTGGAGCAGCAGGAAGTCGGGCCCGTCGTCCGGGAAGCCCCACTCGCTGCACAATTGCGAATCGTTCTTGACAGCATGACGCGGCGGACGTACCTTCTGCCGCAATCGGAGGCGCTGCCTGTCCCTGGACTGCCCTGCTCCGTGGCCGGCCGTCGGGAGGTGAGACTGATGCGCGTGCGTGTGGTGACCGACAGCACCTCGGACCTCGATCAATCCACAGCCGAATCACTCGGCATCACCGTCGTGCCGATCTACGTGCGCTGGGGGGCCGATGTACTCAAGGATGGGGTCGACCTGACTCCTTCGCAGTTCTACGCTCGCCTGGCCAAGGACGGAGCGCATCCCGCAACCGCGCAGCCGAGTCCTGACGACTTCACCCGGGCATACAAGTCGCTCGTTGACTCGTCCGGGATAGTCTCCATCCACATCTCATCGAAGATCAGTGGCACGCATAACTCCACCAGGCTGGCCTCGGAAGCCCTCGGCGCCGCGGCCCCGCCCATCGAGGTAGTCGACTCAGGACTGAACTCCGCCGGACTGGGACTGGTGGTACTCGCTGCCGCCAGGGTTGCCGGCGAGGGCGCGGGATTCACGGAGGTAGTCGCGGAGGCGCGCCGCGCTGTGCAGGAGACACGGATGGTCGGGTTGTTCAACACGATGAAGTATCTGGCGCGGGGAGGACGCATCTCACCGGCAACAGGTCTCGCCGGGACAATCCTGCACGTGAAACCGATACTGACCTTCCGTGACGGAGAGATAGTGCGGGCCGGGCTGGCAAGGTCGCGAGAGGCAGGCATCAAGCGCCTTCTCCGCCTGCTCAAGGAGATGGCGCCACTGAGCGAGATCGTTGTCTCGCACAGCACCCATCAGTCGGAGCTCCGGTCATTCGTGCAGAGAGTGGGAGAGATGCATGCCTGTGGAGTGCGCCACGTCTTCGAGATGGGCGCTGCGCTTGGCGTTCACGGTGGCCCCGGCATGGTCATCGTGGCCGGCAGGCGCGCATAGCAGAGCACACGGCCGCACGATAGACCACGCCGCAGCTCAACGCGCGCCAGCGCACTCAGAGGGGTGATTCGTGCATGGCGCGGCTCGCGGAGACGGGCCGGCACTTGCAGTGAAGTGGAGCCGCCGACACACGACGCCGAACCCGGCCTCCGTTCGATGTCATCTCTCGCGGTGTTGACCGTCGCTGCACGAACCGGGTACCATGTGGACCGCGCGGGTCGTATCCCGCCGATGACTTATGACGGTAGTTGTCCTCTAGATAGTCCTCAGGCAGAGAACCTGGCTCGTCGCCGTTGGGCGGCCGGTCTGGTTCTCGCATACCCGGCCCAACGGTGCGCCGCAATCCTGACTCTCGTTCCCTGTCATGTCGCACCCGCGGCCGGGCCGGCCAATCATCTCTGACACACTATGGAGGACACAGATGCACGAGTTGCATTCACTGGGCTTCGGCCCATATTTCGAAGAGCAGTTGTCTGACGAAGAGGCGATACCCGCCCGAATCGCCGGCGAGCACAAGCAAGGCTACATCGTGTGGCACAGCGCCGGCGAGAGCTTCGCGCGCCTGGCGGGGCGCCTGTCGCGCGGTCTGGAAGGTGTGGCGTATCCCGGGGTCGGCGACTGGGTGACTCTCAAGGCAATCCCCGAACCCGGCCACACCGCCGTGGTCGACCGGGTCCTGACGAGGCGCACGGTCTTCTCTCGAGGCGCGGCCGGCGCACAGGGCCGGCAGCAGGTCATCGCGGCCAACGTCGACATAGTCTTCATCGTCACGGGGCTGGACGCCAACTACAACGTTCGGCGGATACAGAGATACCTGGCCCGCGTGGGCGCGAGCGGCGCCCGGCCGGTCGTCGTCCTCAACAAGGCCGATGCCTGCGACGACGTGGCAGGCCGCCTCGCGGAAGTGGAACTGGCGGCGCCAGGGGCCATGGTCATCGCAACGAGTGCGAGGCTCGAGCGTGGACTGGAACGAATCGTGGAACAGCTTCGACCGGGCGTCACGGCGGCATTCGTCGGTTCCTCCGGGGCCGGCAAGTCGACCCTCATCAACGCGCTGCTGGGCGAGGAGAAGCTCCGCACCGGAGAGGTCCGCGCGGACGACGGCCACGGCCGTCACACGACGACCCACCGCGAGATGCTGGTATTCCCCTCCGGCGGACTCCTCATCGACACGCCAGGGATGCGTGAGCTTGCGCTGCCCGATGAAGAGGGCATCGACTCAGTCTTTCCGCGGATCGAAGAGCTGTCCCTGCGCTGTCGATTCGTCGACTGCACGCACCAGTCCGAGCCGGGATGCGCGGTGCGCCAGGCCGTTGAGAGCGGCGAGCTGCCGGCCGATGGGGTAGAGCACTACCTCCAGCTGAGGGCTGAGGCCCGCGCGAACGCACTGCGGCTTGACGAACGGGCGCGCCGGCAGGGCGAGAGGACGACCGGCCGGCAACGAGCGAAGGACATGCACATCATCCGCCGGGTGAAAGGCTGGTGACCGGCCGCTCCTGCGGCCCCACCGGCCCCGGCAGCACGATTCTGCTAGAATACGAACCGCAGAGGGCCGGGCAGCCCTCCAATGCATGTGCGCCTGTAGCTCAGCGGACAAGAGCACCGGTCTTCGGAACCGGGTGTCGTGGGTTCGAATCCCTCCAGGCGCGCCAGTCCCACCTCCACCCCGCGGTTCCGGCGAGAGATGACGACTCATCCGAAGGGCTATCCTCGCACCCTCCTCCGGCAGGCTGTCGCTCCCTCCCTCATTCTCGCTCTTCTCTCGGTCTCCGCCGTTGCCGGTTGCTCGGCCGAAGCACCCGCACCGACGTCCACCCCTGCCCCGATCCCGACGACACCGGCTCCCGCCGCCAACGCGTACGCCGGCACGGAGGTCATCCACAAGTCGTTCGAGTGGACCTACTGGCGCTTCGACGACTTCACCTGGACGTGGTCCGTCGACATTCCGACCGCGCTCTACGAACGCTACCGCGCCATGCCCCGGCCACAGACGAACGACTACGTCGTCTATGCCGCCGACGACGGCGACCGGGAGATAATCGCCGACCTCGCCCGGACGCTCTCGGCCCAGGCCGACCAGCTCCAGCTCGAGCCGTACGAGAAGGTGCACTTCATCGCAAACTTCGTGCAGAAGCTCGGCTTCACGCTGGACGTCGACACCACCGGTTTCGACGACTACGCCCGCTACCCCATCGAGACGCTCGTCGAGGAGGGCGGCGACTGTGAGGACACGGCCATACTGCTCGGGAAGATTATGTCGGCTCTTGACTACGAGGTCGTCCTCGTCCGCTTCCCCACACACATCGCCCTCGGCGTGCTCGAGGGGCCGAAGTACGCCGGAACCTACTTCCCCTACAACGAAGGCAAGTACTTCTACCTTGAGACGACCGGCGAGGCAGGGCGGCTCGGCATCGTCCCGCCGGAGTATCAGGGCCAGTCGGCCTACATCTTCGACTTCACCGCACGGCCCATCATCGTGCACACGTGGACCGGCTCACCCGACGGCGCGGCCTACGCGCTCGATGTCGTCGTCGAGAACCGCGGCAGCGGGCCCATTGAGGAGTGCCACGTCCAGGCGGGCTTCGACGCCGGCAACAACTCCATCTGGAGCGCCGTCGAGAGCGAACCATTTGACCTCGGCGCGGGAGAGAAGCTCGAACTGCGCCTCACGCTGACGCCGCCGCCCGTGTTGCACACACGGCTGCTGGTCTTCATCGTTCACGAGGGCGTGGCCGTCGACACAAGCCAGTCGAAGTGGTTCGACGAGTAGCCGTAGGACGGTCCGGCCGCTAGAAGTCGACCGGCAGCGGCGCTTCCCTGACCGCCAGGTGCGACGTCTCGTTGTGCCGCACGAGCACGCGCCGCCGCGCTGTACACTCGAACTCGGTGATGCCCGCGAGGTCCAGCCTGATGTCCCAGAAATGCGAGTTGTCGAGCCCCAGCAGCGAGCAGATGGCCACCTTGTGCACCACCCGGTGTGAGACGAGCACAACCACGCCATCGTGTCGCAGCGCCACCTCGAGCACCCGGCAGACCCGCGCCGAGACATCAGCGAGCGACTCCCCACCGGGCAGCGTGACAAGGTGAGGCGCGGAAAGCCACAGACGCCGCTCTTCGGGATACCTCGCCTTCACCTCCGGGTCGCTCAACCCCTGCCACTCACCGCAGTCCAGGTCGTTGAGATCCTCCAGCACCTGTACTGCACAGCCGGTGTGACGCGCCACGGCCTCCGCAGTCTCCTTCGCCCGGATGAGCGGACTGCTGTACAGCGCTGTAACCCGTTCCGCCGCGAGTCTCGCCCCGAGCCGCTCCGCCTGCAGCCGTCCCGTCTCGCTCAGCACCACCTCCGCCCGACCACGGTAGATGACGTCGCTGTTCCATT
>CAZVCS010000116.1:0-5858 GCA_964625765.1 uncultured Dehalococcoidales bacterium | reverse complement strand
CAAGGAAGAACCTTGCCACATCGACCATGCAGGTATGCTCGTCCATCACTACAATGCCGCCCGAGCCCACCATCGAACCCGCCTCAGCGAGCACTTCGAAGTCCACCGGCAAGTCGAATCGTTCCTCGGGAAGACAACCACCCGATGGGCCGCCTATCTGGACTGCCTTGATGCGGTTGCCGTTGGCCGACCCGCCGCCGATGCCGAAGACGACATCGCGAATGGACGTGCCCATAGCGACTTCGACCAGGCCGGTGTTCTTGACTCGGCCGGTCAGTGCAAGGATCTTGGTGCCCCGGCTGCCTTTGGTGCCTTTCGAGCCGAACCACGCCGAGCCCTTCAGCATGATGCCCGGTACGTTGGCCCACGTCTCGACGTTGTTGAGGACGGTGGGCTTGTGATAGAGGCCGTCGACCACGGCATGCACGTCCTTCGCACGTGGCTCCCCGACCTTGCCCTCGATGGAGGACATCAGGGCCGTGGACTCTCCGCAGACGAAAGCACCACCGCCCCTAGCGACCTGGACGTCGAACGAGAACGGCGAACCCAGGATATTGTCGCCGAGAAGGCCGAGCTCACGAGCCTGCGCGACGGCGATGCGGGTGTGCTCGACGGCAAGCGGGTACTCGTTGCGGACGTAGACGTATCCCCTTGACGCTCCGACAGCCCAGGCGCCGATCATCATGCCTTCAAGTACCAGGTGCGGATTTCCTTCCAGCACGCACCGGTCCATGTAGGCTCCCGGGTCGCCCTCATCCGCGTTGCATACGACGTACTTCTCATCGCCCGGCGCCGCCCGGCACTCCGCCCACTTGCGCCCGGTTGGAAAGCCGCCGCCACCGCGTCCTCGCAGCCCTGAAGCAGCTATCTCGCGCACCGTTGCCTCCGGGGACACCCCTCCGAGGACGGCCGCCAGAGCCGAGTAGCCGTCAGACGCGATGTAGTCCTCGATGGAACATGGGTCGATCATTCGGTTCTGAGACAGTATCCGCCGGTCCTGGGCCCGGTAGAAGGGAATCTCTGCCTCTGTGCGCACCTTTCGTCCTGAGATGGGGTCGGTGTAGAGCAGGCGCTCGAGGACTTCGCCCCTGGCGACGGTACGCGAGACTATCTCGTAGGCGTCCTCGGGAGAGACGCGGCAGTAGAGGATGTTGCCTGGCTCGATGACCATGATGGGACCCTGCTCGCAGAAGCCGTGGCAGCCGGTGACGCACAGCCGCGCCTCCCGCTCCAGTTTCTGGCCGGCCAATTCGGCACGGAGGGCGTCGATGACGTCCTGGGATGCCGAGGCGCGACAGCCAGTGCCACCGCAGATGGTGACGGTGATGGTGCCGTGGTTCCTCTGCTCCTGGAGTTGCAGGCGCAGGTGTTCAAGCTCGCGATAGCTGTTCAACCTTGGCATCTGGATACTCCTTCGCATCCTGTTCACGGAGCGTCTCTATCAGTCTGCGCAGCTTGGCGGGGGTCATGTGGTGGTGGTATGTCCGGTTCTCCGCGACGATCGGGCCCAGCGCACACGCTCCAAGACAGTTGACAAGCTCGATGGAGAAGAGCCCGTCGGGCGTTACCTCTCCGGGCTGCACTCCCAGTTGCCCGATTGCCTGGTCCAGGAGCAGATGGGAGCCGCGGACATGGCACGCGGTACCGGTGCACATCGTGAGCACGTGTTTGCCGGCCGGTTTCAGACGGAAGGCCTTGTAGAACGATGCCACCCGATACACCTCGATGGGCGGCACACCGAGCTCCCTGGACACGGTCTCCATGGCGTCTCTTGAGATGTAACCGAAGCTTGCCTGAACGTCCTGGAGGACCTCGATCAGTTGACCCGGTTGGCTGCGGCGCCCTGCCAGTATCTCCTCGAACCTCTGATGCGGCATGTTCTTCTCCTCCTCTCCGGAGTGTCTGACGGGGCTCACGATGCCAGAGGGCCGCGGCAGTGTAAATACGGAATAAATACCGATATAATGCCCATGGACCATAGGCACTGAGTGGGCCTCTGCTTCTCTTGGAGGGTCCGAGCGCATGGAACCAGTAGATGGCGTCGAAGAGGGAGCAGCGGACGCATGCTGTCACGCTTCTCCCGCGCGAGACATGACACCTCTCTGGCGGATACCGCTGCCCGCCGGTGCCGACTCGGCAGGAATCGAGTCGGCCCTTCGGGAGCGCGTCAAGGAGCTGAACTGCCTTTATGCCGTCTCCCAGCTTGCCGAACGGCACATGTACTCCCTCGACGGCCTGCTGCAGGAACTGGTGAACTTCCTGCCTGAGTCGTGGCAGTACCCCGGCATCGCCTGCGCCAGGATACTGTTCAAGGGCAGGACGTACACGAGCGCCGGGTTCAGAGTCACCGGCTGGCGCCAGTCTTCACGCATCTATGAGTACCATGAGGCAGTGGGGGAGTGCAGTGTCTTCTACCTCGAGGAGCGCGCACCTGCGGATGAAGGTCCCTTCCTAAGAGAGGAACGAGCTCTGCTGGATGCCGTTGCCGAGCAGATCGGCATCATCGCCACGCGGATCTCGGCGGACCTGGAACTGCAGGAGACCAACCGGCAGTTGGCGCTGGAACGAGAGGCGCTGAAGGAATCGAACCTAGCGCTTCGGGCCGTACTGGCCAGGATTGAGCAGGAGAAGGAGGAGACCCGCCACAACATACGTACGAACGTGGACAGAATCCTCTTGCCGGTACTTCAGGCGCTGGCTCAACAATTGACTCCGGCCCAGCAGAAGTACACCGAGCTGCTCAGGACCAACCTGGAGGACATCGTTTCTCCGTTTGCCGACCGGCTTTCATTCTCGTACCACTCATTGACGCCCACGGAGCTGGCCATCTGCAACATGATCCGGAACGGGATGCGGACGAGGGAGATCGCTGACATGAGGGGAGTGTCGGAAGCCACCGTCAATCATCACCGAGAACGGATTCGCCGGAAGCTCGGAATCATTAATGAGGATGTCAACCTCTCGACGTTCCTGCAGTCGGCACCGTGGCAGGAGAACGCAGCGTCGCGAGGGGCATCCATCTGATGGCTGTATCGCCGCCGATGCAGGAAGGCGGTCCGACTGCCGACCTGGCGGGAAGAGAGAGGCGGCGCCCGAAGGACGCCGCCTCGTGATTCCCACTTCAATCCGCTACTCGGCCGCCAGGCTCTTCAATGAGTCGCCGGCCATCCTGTAGACCGTCCACTCATCCATTGGCCGGGCCCCCAGCGACAGGTAGAACCTGATGCTCGGCTCATTCCAGTCCAGGCATGACCATTCCATTCTGCCGCATCCCCGTTCACAGGCGATCTGCGCGAGCTTCTTGACCATCGCCTTGCCGTATCCGCAGCCCCTGTACTTCGGCTTTACGTACAGATCCTCAATGAAGATGCCTGCCCGTCCAACGAAGGTAGAGAAGTTGTGGAAGAACACCGCGAAACCGACTTCGGTCCCGTCGGCTACCGCGAAGAACGCTTCCGCTCTCTTCTTCTCAAACAGCCATTCCCGGAGCGTGTCTTCCGTGGCGACCACGTCATCCAGCAGTCTCTCATACTCGGCCAGTTCCCTGATGAACCGAAGAAGCAACCCTGTGTCGGTTTCCGCTGCATACCTGAAAACCACATTCATCACAATCTCCTGAACTCAACTCATCTTGACCGCCGCGACCGGGGCGACAGCCCGCCGGCACAATGCGCGGACCGATGCTGCGTCTCACGCCGCGACTGGCGGCGTTTCGCCGAGTACGGAATACGGATACCGGAGTCCATCGGAACGATGCCCGCCGGGGGCGGCCGGAGTCCGAGCCCACTGGTTGTCGCGGCAATACGAGCGACGAGGCGGCGCCCTGAGGGGCGCCGCCTCTTGAGTTTCACAAGGTGGAGCGGGAGACGGGATTCGAACCCGCGACAGCCTGCTTGGAAGGCAGGAACTCTTCCACTGAGTTACTCCCGCCCGCGCACCAAAGTATAGCAGCTAGTCCTTGTGGAAGTCCGCCTTGCGCTTGTCGATGAACGCGCTGACGCCCTCTTCCAGGTCCGGGTGGCTCCAGCACTGCGCGAAGCACTGCGTCTCGACCATGAGCCCGTTGTCGAGGGACAGGTCGTAGCCATAGTTCATCGCGAGCTTGGCCATCTTCAGCGCGTGTGAGGGCTTGGCCGCGAGCTTCAGCGCGAACCTCTTCGTCTCCTCCAGGAGCTGTGCTGCCGGGAAGACGCGGTTGACGAGGCCTATCTCGTACGCTCGCTGCGCGGTAATCTGCTCGCCACCGTAGACGAGCTCGCGCGCGATGCCCAGGCCGACGAGCCGGGAGAGGCGCTGCGTGCCGCCCATGCCGGGGATGAGGCCAAGCAGGATCTCGGGCTGGCCAAATTTGGCCGTGTCCGCCGCGAAGCGCATGTCGCAGGCCATGGCCATCTCGCAACCGCCGCCCAGCGCGTAGCCGTTGACGGCCGCGATGATGGGCTTGCCCATCGATTCCATGATGCGGGCGACGTCGTGGCCCTTCTTGGCGAACGGAATCATCTCGGGCGCCGTCTTGCCCCGGAACTCAGTGATGTCCGCCCCGGCGACGAACGCCTTCTCACCCGAGCCGGTCATTATGATGGCGCGGACATCGGGGTTGGCCTCGAGCATAGTGTAGGCCGCTCCCAGCTCGCCCACCGTCTCGAGGTTGAGCGCATTCAGCACCTTGGGCCGGTTCACGGTGACGATGGCGATGGGTCTCTCTATCTCAACTATGAGGTTCTTGAACTCCATTTCTCTCCTCCGCTCTGTCCGGCGTACTGTCTACTTCGCCGAGTAGTCGTAGAACCCGCGGCCCGACTTACGGCCCAGGTAACCGGCGGCAACGTACTTCTTGAGCAGCGGGCAGGGGCGGTACTTCGAATCGCCAAAGCCGTCATAGAGCACGTTCATGACGTGCAGCAGCACGTCGAGGCCGATGAGGTCCGCCAGCTCCAGCGGGCCCATCGGGTGGTTGAAGCCAAGCTTGAGGCACGCGTCAATGGACTCGACGGTGCCGACGCCTTCGTACAGGGTGTACATCGCCTCGTTCATCATCGGGACCATGATGCGATTCGCGATGAAGCCCGGGAAGTCGTTGGCCTCCACCGGGTTCTTGCCGAGCTTCTCGGCGAGCGCCGCCGTAGCCTGGTAGGTCTCCTTGGAGGTGGCGAGGCCGTTGATGACCTCCACCAGCTTCATCACCGGCGCCGGATTGAAGAAGTGCATGCCGACCACCTTGTCCGCGCGCTTGGTGGCGGCGGCCAGACGGGTGATCGGGATGGACGACGTGTTCGTTGCGATGATGACGCCCTGCTTGCAGGCGGCATCGAGCTTCTTGAAGAGGTCCAGCTTCAGGTCAAGCGTCTCAGTAGCCGCTTCGATGACAAAGTCGGCGTTCTTCATGTCCGCGACATCGACGCTGGTCTTGATTCTGGCAAGGACCGCGGCCTTCTGCTCCTCCGTGATGCGCTCCTTGGCGACCAGGCGGGCGAGGTTCTTGTCGATCGTGGCGAGTCCGCGGTCAACGAACTCCTGCTTGATGTCGTTCATGATGACATTCAACCCGCCCACATGCGCGGCGACCTGGGCAATGCCGTTTCCCATGGTGCCCGCGCCGACAACTCCAACGGTCTTGATCTCCATCGGTCCTCCTTGTGTTATGTCAGTCGCTCTCGCCGCTTGGCGCGGCTCAGTCTACCAGCCGTCCGGCGCCAAATCAATACGTATGACTCTGCGCGCGCGTTCTGCGGCCGGTCGGGTCAGGGGCACAAGAAGGGGCGGCGCCGACCTGCGGAGCCGCCCCTTATGTCACCTACATGCCTGGTCGGGGTGAGAGGACTTGAACCTCCGACCTCATGGTCCCAAACCATGCGCGC